>VGFF01000038.1 GCA_016868955.1 Armatimonadota bacterium
GGCCTGCTGCTGCTCGACGAGCCGACGGCGCACCTCGATCCCGCGGCCACGCGCGCGTTCCTCGCGCGGCTGAGCACGCTCCCACATCCGATGGTGATCGTCGAGCACAAGCTTGAGCAGGTGGTCTCGTGGATCGACCGTGTCGTCGTGCTCGCCCACGGCGGCATCGTCCCGGATGGGCCGCCCGGCGACGTCTGCGGCGACCGGGCCGACGAGCTGGAGCGGCTCGGCGTCTGGCTGCCCCCGGCAACCCGTCTGGCGCGATCGGCGGGTCTGCCGGCGTCGATCCTCACGTTGGAGAACTTGATCGACGCGGTGCGCGGCGACATCGGGCAGGCGCGGGCGGTTCTCGACGCGTTGCCGCCCCCGCGTCCACCCATGCCTGTCTCCGTTGGCTCGGTGCACGACGGCGCCCCGCCGCCGGCGACCGAGCAAAGTGCGGCCGAGCCCGCCGTCTCCGTATCGCACTTGTCCTACGTTTACGCTGGCGGCGACGCGCCCGCCTTGGACGAGGTGTCGCTGCGCGTCCCTGCCCGCTACTTCGTCGCGATCGTGGGCGGCAACGGATCGGGGAAGACGACGCTCGCGCTGCACCTCGCGGGTATCCTCGATCCGCCACGAGGATCCGTGCGGCTATTCGGGCGCGACGTCGCCACGTTGGCAGCGGTCGAAATTGCCCAAGACGTCGGGTACGTCTTCCAGAACCCAGAGCACCAATTCGTCTCCGAGACGGTGCTGGACGAAGTGGCCTATACGCTGCGCGCGCGCCGAAGCGATGCTGGACGCCCTGGAGCTGCGGCCGTTCGCCGCCGCGCACCCATACCGCCTCAGCCAGGGTCAGAAACGGCGCTTGAGCGTGGCCACCGTGCTCGTCGCCCCGCCGCGGGTGCTCATTCTCGACGAACCGACGTTCGGCCAGGACGCGCGGACGAACGAGCGGCTCCTCGAGTCGTTAGTCACCCTCAACGAGGCGGGCCTGACGATCGTGATGATCACGCACGATCTCGAAGCCGTTTGGCGTTGCGCGCGCTCGATCGTCGTCTTAGGCGGCGGCCGCGTCGCGCATGCCGGGCCGTTGACGGACCTCGCCTCGCATGACGAGGCGCTGGCGGTGGCCGGACTGGATGGGCCGTTCGCCGTCCGCGCCCTCCACGCGCTGACCGCCGTTCTGCCCCGCCGATGATGGAGCGCTTGTTGTCCCACTACGAAACGCCGGCGCTGCTCGGCGCCTGGAATCCGTCGGTCAAGGCGGTCACGATCGCGGTGACTTCGTTGCTGCTGACGTTCGTGCTCGACCCCGTCACCCCGACGCTCGCGCTCGCGTTCACGGTGCTCGTCGCGATCGTCCTCGGTCGCGTCCCCGTGCTGCCGTTGCTGGCGGGGTTCGCGCCGGCGCTGTTGATCGCGCTCGGCCTGTGGTGGGCGAACGCGTTCTTCGCACGATCGGAAGGGGCGGTATGGTGCACGTGGGGCCCGTTGCGACTCAGCGAATCGGGCGCCTGGATGGGTGCCGCGCTCGCGGCGCGCGTACTCTGCTTTGCGGCCTATTCGCTGCTGTTCCTCGCGACGACGAACCCGGCGACGTTCGTCGTCAGCGCGATCCTCACGCTGCGGTTGCCGGTGCGGTTCGGGTACGCGCTCCTCGCCGTCTACCGGTTACTGCCGACGCTCGCTGCCAAGTACCGGCTCATCCGCGGCGCGCACCGGATGCGCGGCGAGAGCGCGTCCAGACCGCAGGCCCGCTGGCGCGACCGCGCGCTGCGGTACACGGTGCCGTTGCTCGCGTCCTCGATTCGGCGCGGCGCTATCCACGTCGTGTGGCTGTGGTTGTCGTGGCGGTGGGGCGCACTGCGGTGGTGGCACGGCCAGCTCTCGTGACGGACGCGGGCGCCCGTGGCCGCTTCGATACAATGGAGTATCGGGAGGTTGGCTATGGCGCTGGTGTTGA
This sequence comes from Armatimonadota bacterium, assembly GCA_016868955.1. Classification (GTDB taxonomy): domain Bacteria; phylum Sysuimicrobiota; class Sysuimicrobiia; order Sysuimicrobiales; family VGFF01; genus VGFF01. The sequence goes on from VGFF01000038.1 coordinate 1,949, forward strand.
GTTTCCCCTGCGGGCGTTGCGGAAAGTTGTACGCGGTGTACTACCCTAAGTCAATCGTCTACCAGATGAACGGGCAGGGCACGCGCGACCAAGGTGAGCGCGAGGACGCCTCCGAGCGCGCCGACGGGGCGATCGACGCCGCGCGCCGGCGCGCCGAATCCCAGGGGCGAACCTGGATCTCCGCCGCTGATCAAGCCGTCATCCACTGTGCGTGTGGAAAAGCGCTGAACCTGGACCTCAACGCGCATCCGCGCGTGCCGCAGACCAGGCCGTCTGGGCAATCACGGCAGCTGGGCACGATCGCGTTGCCGGACAAACCAAAGAAACACTGAAGACGCGCTGGCGTTCCGCCTTGGCCACGGTGGCCGGGTGGCGCGCGCGCCGCCTGCCATGCCCGAGGAGGAGGGGACGATGACCGATCTACGCACGACGCTTCGGATCGCGCCGGAGCAGCTCCGCTGGACGTGCCGGCCCGACGATCTTGCGTTCGTCACGACACAGGATCTGAACGCCGTCGACGTCGACACTGTGGGGCAGGAGCGCGCCGTGCGCGCACTCGACTTCGGCCTGTCGATCCAGCAGCCCGAATTCCACATCGTCGTCGTTGGTCAGAGCGGCACCGGCCGCCGCGAGCACACGATGGCGATGGTGCGCGCGGTCGCGCGCAAGAGCCCGACCCCGCCGGACTGGTGCTACGTCTTCAACTTCCACAATCCGGATCAACCGCGCGCGCTGAGCTTGCCGCCCGGCGAGGGACACGCCTTCGTGCAGGCCGTCGCCAGCCTCATGTCGGAGATCCGCCAGTCGATCCGCAAGGTGTTGAGCAGCGAGCACTTCGAGCTGCGCAAGCGTCAGGTGCTCGAGCAGCTCGAATCGAAGGCGAATCAACTCCTGCAACAGCTCGACCAGGCCGCCCGCACCAAGGGATTCCTCGTGCAGCGCGGACCGTCCGGCATCGCCACGGCCCCCTTGGGGCCGAGCGGTCAACCGATGGAGCCGCAGGAGTTCGAGAAGCTCACTGATGAGGAGAAGAGCCGCCTCGAGCAGGCCAGCCGAGAGATCCAGGAGGAGATCGGGGAGGTCGTGCGCAGCATGCGCGCGATCGAGCGCGAAGCGCGAGAGTCGGTCGTCAACCTCGAGCGCAGCGCGGCATTGGCGGCGATCCGCGAGCCGATCGAGCGGCTGCAGCAGAAGTACGCGGACCTGACGCCAGTCGTCGATCACCTGACGGCGGTTCAAGAAGACGTCATCGAGCATCTGGACGCGTTTCGGGAAGAGGAGAGCGCGCAGCAACCGCAGCTGCCGATCCCGATTCCGGGAATGACGGCGCGGCGCAGTCCCGCGGAACGATACGCCGTGAATCTCGTCGTCGACAACAGCGGCATGACGGGCGCGCCGGTGATCTTCGAGCCGAACCCAACCTACTACAACCTCATCGGCAAGATCGAGTACCGCGGCGAGCTCGGCACGTACTCCACGGATTTCCGCATGATTAAGGCTGGCGCGCTGCTGCGCGCGAACGCCGGCTACTTCCTCGTTCACGCCAAGGACGTGCTGACGCAGCCCGGCTCCTACGACGCGCTGAAGCGCGCGCTCCGCGGCCGCGAGCTGCGCATCGAGAACCTCATGGAGCAATACGGCCTCATCCCGACGGCAACGCTGCGCCCGGAGGCGATTCCGCTTTCGGTGAAGGTCATACTCATCGCCACGCCGGACATCTACGCGATCCTTCACCGCTTCGACGATGACTTCCGCGCCACGTTCCGTGTCAAGGCCGAGTTCGACACTGTGACGCCCCGAACGCCGGAAACGATCCGCAAGTTCGCGTTGATGCTCGGCGGTACGTGCGCGGAGACGGGCATATGCCATTGCGACAGCAGCGCCGTCGCGAAGATCCTCGAATATGCGGCCCGTCTCGCCGACGCGCAAGACCGATTGTCGACACGCTTCACCGAGATCCGCAGCCTGCTCGTGGAAGCGATCGCCTGGGCCCAGCGCGAGGGCGAACCGCTCGTGACGGCGCGCCACGTCCAGAAGGCGCTGGAAGAGAAGATCCACCGCAGCAGCCTGATTGAAGAGAAGATCCAAGAGATGTTCGATCGCGGCCAGCTGCTGGTCGAAACCGACGGCGGCACGGCCGGCCAGATCAACGGGTTGTCGGTGCTGATGCTCGGCGACTACGCGTTCGGGCGGCCGTGCCGCATCACGGCGCGGACATTCGTCGGCGCCCGCGGCGTCGTAAACATCGAGCGCGAGATCAACCAGTCGGGCCCCAGCCACAGCAAGGGCGTGCTCATCCTTAGCGGCTACCTCGGCGGCAAGTACGCGCTGCACCGCGCGCTGAGCTTGTCGGCGACGTTGACGTTCGAGCAGACGTATTCCGAAGTCGACGGCGATTCGGCCTCGTCGACGGAGCTGTACGCGCTGCTGAGCGCCCTGTCCGAGGTGCCGATCGACCAAGGCATCGCCGTCACCGGGTCGGTGAACCAACGAGGCGAGGTCCAGCCGATCGGCGGGGTCAACGAGAAGATCGAGGGATTCTACGCCGTCTGTAAGGCGAAAGGGCTGACGGGCCGTCAAGGCGTGCTGATCCCTCACAGCAACGCGCAGAACCTCATGTTGCGCGAAGATGTCGTCGCCGCCGTGCGCGACGGGCGGTTCCACGTCTGGGCCGTGCGCACGATCGACGAGGGCTTGGAGATCCTCACCGGCACGGCGGCGGGGGTGCTGCAGGCGGATGGAAAGTACCCAGAGGCCTCGATCCACGCGAAGGTTCTCGTGCGTCTCGAGGACTTCGCCAAACGGCTTCGTCCGCCGCTGCCGACGTGTACCGATCGGCCGGAGCGGGCAAACAACAATTGACCGCATCGTTACAGTAACGAGGCAGTCTGAGAGCGGAACCGCCGATCGCGCGCGGTGAACGAGAAGAGAGGACCGACGCCAGGTAGCGCGAGGAGGCGATAGGATGACGCGTCAAGCAATTGTGATCCCCATCGCGGTCGCGTGCGCCGCCGTCTTCGCATTGACCGCCCCGCAACCGATCGTGTCCGCGAGCCCGGCGACCTGTTCGCCGACGCGGCCCGACGCGCTCGGACCGTTCTACAAGCCGGGCGCGCCGCTGCCCGCCTCCGTCGGCCGTGGCCACTTCCTCCGGGGCGTCGCACGATCGGCCGCCGACTGCGCGACGATCCCGGGCGCGCGCGTCGAATTCTGGCTCGCGAGCGCCAACGGCCGCTGCGACGACGATCACCGCGGCATCGTGATCGCGGACCGCGCCGGCGCCTATCGCATCGAAACGAATGTCGCCGTGCCGTACCAATGACGGCCACCAAACCTTGGTGACGCAGTTCTATCCGCGGCCGAACCAAACCGAAGGCGCCTTCGACCTCGTACTCATGAGTACTCGATGACGAGACGCCCTGACCCTCGATTGCGGTCGGCGCGCGGCCTGTTCTTCGTCCTCGTTTTCATGGCGACGGCGGCGTTCGGCGCGACGCCGGCGCTTCCGGCACCGGCGTCGGAGCGCTACGTAATCGTCCCGGCGGAGTCGTCCGTCGGCTACCGTGTCGGTGAGGTCTTCCTCAACGACAACAACCGGTTCCACGTCGCGGTCGGCACGACCCAAATCGTACGCGGCGAGATCGTCGTGAACCGGGCGAATCCGGCGGAGAGCCATGTCGGCACCATCGTCGTCGACATCAGTCGCCTCGCGTCCGACAGCGCGCGCCGCGACAACGCGATCCGCGCGCGCTGGCTCGAGTCGGAGCGGTTTCCCAACGCGACATTCTCGCCGACAGCGATTCGCGGTCTACCGGAACGCATTCACGACGGCGAGGAGATCGCGTTTTCGATTATCGGTTCGCTGAAGGTCCGTGACGTCGCGCGCGAAACGGTATTCGCGACGCAGCTCAAGCTCGACGGCGCCCGCCTCTCCGGCGCCGCGACCGCGAACGTCAAGATGACCGATTTCGGGTTCCAACCGCCCTCGATCTTCGGCGTTCTGCGTTCCGAGAACGACGTGAAGATAGAGATCCGTTTCGTCGCACAGCGGGTGCCTTAGCGGCGCCCGCTCTGGGAAGAACGATCGGAGGATGATCTCCATCATGCGCATGATCTGTCGCTCGTTGTTCACGCCGCTGTTCGTTCTCCTCGCGCTCGTCACCGCGAACGGCGCCCACCCGTCCGCCTCGGTCGCGCAAGCCGCCGCTCCGCCGGCGACCGCCGCGGCGACGGCGGAGCTCGATTCGCAGGCGGTGTACGACCGGATCGCTCCGGCGATCGGGCTCGTGCGCGTGACAACCGGCCGCAGCGGCGGTAGCGGTAGCGCTTTCGCGGTCGATCCATCAGGATGGCTGATCACGGCGGCGCACGTCGCGCGCGGCGCCGACCGGATCATGGTCGACATGGGCGACGGTCAACCGGTGGAGGCGCGCCTCGCGGGCTACGATGCGCGCCGCGATCTCGCGTTGCTGAAGATCAACGTCACCAAACCGCTGCCGATGCTGGAGTTCTCCGACTCGTCAACGCTGCGGCCTGGCGACCCGATCGCGGCGATCGGAAACCCCGGCGGCCGGCCCCGCGTGATGTCCACCGGCAAGGTCCTCGCGTTGCAGGAGACCGCCGGCGGCCTCGCGTCCGAGATCATGATCCGGTTCTCGGCGGCCGTGGCCCCCGGCAACTCCGGCGGCCCGCTCGTGAACGCGCGCGGCCAGGTCGTAGGCGTCGTCGTCGCGATCGCGTTCGACGCCGGCGGCGCGCGGACGGGTCTGGCGGTCTCCAGCGCCGCCGTCCGTGCGGTCTACAACGTGCTCGCCGACGGGGGCCGCTTCGAGCGCGCGTGGATCGGCATCGCCGGCCGAACGTTGGAGCCCCAGATGGTGCGGACGCGCCGCTTCCCGGTACCGCAAGGCGTGGTCATCTTCCAGGTCGTGGAAGGCGGTCCCGCCGACCGCGCCGGCTTGCGCGCGGACGTCTTCGACGGACCGCTAGGCGACGTCATCGTCGCCATCGACGGACGGCCGGTGACGCGGTGGGAGGACCTACTGCACATCCTCGGCGATCGCGAGCCGGGGCAGCGTGTCATGCTGCGGATCGCGCGCGGCGAAGGCCAGATGGAGATTCCGGTGATCCTGGGAGCGAGACCATGATGAGGCCGACGGACGGGCATGACGCCCACCCGCAGTGGAACGATCTCGAGCGCTAGGTTCTCGAGGAGTGGATCGAGGAGTATCGCGACGGCGAGTTGAGCCGCCGCGAGTTCCTGTGCCGTGCCGCGATCTTCTGCGGCGGCGCCGTTCTGCGGTCCGAATCCGCCGCTGGAGGACGTAGCCAAGATCCGCGCCGCGGTGTATGCAGTGTACGCGGAGCAGGACGCTCGGATCAACGCGGGCGTCCCGGCCGTTACCGAGGCGGTGCGCCGCCACAACGTCCGGCACCAGATCGAAATTTTCACAGGCGCTGATCACGCTTTCTTCAACGACACCGGAACCAAGTGAGCGTCCGCGCCGCCGCCGACCGGGCATGGGCGCAGACGCTCACTTGGTTCCGGCAGTACCCCGTCTAATCGACCGAGGAAGTTGCGGTTCTCGATGGTGTATTCTTTTTGTATCGACTTGCCGTCTAGCCAACTGCCGTTCGTTCGATCGTTCCGTACCTCACGCGGTCTCCGGGGATCCCCTATACCGCGCGTTTGCGGCGGAAGGGATTGGACGACGGCTTTCCGTGGAGGGCGCATGCGGCGCGTGATCGTTCTCTTCTTGGCTCTGCTGCTTTGCGGATCGATCGTGACCGGGGCGGCTGCGCAGCAGCGGTCGGCTTACTCGATCGCCGAGGCGGTGCAACTCGCGCTCGAACGCAATCCGGCGGTCGTCGCCGCGGCGGCGAACGTTCGCGTGAACGAAGCCCGCGTGCTGTCAGCGCGCGCGTCGTTCGAGCCGACCGTCACGGTGTCCGGCTCCACCGGCGCGAACGTGCTGCGGACGACGTCGGACAGTCTCACCGGCTCGGTCAGCGCCGGCGTGACGCACCTCGTCTACGACGGCGGCATCCGGGAGGCGCAGTTCCGGCAAGCCCAAGCGCAAGCCGAGAGCGCCCGCCTGGCCCTGGCTGTCGCCCGCAATGACGTCGCGCTCAATACGGTCCAGACGTACATGGCGCTCGTCGTCGGCGAGCAGCTCATCCGCGTGCGGGAGCAAACGGCGGCGCAAGTGCGCACGCAGCTGCAGCAAGCCCGGGCGGCGTTCGCGGCCGGCACAGTGCCGCGCGCCGACGTGCTCCGGGCCGAGTCTCAGCTCGCGACCGCCGAATTCGATCTGCTCGACGCGCAGACGCAAACCGAAGTGCGGCGAACGAATCTGCGCACGTTGCTCGTGGTCGATCCGGCTTCGCCGATCGGCGTGTCGTTTCCGGCGTCGATTCCGCTCGTGGACGTATCCGCCGAGGAGGCGGCACGGCGGGCGGACGAACGCCCCGAGGCGCGGCGCGCCCAAGCGGACGTCCGTGCCAGCGAAGCGAGCTTGGCGACGGCGATGCTGCAGGGCGCCGTGACAGCGACCGTCAACGGCTCATACGTCTTCGTGACGACATCGAGCATCATCGTCGCGGGGTTGACCGCGAGCGTCACACTGACTCTTCCGATCTATGAAGGCGGACGCAATGCCGCGGCCGTCGAGCTGGCGCGGGGAACATTGGACAATCAGCGTGCGTTGCTGGAACAGGTGCGGCTCACGCTTCGTCAGGAAGCGATCAACGCGCGCTTCCAGAACGCGACCGCCAACGCGCGACTCGAAGCCGCCGAACGCGCGGCGTCGGCCGCGCGCGAAGCATTGCGCGTCTCCGAGGGACGCTTCGCCGCCGGCGTCAGCACGATTCTCGAGATCACGACGGCGCGCACCGAGGCGGTGCAGGCCGAGCAGACACTGCTGCAGGTCGCGGCCGATCGTTATACGACGGCGATCGTGTTGCGGCGGGCCTTGGGAATGGCGCCGATGCCCTAGGCGCCCGCGGGCCTCACGGCCAAGGTGACGACATGAACAAACGCCTGTGGATCGCGATCCTCCTCCTCGTCGTGCTCGGCGCCGGTGCCTACGTATGGTGGCGCCAACAGCCGGACACGCAGGCGCAGACGCGCGCGCCGGCTTGGCGCACCACCGAGGTAACGCGAGGCGATCTCATCGTCACCGTAAACGCGACCGGATCGATCCGGCCGTCTTCTCAGGTCGAGGTCAAGTCGCGCGCGACGGGCGTCGTGACGGCCGTCGTCGCGAACGAAGGCGATCGGGTCGTCAAGGATCAAGTGCTCGTCCGCATCTCCGACCCGGACTCGGAGTCGGCCGTGCGCGCGGCGGCGGGAAACCTCGGCGCGGCGCAAGCGCAGCTTGCGCGTGCACGCGCGCAGCAGCCGGCCGATCGCGCGGCCGACGACGCCGCGATCCGGCAGGCGCAGGCCAGCCTTCTCGCCGCCCAGGCGCGGCTCCGGCAGCTGGACGCGGGAACGCGGCGCGAGGAGATTGCGCAAGCGGAGCAATCGGTCCTCGTCGCGCAAGCTGAAGCCGAGCTGGCGCAGCGCACTCACGAGCGGAATCAGCAGCTGTTCGCGCAGGGATTCATCGCCCGGGCGCAGGTTGACCAGAGCGAGACGGCGCTGCGCACGGCCCAGGCCCAGGCGCGCAGCGCCGGTGAGCGCCTGAACCTGCTGCGCGCCGGCTCGACGCAGGATCAAATCGCCGAGGCGCGCGCGAGCGTACGCCAGGCGGAGGCGAGCCTGGCGGCGGCGCGGGCCAGACGACTGGCGACTTCGGCGAAGACGGCCGACGTCGCGCAGGCGGAAGCGCAAGTGACGATCGCGCACAACAACCTCGCGAACGCGCGCCAGCGGTTGGCGGAGACGATCGTCCGCGCGCCGGTCGCCGGCATCGTGTCGGCGCGCGCCGTCGAGGTCGGGCAGACCGTCATCGGCAGCCTCGGCAGCGGCGGCACCTCGGTCTTCACGATCGCGGTCGACGCGCCGTTGCTCGCGAAGGTCATGGTCGACGAGACGGACGTCGCTCAGATCCGCCCTGGCCTGCCCGTGACGATTCGCGCCGACGGCGTGCCGAACCGCGCGTGGAAGGGCACGGTGCAGGCCGTCTCTCCCAACGCGCAAGTCGTCAACAACGTCGTCCAATATCAAGTAACGAGCCTCGTTCGCGATCCGGAGAAGGTGTTGCGGCTCGGGCTGACCGTCGACGCCGAGTTCGTGCTCATGGAGCGGCGCAACGTCTTGCTCGTGCCCAACGAAGCGCTCCGCGGCGCTGAGGACGCGCGGGCGTTGATGATCCCGACGAACGACAAGCTGGTGCCGCGCATCGTCGAGGTGGGCGGCACCGATAGCCGCCTGACGGAGATCAAGAGCGGCGCGCGCGAGGGGGAGACGGTTTACCTCGGGGAAGCGCGCCGCGCGCCCGATGGCAAAGGCAGTCAGCCGCGCAGTCCGTTCCTGCCCAACTTCCAGCGCAGTCCCAGCCCGCAGCGCCGGTAACGGCGGACGCCGTGTTGATCGCCCTAGAGAACGTCACCAAGGTCTTCCGCATGGACGGAGAGGAAGTCCACGCGCTCCGCGGCGTCAGCCTCGAGATCCGGGAGGGCGAATTCGTCGCCATCATCGGACCCTCGGGCTCCGGAAAGTCGACGATGATGAACATCCTCGGCTTGCTCGACCGGCCGACGAGCGGGCGCTTCCTGTTCGATGGCCGGGACGTGACGACGATGAACGATGCCGAGCTGGCGCGCTTGCGGAATCGCCGCATCGGATTCATCTTCCAGTCCTTCAACCTGTTGCCGCGCACGCCGGCGATCGAGAACGTCGAGCTACCGATGGTCTATTCGCGGGACCGCGACCGCCGCGCGCGCGCGCTGGAAGCGCTCGCGGCCGTGGGCCTCGAGAAGCGGGCGTTCCATCATCCTTCGCAGCTGTCCGGTGGGGAGCAGCAACGCGTCGCGATCGGGCGGGCGCTCGTCATGCGCCCCTCGATCCTGCTCGCGGACGAGCCGACCGGCAACCTGGACACGAAGCGCGGCATCGAGATCATGCGGATCTTCGAGCACCTGAATCGCGAGGGGGTCACGATCGCGCTGATCACGCACGAGCCGGACATCGCCGCCTACGCGAAGCGCATCGTGCGATTTCGGGACGGCGTCATCGAGTCGGACGTCTTGGATCGGCACCGCGCGACCACCGGCGACCCGCCGGCTGTCGCGGCGCCGACAAGCCCGGCGCCATCGAGTCTCGTGCCCCGGCCCGTCGCGCCGGACGCCAGGGAGAGCGGGGAGGGACGCGCATGATCCTCACCAGCCTTCGTCTCGCGTTGCGCGCGCTGCGCGGCAACCCGCTGCGGTCCATCCTCACGATGCTGGGCGTCATCATCGGTGTCGCGGCGGTCATCACGACGATCAGCATCGGCACGGGCGCGCGCCAGAGCGTCGAGCGCCAATTCTCCGCGTTGGGCACCAACTTGTTGACCGTCATTCCGGGTCGGATCACGGCGCCTGGCGGCATCAGCACCGGCGGCGGCGCCGCGCAGACGCTGAAGATCGCCGACGCCGAGGCCATCGCGCAGTCGCTCGCCGGCGTCGAGGCCGTCGCTGCTGAGTTTTCACGCAGCGGCCAGGTCGTCTTCGGGCCGCAGAACGACGTCACGACCATCTCCGGCGTGACACCTTCGTTCCCGGCGGTGCGGAATTGGAATCCCGAGTCGGGCGCTTTCTTCACGGAAGCGGACATGCGCGGTCGCGCGCGCGTCGTGGTCATCGGCAAGACGGTAAAGGACAATCTGTTCGGCGATGCCGACCCGGTCGGCCAGACGATCCGGATCAATCGCCTGAGCTTCACGGTGATCGGCGTCATGGAAGGCAAGGGGTCTACGGGATTCAGCGACCGCGACGACGCGGTTTGGATCCCCCTGTCGACGGCGCAGAAGCGGCTGTTCGGCGTCGATTTCGTGCGGTCGATCTACGTGAAGGTGCGGAATCCGGAGAGGATGGCGGACGTGCAGGGACAGGTGGAAGCGCTGCTGCGCACGCGCCACCGCATTCGGGAAGGGGCCGACTCGGACTTCACCGTCCGCAACCAGGCGGAGTTCGTCCGCACGTTCCAAGGCGTCAACGAGACGATCACGATGCTGCTGACGGGCATCGCGGCGGTCTCCTTGATCGTCGGCGGCATCGGGATCATGAACATTATGCTCGTCTCGGTCACGGAACGGACGCGCGAGATCGGCATCCGCAAGGCGATCGGCGCGACGCGCCGCGACATCCTCGTGCAGTTCCTCGTCGAGGCGATCGTCCTGAGCATCGCCGGCGGCGCCGTCGGCATCGCGCTCGCGTTCGCGGCGTCCGGTGCCCTGGCGTCGTCCACCGGGTGGCCGCTCGTCACGCCGACGTGGGCGATCGCACTCGCCAGCGGCTCCGCCGCCGCGATCGGAATCTTCTTCGGGTTCTATCCGGCCGCGCGCGCGTCGCGGCTGGATCCAATACAGGCTCTGCGGTACGAGTAGATTGCTGCCCCGACCCCGAACGGCAAGGAACATTTCCGGAGGTGCAAGGATGGAGAGACGGCTTCTCGGCATTCTGTTGATCGTGTTGCTCGCGCTCGCGACCGCCGCGCCCCTGTACGCGCAGCAAGGCGCGCCAAGCGGGACGGGGCCGCGGCGAGTCGATCCCGGCATCCGCTCCGCGGGCGCGGTCATCGGACTGGAGCGCACGACCGACAACCGGGTCAGGAAAGATCAAGCGAAGCGGATCCTGCCGATGATGAAGGTGCTGCGCGGCATGAAGATGGCGGATCGCGAGGCCGGCGACGCCGTCGCGCTGCAGATCTGGGGCGTGTTCACGCAGAATCAGAAGGACGCGTTGCTCGCGATGCGCGAAGCGCGCCGGCGGCAATTCGAGCAGCAGCGCGCCGCGGGCGGAGCGCCCGGCGGCGCGGGGGGACCGGCAACAGCCGGAGGTCCCGGCGGCTTCGATCCGGCGCGATTGGTGGAACGCCGCAAGCAGCTGATGGATCAGGCGGTCAAGATCCTCGAGACGCGCGCGAAGTGAGCATGCGTAGCGGCGTGGCACACGAACGTTCGTGAAGATCGCGGTCTACGGCGCCGGCGGCGTGGGCGCGTACTTCGGTGGGCGGCTGGCGCGCGCCGGTGCCGACGTTTCCCTGATCGCGCGCGGCGCCCATCTCGAGGCGTTGCGGCGTGACGGCCTGCGCGTGAACAGCGTGCTCGGCGACTTCACGGTGCCGCTGCCGGCCAGCGACGACCCGGCGACGATCGGTCCCTGCGACGTCGTCTTGTTCTGCGTCAAATCCTACGACACGCAAGACGCCGCCGCGCGGCTCGGCCCGCTGCTGCGCGACGGCGCCGCCGGCGAGGCGACCGCCGTGATCTCGTTGCAGAACGGCATCGACAACGAAGCGGCGATCGCCGCGGTCATCGGTGACCGCTACGTCGTCGGCGGCGTCTGCTACATTCTGTCGACGATCACGGCCCCGGGCGTCGTGACGCACGCCGGCGGCCCTGGCCGCATGGTCTTCGCCGAAATGGACGGCACGCGATCCCCGCGCGTCGAGCGGCTGCTCAGGTTGTGCGAGGCCGCGAGCGTTCCCGCGGAGGTCGCGACGGACATCCGAAAGGTCCTCTGGGAGAAGTACGCCTTGATCATTCCGCAAGCCGGCTTGACCGCGACGACGCGGCTGCCGATCGGTGCGTTTCGCTTGGTGCCGGAGTCGCTGGCGATGTTCCGGCGCTTGGCGAAAGAGGTCTGCGCGGTCGCCGCGGCCGAAGGCGTGCATGTCGCCGCCGACACCGTCGCGCGCGTCACCGAGATCACGCTCGGTCTGCCGCCGGGAGTGCACACGTCGCTGCACTACGACCTGGCGCACGGTGAGCGCATGGAGCTGGAGGCGCTGCACGGCGCGCTGGCGCGGCTCGGGCGCCGGCACGGCGTGCCGGTGCCGATGACGGAGGCCGTGTACGCGATCCTGCGACCGGTGGCGCTGCGGCACGATGCCGCGTATCGCGATGAAGAGAGTCCCGCATGGATCTCGCGCTGAAGGACAAGCCGGTGATCGTCGCCGGCGCGAGTAAGGGACTCGGCCGCGCCATCGCCGAGCGGTTGGGTCGCGAGGGTGCGCGCGTCGCGTTGTTCGCGCGCACCGCGCGAGCGCTCAGCGACGCGGCCGCGGCGGTCGTTGCCGCCGGCGGCGAAGCGATCTCGGTCGCCGGAGACGTCACGAATCCGGCCGACGTCGCGCGGGTGGTCGAGGCGACTGTCGATCGATTCGGCGGCCTCTACGGCGTCGTCACCAACAGCGGCGGCCCGCCGTCGCGGCCGTTCGTCGAATTGAGCGCCGGCGACTGGGAGGACGCGTCGCGGCTGCTCGTGCACGGCGCGGGCGCCCTGCTGCGAAACGCGCTCCCCTACCTTCAGGCGAGCCGCGGCAGCGTCGTCGCGATCACGTCGTTCACGATCAAGCAGCCGCTGAACGGGCTCATCCTGTCGAATTCCCTGCGTCTCGCCGTCACGGGCATGATCAAGACGCTGGCGAACGAGTGGGGTCCTCACGGCATCCGGCTGAACACTGTTTGTCCCGGCCCATTCGCAACGGAGCGCCTGCTGACCCTTACGCAAGCTTACGCGGACCGCATGGGGGTCACGTACGCGGAAGCCGAGAAGCGATTGTGGACGGATCAGATTCCCTTGGGTCGGCTCGGCGAACCCGCCGAGTTCGCAGACGCCGTCACGTTCCTGCTCTCACCACGCGCGTCGTTCATCACCGGCGTCGCGCTGCAAGTCGACGGCGGTATCGTCAAGGGGATCCTGTGATCGGCCGCCGGCTTCCGATCAGACTTCGCGGCCGGTGTCCAGCGCGGTATACTTCTGGTCGCGTGTCCCGGTCGTCTAGCCAGGTCTAGGACACCGGCCTTTCAAGCCGGTAACACGGGTTCGAATCCCGTCCGGGGCACCAAGCTCCTCGTCTGCTTCTCCCGAAACGAGGTGACCCCATGAGCACGGAGCCTCTCGTCGGGCCACTCGCGCTACGGATCGGCCAATCGGCTGTCCGCACGAAGCAAGTCACCGACCGTGACCTCCAGCTGTACGCGGAGATCACGGGCGACCACAACCCCCTGCATTTCGACGACGCGTTCGCGGCCGCAACCCGGTTCGGCCGGCGTGTCGCGCAGGGGGGCGTGACGGCGGGGATCCTCAACGCGCTCGTCGCGATGGACCTGCCAGGGCCCGGCACTGTTTTCATGAGCCAATCGCTGGCCTATCGCGCGCCTGCTTATGTCGGAGATACCTTGACGGCGCGCGCCGAGATCGTAAGCCTCAAATCCGACAAGCCGGTTTGCCAGATGCGGTTCGAGGTACGGAATCAGGATGGCGTCGTCTTGCTCGAGGGCGAGGCGTGGACCTATACGCTACGGTCTTGCGTGAAATGAGCAACGAAGGCTTCTGGGGCGCGTTCCTCGGAAACCTGCAGTGGGCGTGGGGATCGGCGCTCGCGGTCGCCGCCGGAACCTTCGTGGCGCTGCTGCTGGCGCGGCGGCTTCTCTTGGGCGCGCTGCGGCGTTCCCTGCGCGCCGAGGATCCCGGCATCGCCGACCTCGTCGCCCGCCTGCTGCATCGGACTTGGCTCGTCCTCGTCGCGCTGTCCGTCTAGGCGGGCTCGCTCGCCCTCGAGCTGCCACGGACCTGGCACGACGTCTTCGAGGGCGTCGCGGTGACGGCTCTTCTCCTTCAGATCGGACTGTGGGCGAGCGGCTGGTTCTCGTGGTGGATCGAACGAACGACGCTGCATCGGCGCGCGGTCGACCCGGCGGCCGTGACGTCCCTGTCGGTCATCGGCTATGTCGGGCGGCTCCTTCTTTGGGCGGCGATCGCGCTGCTCGTGCTCGACAATTTGAGCGTCCAAGTCACCACGCTCGTCGCCGGCCTTGGCATCGGCGGAATCGCCGTCGCGCTCGCCGTCCAGAACATTCTCAAGGACCTGTTCGCGTCCTTATCGATCGTGTTGGATCGGCCCTTCGAGGTCGGTGACGCGATCGTCGTCGGCGACGTCGACGGCGTCGTCGAATGCGTCGGATTGAAGACGACGCGGATCCGAAGCGTACGCGGCGAGCCGGTCATCGTGCCCAACGGGGATCTGCTGGCGAGCCGCATCCGCAACTACAAGCGGATGGACGAGCGACGCGTCGTTTTCCTGCTCTCGGTGCCGTTTCAAACACCCGCGGCGCAAGCGGCGGAGATTCCGGGCTTACTCCGCGACGTCGTGGAAGCGCAGCCTCTGGCGCGGTTCGACCGTGCGCACCTGCGCGAATTCGGAGAGTGGGCGCTGCGCTACGAGGTCGTGTACTTCGTCCGCACGGCCGACTACATGGCCTATATGGACGCGCAGCAGGCGATAAACCTCGAGATCCTGCGTCGGTTCGCGGACGCGGGGATTTCGTTCGCCGTCCTGACGCGCGACGTCCACGTGCGCCCCGACGCGGGCGCGTGGTCATCGCCACCGGCGCCGGGCATCGAGACGTCAGCCGCTCAACCGCCTCCGTAGCCGGTCGGCGAGCCGGATCGCGAGCGCGACGATCGTCGTCGGGATGCCGGCGCCGGAGGTCGGAAAGACGGAGCTGCTGGCGACGTAGAGGTTGCCCACGCCGTGGCCGCAGCGCTCGTACCGCTTCCTCCTCTCCGCCCACCATGAGGAAATACCCATTTCCCAATCCCCATACGCCACCGCTCGTGCCGACGTCGATGAAGTGCATGCCGGCCTCGGCGAGCGCGTCGTGCGGTCGCCGCGAATCCTTGTAGTTCGAGTTTCCGCCGTCGATGATCGTGTCGCCTCGCGTGAGGGCTGTTCGCAGCGCGCCGATGGTCTCGTCCACGGGCGCGCCGGATGGCACCATGATCCAAACGACCCGTGGCGCGGGCAGCGCGGCGACGACCTCCGGGATCGTATCGACGACTCGGCCGCCTTGCGCGGCGTGCCGAGCACGAGCGTCCGCGGACGGATCGTACCCGACCACCGTGTGCCCGCCGCGACCGAGCCGCGTTGCCAT
The DNA here is from genome assembly GCA_016868955.1 of Armatimonadota bacterium. Lineage (GTDB taxonomy): Bacteria > Sysuimicrobiota > Sysuimicrobiia > Sysuimicrobiales > VGFF01 > VGFF01. The sequence continues at coordinate 17,035 of VGFF01000038.1, forward strand.
GTTCGCGCCCATCCTTCCGAGACCGATCATGCCCAGATGAATCGCAACCCCCAGGTTCGGGGTCAGGAAGCCGTTGGCGGCAAGTGGCCGCGCGCGGTGAGCACACGATGGGCGACCATCAAGCAAGCATCCATCACGACGGGGATACCGGCCGCGGTCGCGGCCTGCGCCGCCGCTTCATGGTGAATGCCAGACTGCATCCAAATGAGCTTCGCGCCGTGCGCGATCGCGTCGTCGATGACCGGTGGTACGGCCTCGGATCGCCGAAAGATCAATACGATGTCGACCGGGTGCGGAATGTGCGTCACCTTGGCGTGGGCGGATTCTCCGAGGCTGGACGTGATGTTCGGATTGACGGGAGCGATCCGATAACCTCGGTTTTGGAGATAGGACGCGACCTCGTAGCTCGTGCGGTGGTGCTTATCCGAGAGCCCGACGACGGCGATAGTCGTCAGCCCGCGCAGGGCCTCCGAGTAAGCCTCGTAAGGATCGGCGTAGCGGTTGCGCAGATCCGCCGTTGGCCGCGTCACACGTTCTCCCCGGCCTCGGGCCCGTTGGACGCGACCGCGCGCGTCGCGCGTTCGTGCTGCATGCAGAACAACGATACGATGGATGGGACGTCGTCCGC
>VGFF01000039.1 GCA_016868955.1 Armatimonadota bacterium
ACATCACCGGAATGACGAGCAGCGTCAGCCACGCCGACCAGATCATGCCGCCGATGACCGCGATCGCCAGCGGGGACCGCAGCTCGGCGCCCTCGCCGAACTCCCAGGCTGTCGGCAAGCTTCCGAGGATGACCGCGAGGGTCGTCATCAGGACCGGTCGCAACCGCGTCGGGCCCGCTTCCAGCAACGCGTCCAACCGCGACCGGCCGCGCGCCCGCAGGGTGTTCGTGAAGTCGATCACGAGGATCGAGTTCTTCATCACCAATCCGGTGAGCAGGACGAACCCGATCGCGCTGATCATCGACAGCGTCTTGCCGGTCACGAGCAGCGCCAGGATACCTCCGACGAGCGCCGTCGGCAGCATCAGCATGATCGCCAGCGGCGTGAACATGCTCTCGAACAACGCCGCCAGGAGAATGTATACGAGCACGATGCCGAGCAAGAGCGCGATCGCGAACGTCTCGCCGGACTCGCGCAGGAACTCCGCTTCGCCCGCCGCCGTCCAGCGCACGCCGGGCGGAAGCGGGACCTCCCTCGCGGCGCGTTGCGCCGCCGCGACGACGTTGCCGGAGACGAACCCGGCCTGGATGTAGCCGGTCACGTCGACGACGCGCTGTCGATCGAGCCGGTCGATTTGCGTCGGACCGGTGCGGTTGAGGATCCGGGTGACGTCGCGCACGTAGATCGGCTGCCCGCCGACCGAGCCGATGAGCACGTCCGGCACGTCCTGCGTGTCGAGCTTGCTCCCGCGGTCGAACATGCGCAGCCGGATATTGTACTCCTCGCCGCCGCTGCGGAACTTCGCGTCCGTGTTGCCCTCGATCGATGACCGCAGCACGCCCGTGATCTGGCCCGTCGTCAGCCCGACTTCGGCGGCGCGAACGCGATCCACCACGATCTGCAGCTCGGGACGCCCGATCCGCGTGCTGACGTCGACATTACGCGTGCCCGGCACGGCGCGTACCTTATCGGAGATCTGCGCCGCGACGCGCGTCAACACGTCGAGATCCGACCCGGAGACGCGCAGGTTCAGCGGGGCGCCGGGCGGTCCGACTCCGAGCGGCGCGTAGACGATCTTCGCGCCCGGCACGCGATTCGCCGCCGGGTCGTTCTGCAGCTCGCGGATGATCTCCGTGTCGCGCTGGCGGTGGTGCTTTTCGACGAGCTTGACGATCAAGTTCGCGAACTGCGGTCCGCTCTGTTGCAGGTTCTTCGTGCCGACAGCGGTGACGACGTCCTCGACGTCCGTTCGGGCGGCGAGCTGCTTCTCGACGAGCTTCGCGACGGCGTCCGTCGTCTCGATGTTCGTACCCGCCGGCATCTCGATCGTCACGCCGAAGATGCCTTGGTCGGGCGAGCTGATGAACTCGAATCCCAGCCGGCTCGACAACGGGAAGACAACGACCACGGCCGCCAATCCGATCGCCAAGACGATCGCGCGGTGGCCGAGCGCCCACGCCAGCACGCCGCGATACCCGTTGTCCCACTTCTTGTACACGCGCTCGAACCGCTCGGCGAGCCCGGTGCGGTGCGCGTCGGCGCTCGTGCGCCGACGCATCCAGCGCGCCGCGAGCATCGGCGTCAACGTGAACGCCGAGAACAACGAGACCACGTTGACGGAGGCGATCGTCAGGGCGAACGGCCGGAACAGCTGGCCGATGAATCCGCTGGCGATGCCGATCGGCACGAACACGACGACGTCGACGAGCGTGATCGCGACGGCCGCTAAGCCGATCTCGCCGCGGCCGTTCAGCGCCGCTTCCGTCGGCGTCTCCCCCATCTCGATGTGACGGTTGATGTTCTCGAGCACGACGATCGAGTCGTCGATGAGGACGCCGATCGCCAGCGACAACCCCAGCATCGTGAAGAAGTTCAAGGTGAAGCCGAACGACGAGATAACGATGAACGACGTCAGCATCGACGTCGGCAGCGACAACGAGATGATGAACGTGCTGATCGCGTCCGGCAGGAACAGCCAGACGATGACGATCGCGAGCAACGCGCCGAGCACGAGCGCGAGGAAGACGTCGCTGATCGCCTCGCGCACGAATACCGACTGGTCGTAGACGACCGTTACGCGCACTTCGGGATAGTCGCGCTCGATGCGCCCAAGTTCGGCCTTGACGGCGCCGACGACACGGATCGTGTTCGCGTCGTTCGTCTTGCGGATCTGGATGCCCACGCTCTCATGGGTGTTCAAGCGGCTGATCTGCGTCCGCTCCGAGACCGTGTCGACGACTTCGGCGAAGTCGCCGAGCCGCACCTGGCCGCCACCGGGCATGCCCACGCGCAGATTTCGGATTTCCTCGACGCTGCGGAACTCGCCGAGCGCGCGGATCGAGTACTGCCGCCGCCCCTCGCTGATCGACCCCGCGGGCACGTTCAGGTTCTCGGCCACGAGCAGCTGCGACACGACGTTGATCCCCAGGCCGTACGCCTGCAGCCGGTCGCGGTCGATGTTGACCTGGATTTCGCGGCGGTCGCCGCCGATCACCGTGACGTTCGCGACGCCGGAGATCTGATCGATGCGCGCCTTCAACGTGTTATCGACGAAGTCGCGGAACTGCTGCGATGAGCGCGCGCTCGTCATGGTCAACCGTAGAATCGGATCGGCCGCGAAGCTGAACCGTTGCAGCGACGGCTGGCGTGCGTCCCGCGGCAGCGTCGCGCGGATCGCGTCGAGTTTCTCGCGCGCGTCGGCCGACGCGCGGTCGAGGTTCGTGCCGAGGACGAAGCTAACCACGACGAGCGAGACGCCCTCTTGCGAGGACGATTGGATCGAATCGATGCCCGGCACGGCGCCGACCGCGTCCTCGATCGGCTTCGTGATCAGCGTCTCGACCTCTTTCGGACCGGCGCCGGGGTAGACCGTGAGGATCGACAGGGTCGGAAACCCGATGTTCGGCAGCAGCTCGACGGGCATGCCGGACAAGAACCGCAGCCCGAGCACACCGAGCGCCAGCCACGCCATCGCGATGAGAACGGGGCGCCGGATCGATAACCGCGTGAGCGTCATGACGCCTCCCTTCTACGGCTGCACGGCGACAGTCGAGCCGTCCTGGACCAGGTTCTGGCCCTGCACGATGACGCGCGTGCCGGCCGGAAGGCCCATGACCTGAACGAAGCCGCCATCCGTCACGCCAGTCCCAACGGGTTGGCGCTTCGCCTTGTCTCCCTCGACGACGAATACGTAGCGACGGCCTTGTTCGAACGACAGCGCATCCTGCGGCACGACCGTTACGCCCTGCAACCGACGCGTCGTGATGACGCTGCGGCCGAACATCCCCGGCCGCAGCGTCCCGTTCGGGTTCGGGAGGAGGACCTTTACTTCGAACGTACGCGCGCGCGGGTTCGCGACCTGGCCCAGCTCCCGAACAGTCCCGGTGAACGACCGGCCCGGCAGTGCATCGACGTCGATGGTTGCGGGTTGACCCGGGCGAACCATTGCGATCTCGAGTTCCGAAACGTACATCGTCATCTCGACCGCGTCGATCTGCGCCACGGTCAGCAGCGGCACGCCGGATGGCGGCACGCCGGCGCCGATGATCTCGCCGGGCTCGACATCTCGCGCGGTGACGGTTCCGGGTACTGAAACGCGAATCACGGTGTTGGCGACGTTTATCTCAGCAGCACGGACGAACGCGCGGGCTTGCGCGACAGCAGCGTGGGCGGCTTCGACGTCCTGCTGGCGCACCGACACCAGACGCCGGTTCGCCTCCAGATTCGCGACCGCGGCGCGAGCGCCGGCGGTCTGCTGCCGCAGCGCCTGCACCTGCTGTTCGACCGCTTGCGCCTGATGTTGCGCGGCTTGGGCCTGTTGTTGCGCGGCGATGAGATGCGCCGCCGCCGCATCGGCCGCCGCTCGCGCGGCGTCAACTTGTTGCGCTGACAGCGCGCCCTGCGCCGCCAGCGACTGGGCGCGCGCAAGGTCGCTCTGGGCGCGTACGCTGCCGGCTTGCGCCGCGGCCATGCCCGCGCGCGCCGCTTCAACGCTCGCGCGGGCGGCTTGCAGCTGCGATTCCGTCGCCTGACTCTGGGCCGCGGCGGCCTGCGCCGCGGCGCGCGCCTGACGGATCTGCTCTTCCGTCGTCACGTTCGTCCACTCCGCTGTCGTCTGCGCCTGCGGCACGCGAGCCATGGCCGCTGCCAACCCGGCGCGCGCCTGCGCGAGCTGCGCCTGCGCGTCGGAGGCGTCCAGCAGAATCACGGCTTGCCCAGGGCGCACACGATCGCCCTCGCGCACCAGCACGGAAGTAACGCGGCCTGGGATCTTCGACGTGACTTTGACGGTTTGCGGCGCCTGAATCGATCCTGGCGCTCGCACAATCGCCCGGACGTCGCGCGTCGCGACGGTCGCGACGCTCACGGGAACGGCCGCCGCCGCTTGCGCGGGCGTCGCTGTGTTCACAGCGGGGCTGCGCTGCGCGCTCGGCGCCGCGGTGCGCCCACCCATGCTCCGCATGAAAAGGCCAGCACCGATCATCGCGATCGCGAGCGCGATCCAAAGCAAGGGGGAGCGTCTGCGGGATGCTGCTCCGGTCGTCATGTCACTTATCACCCTTCCCGGTCTCGTGCCGCGGCGCGCCGCGGCAGGCCTACAACGATCCGCCCGCGGCGAGGATCAACTGGATGCGGGCTTGATTCTGGTTGAATCGCGATTGCGCGAGGCTCAGCTCCGCGGCGGCGAGCTGTGCTTGCGCCTGCAGCAGCTCCAACGACGTCCCGACGCCGGCCTCGAAACGCACGCGCGCGATGTGCGCCGCCTCGCGCGCGGCCGTCACCGCCGCGTTCGCGGCCGCCAGCTCCGTCGTCGACTGCTCGAGCGCGTTCCACGCCTGACGGACATCGAGCTCGATCCGCTGGCGCTGCTGCGCTTCCAGCACGCGGAGCTGCTCGACGCGCAGCTCCGCTTCGCGCGCTCGCTCACGCGTGATGCCCCCATCGTAGAGATTCAGCGTCATCGCCAGCGTCAGCGACCAGGTGCCGGTGATGGCATTCGCCCCGCCCGACACGTCGTAGTTGCCGGCGAGGCTCCACGTCGGGCGCGCCCCGCTGATCGCCAAATCCACGCCGGCGCGCGCCGCCGCTTGCCTCGCCTGGATCTCCGCCAGCTCCGGCCGCTCGCGCAGCGCCCGCTCCAGCACGCCCGGCAATGCCGCCGGCACCGCGCGCGGCTCCAGCGCGTCGGTCAGCTCAAACGGCTGATCGATGGGCAATCCGATCGCCGCCGCCAGCCCCTGCTGCGCGTTCCGGGTCGCGACCTGGGCCCGCGCCACGTCGGCCTGCGCGTTCGCGACCGCGACTTTGGCCTGCAGAACGTCGAACTGCGGCGATGCGCCGGCACGGACTCGGGCTTGGGCAACGCGCAGACTTTCGTTCGCTTGCTCGAGCGCTCGGTTGGCGGCGGCGATTCGCTCCTGCGCGAGCAGCGCCAGGAGATACGCCTGCTGGACCTGCAACACGACCTGCTGCTGCGTGCGCGCCAGGACCGCGCGCGCGCCGCGGACGTTCGCTTCGGCGAGAGCGATTTGCGCTTCCACGCGGCCGCCGGTGTACAGCGGGTACTGTGCGCTCAGGCGCAACGCCACCTGAGTCGGATCGGGCCCGGGAAGCGTCACGACGATCGGCGGATCCGAAATCGTGATCGTCTGACCCGGACGTTCCTGGATGCGCGACACCGAACCGGTGACGTTTACCTGCGGCGCCTGGCCGCCGCGCGCTTGCGCCAGCTGCGCTTCCGCGACCGCGACGTCGAAGCCCGCCGCCCGCAGCGCCAGGTTCGTCTGCGCCGCTTGCGTGACGGCATCGGCGAACGAGAGTCTTCGCGGCGCCTGCGCGTGGCCGGTTCCAGCAAAAGCCGCCACGAGTGCACAGACCACCGTAAGGGCGACGGCGCGGATCATCGAGCAACCCCTTTCTTGTTGGGGACGGCGCGGAGGCCGCCGGACATCCCGTGAACCACGAATTGGGCGAGTACCCGTGCGATCGTATCCACAGAATGGGAATGAAAGATCGACAATTTTTCCTTGTGCTCCATGAGACAGAATCCGACTATCATCGCGCCGACCGCTTGGATGAGGATCGGCATCTTTCCCTCGGGGACGGCGCGCCCCGGCCGCCCGCGCAGGCGCTGACGGATGACGTCCTGCACGTGCGCGAACCGCTCCTTGAGCGTGCGCCGGATGACGGGATCGAGATCCGCCTGGTGCATGACCAAGCGCAGGAAGACTCCATGATTGCGGACAAACTGCAGCCGATCGCGAAGGAGAAACGCGATCGCCTCTTGCTCGTCGGCGGCCGCGAAGCCCGTGTCGATCGTCGGCAGGAACGACGAATACGCGATCTGCTCCCAGACGGCGAGCAGCAGGTCCCGCTTGCTCGGGAAGTAGAGGTAGAGCGTCCCTTCGGCTAGTCGCGCCGTAGCGGCGATCTCGCCGACCGTCGCTCCGTGGTAGCCGCGCTTAGTGAAGACCTTCTCGGCCGCCTCGAGGATCTGGGCGCGCCGCTCCTGCGTCAGCGCTCGCCGCGCCGGGCGGCTCAATCTCGGCATGATGTTCCCTTCCGCTGGCGATCCGTCGTCATGACCGAGTGCATTCCCCGCGCCCGTTGCCGCTTGACGCGCCGCCACGAGGCGTCTCGCCGTCCGTCTCGATTACTGAGAGATTGTTTATAATGAACTTCCGCTCATTATATTGTCAACGCATGTCGACGGTTGAGCTGTAACGCCGGTCACACGTCGAACACGGGCGCGCGGCGGCCGGCCGCGGGGCGGTTGATCGAGAAGGCGGGATGGACGGCCGCGAACGAAGGCGCGGTCGCGGTCAGCCGGCGTGGATCGCGGCGACGTCTTCGCTCGGCCGGACGATCGCGTTGCCGCGATCGTCGGCGCCCTCGAAACGCAGGAGGGAGAAGACGTCCTCGACGAGCTTGCGCTCCGGCTCCCGCGTGGCGATGAACATCCCGACGCCGACGACGTCGGCACGGAACTCCCGCATCAAGTCGAAGACGCCGCGGGCCGTGCCGCCGCCTCGCAGAAAGTCATCGATGAACAAGGCGCGCTGGCCCTCGCGCACGGCGCGCAGCGGCAGCGCCATCTGCTGCACGGTCCGCGACGACGCCGACACGTAGTTGACGGTGACCGCCGGCCCTTCGGTGACGCGGCCGGCACGGCGAATGACGACAATCGGGACGTTGAACGCGCGCGCCGTCATCAGGGCGATCGGGATGCCCTTGACCTCCATCGCCAACACGATATCGGGACGGCGATCGGCGAAGTACGTCGCGAATGCTTCGCCGACGCGTTCAGCGATCGACGGCGTCGACAGCAAGTCGGTGGTGTAGAGGAAGCCACCGGGCAAAAGCCGGCCCGGCGCGCGCAATCGCTCGGCCAGCTCCTCGGCGACGACGCGGATCCGGGACGGGTCGCGTCGCGGCACGTAGCGCACGCCGCCGGCCGCGCCGGCTAGCGTTTCGACGCGGCCGAGCCCGAAATGCTCGAAGGTCAGGCGCAGGGCCGCCAGATCTTCGCTGATCGTCGACTTCGCCGCCCCGAGCGTCGACGCGAACTCGCCGAGCGGGTGCACGTAGTAGGGCTTCGCGCGCAGCTGATCCGCAAGGCAGATCATGCGGTCGCCGCGGCGAAGTCTGCGCCTACCCGCCATCGGCTCCCGCGCGCGCGTGCAACGCCGCTTCGACGAGCGCCAGGTTCCCGGGCTTGCCGATGTCAACATCGAGCGCGATCTCCGGCCGGTCCAACGGCACGGCGCGCCCGACGAGGCCGGTCAGCTCCGTCATACGCGTCTCGATGTCGGCGATGCCGAGGCAGTTCATCATGAACTTCATCGCATACTTCGCGCCGACGAGCTTCGCGAGACGCGCCGGATTCTTGCGCGCGTCCAACGCCTGCTCGACGAGCGGCCGGATCTTGGCGACGTTTCCAGGGCGCGTCAGGGTGAGGCTGCCGCCGGCGAAGCCGCCCTCGACGAGATTCACGAACGTCTTCTGCGCCGTCGGAAACGCGCGCAGCACCGCTTCCTTGCGCACCGCGCCGTAGAACAGATCGCCGCCGCGCGCGGCGCAGGCGTCGAGGAAAGCGGCAATCGCGGCCGGGGTCAGCAACGGGATGTCAGCGGCGCAGAGCAGGGCCCACTCGGCGTCGCGCGCCGCTTCCAACCCGGCGAGGATGTTCTGCAAGAAGTCGCCGCGTTCTTCGATGACCTCGTCTGCGCCGGCCCGTATCGACGCCGGCGCAGACGCCGGCGCGACGAGCGCGATCCGCGCGATGCTCGGGCTGGCGCGCAGCGCTTCCAGCACCCACGCGACGAGCGGCTTTCCGGCGACCTCGAGGAAGCTCTTGTTCGCGATGCCGTCCGGCAAGGCCGGCTCATGGGGCCCGCCCGCGAGCACGATCGCGTGCGGTCGGAGAGCTTCCGTCATCGCTCGAGCTCGCGAAACGTGCGCGTGACCACGACTTGGCCGTTGAAGTCCTTCTCCAGCGCCGCCGCGGCGTCGCGCGCCACCGTCTCGCCGGAGAACACCGCGAAGACGACCGGTCCGGTTCCCGTCAAGCTAGCGCCGAGCGCCTTCGCTTCCAAGAGCCGCGCCTTCGCCTCGCCGACCGCGGGGTGATGGGCGACGATCAACGGCTCGAAGACGTTCGCGAGCCGGGCCGCGACGCCGCTCACATCGGCGTTGCGCAGCGCCGTGACGAGGCCCGGCGTGTCCGGGCGCGTTTGGATGGAGCTAACGTCCAGTTGCCCGTACGCCCAGGCGGTCGCGACCTCGATCGCCGGGCAGGCGAGGACGATCCACGTCGCCGGCAGCGTGCGCAGAAAGTCCACCTTGTCGCCGCGGCCCGTCGCCAACGCGGCGCCGCCAACGAGGAAGAACGGCACGTCCGAACCCAGCTTCGCCGCCAGCTCCATCAACGTCTGCTGGTCGATGCGCAGCTTCCACAGCTGCGCCAGACCGAGCAGCGCGACCGCCGCGTCCGCCGAGCCACCGCCCAACCCGGCCGCGGTGGGAATGTGCTTCTGGATCTCGATTTCGATATCGCGCTGGAGCCCGTACGTCTCCTGCAGAAGCTGCGCCGTGCGAAAGACCACGTTCTGAACATCCGTCGGAACCGACTTCTGATCGCACCGCACCGAGATGCCGCGTCCGGTCTCGCGCAAGATCAACGTGTCGTGCAGCTCGATCGTGTGCATCACCGTTCCGATGTCGTGGTACCCGTCATCGCGTCGCGCAAGAACGTCCAAGCTGAGGTTGATCTTCGCGTAGGCGTTCAGGCGAAGCTCTTTCAATGCGTCCACTCTCCCCACGTGCAGATCGATGAACCGAAAGGCGCGCTACAAATCAGAAGGGCTCCCCGTCGCGGCCGTGACACGGGTAGCCCTTCGATTTCGTGCGGGAGTCCGCGTCCCCACAGGTTCGCGGCTCTGAACCGATCACGATCGATTGGTTGGACGCAGTGCGCCGTGACTCCTACCGAACGGGTGGTCGCCAGTCGGCCCGCCACAGTTCATGCCCGGCTTCGCAACGCCGGCACGACGTCCCGCGCGAGCACCTCGACCGCCCGGACCGGATCTGGTCCGAGCGGTGGGCCAAACGAGAGGTGGCGCGCGCCCATCGCCAAGAGTCCCTCGCACCGCGCCCGAACTTCCTCCGCGGCACCCGCGATCCCCAAGGTCAACATGCGCGGCGTCACCTTGGCCGCGGCCCCGTCCTCGTCGCCCGCCCGCATGGCCGCTTCGATCTCGTCGAAATCCGAGACCGAGAGTCCAGCACGCGCGAGGAGGTAGGGCGAGAACGACGGCCCGTAGTAGGCGATCTTCTCGGCGATCGCGCGGCGGGCCCGGGCGCCGTCCTCGTCGATCGAGCACCAGATGCAGGCCGGCAGATCGAATGTGGACACGTCCCGACCCGCCGTCCGCAGGCCCTCGTCGATGTGCGCAGCCGCGACGGGATAATGTTCGGGCGGAAACAGCAGGGGCAGCGCGCCGTTCGCGATCTCGCCGGCGAGCGCCAGCATGCGCGGGCTCATCGCGCCCAAATAGATCGGCGTCGGCGCCGCCGGCACACGCAAGTACGCGCCATCCTCCCAGCCCGGCCCAGCGCCGGCTGTGTCCCGGGGGCGCCCGCCTTCGAGCAGCGTCCGGATCGCGATCACAGCGGCCCGCGTGCGCGCGAGCGGCGCCGGCCGGGGAATCCCGGCCCAGCCCAGGAACGCCTCCGCGCCCGCCGCGAGGCCAAGTCGGAAACGACCGCCGGTCACCTCCTGCAGCGTCGCGGCCGTCATCGCGATCTCGGCCGGATGAGCGGAATACGGATTCAACACGCACGTCCCCAGTGCGATGCGCCGGGTGTGCGGCGCGAGCGCCGCCAACAGCACCGGCGCGCTGCGCAGGAACAGGTCGTGGGACACCCAGAGCTGATCGAAGCCGGCCTCGTCCGCGACGCGGGCGATCCGCGCGAGGGTCGCGAGGTCGACGTCGTTGTTGAAGCGCAGGCTCGTGCGAATCGTCAGTCCAGCACCTCCGCCTCGACCTCGACCTCGACGAGGAAGCCGTCGCCAATCAATTCGCCGACGTACAACGTCGTATTCGCCGGCGCAACGTCGCCGATCACGTCCCGATGGGCAGCGGCCGCAGCCCGCCAATCCGCCGTCGGCGCGAGGAAGAGACGCGTTCGCACGACGTCGCCGCGCCTGCCTCCGAGTCGCTCGACGCACCGAATCGCGTGTTCCAAGGCGGCGCGGGCTTGCGCGCCGGTGTCGCCAAGGTGCAACGCCGTGCCGCTCGGCCCGTTAGCGGTCGTCCCGCTCACCTCGATGCGGCGGCCGCGCCGCGCCGCGCGCGCGTAGCCCGCCTCGACCTCCCATCCGCCGCCGTCCCGAATCCGATCCGGTGATATGCTCATGCCAGTCGGTTCGCCGCCCGTCGCGCGCTCTTCCTTCCGCGCGGTCCCGCTCCGCCCGCGACGTGACCTCGGATTTCGGCGCCGGACCGGGTCGGAGATCCGGTCGTCACCGCGCGGCCGGATGCGGTATCCTGCTGCAAGAAACGCCGCAGCGACCGTTGCCTTCCAACGCAGCGCAGAACGTACCCGAAAGGCAGGCGGCCTCATGACCGAACTCGACTCCGGCGCGCAAGGGCCGGAGGACGCTCCCACCAGGCTTGGCGCCACATCCGCAGACGCCACACAGCCGGCACTCCCAACCCCGGAGACCAAAACGCCCGCGGCGTCCCCGGCGCCCCGCCGGTGGCGCTGGTGGGCCGCGACGCGGTGGACGATCGTCGTCGTCTTCCTCGCGTTTTGCGGATTTCTCGCGGGCACGATGGGGAGTGTCCTCATGGTCGCGTCGAGCGGCGCCGGCGACGCGGTCCTCGCCCGCCCCACGAGCGGCCGCTTCGCGTTTCCGCTGCAGCTGAAGGATCGGGTGAACGTCCTCATCATCGGCATCGACCAGACCTTGGACGAACGCCGGCGGCTGCTCACGATCGCGCGGTCGGACACCATGGTCCTGGCGACGTTCGATCCGCATCGTCGCTACGCGGGCTTCCTGTCCATTCCCCGTGATACGCGGGCGCAGATCCGCGGGCGCCGCACCCAAAAGATCAACGCCGCCTACGCCTATGGCGGCACGCGGATGACGATCGCAGCAGTGGAAGACCTGGTTCCGGTCCGCGTCCACTATTATGTGAAGCTCGGCGCCGACTCGTTCGCGCGGCTGATAGACGCCGTCGGGGACGTCACCGTGGACGTCGAGAAGGACATGAACTATCGCGACAGCTGGGCCGGTCTGGAGATCGATCTGAAAAAGGGCCGGCAGCGTCTCGACGGCCACAACGCGATGGCGTACGCGCGCTTCCGGCACGACGCGCTCGGCGACATCGGGCGGGCGCGCCGCCAGCAGCAGGTCATCCAGGCCCTGTTCGCGCGCATGCGCGATCCCGACACCATCTGGCGGGCGCCGCAGGTTCTCGAGGCGATCTCGCGCAGCACCGAGACGAACCTGCGGCCGCACGAGATGCTCGCGCTGGCGTGGTTCATGAAGAACCGCGGCGGGAGCACGGCCGTGACGACGACCCTGCCGGGGCGATTCGGCCCCATCTACTGGGAGCCCGTTCCGACGGAGATCCGCGCCATGGTGCTCGACATGTTCTACGGACTGAAGGCCGACGTTGCGGCGGAGACCTCCGTCGAGGTCATCAACGAGAGCGGCGTTCCCGGCGTGGCGCGGCTGCTCTGCGAGCGCATCCAAGCGCTCGGATTCCGCGTCACGCGGATCGCCGCCGGCGAGCGCGTCAGCGGAAAGTCGTTGTTCGTTGAGCGGCGGGGCAAGCCAATCTACGCGGGTGCGTTGCGCGACTACTTGGGCGCGGGAAGCGTCGTTTCGGCGGCGCCGCCGAGCGGCCCAAACGGGGCCGAACCGGTTGCCGACATCACCGTCTACGCGGCCCGAGATTTTGGACACATCGGGCAAGCCAGACAAGAGACGCGCGCCAACAGTGGGCGCGTGAATACGCCGTAGCGAGCAGTTTCCCCGGTAGTCATCAGGGACGATCCGGGGGGAAGGGCAGCGCGCACTGCAGCTGCGGCGGCCTTCGAATTTGAACGTGCTTGGTCAGCGGATGGCCGCCTCCGAATCGTGCTCGCTGCCCTTCCCCCCGGACTATGCACGGCACACTGCCAGGGATGCCTCTCGCGACAGCGTCTCTCCACGAGCTTGCCAGTCGACTCCGGCGATCGCGGATGGCGGGCGCGAGTTGAAGGCGGCCTTCCCTAGTTCCGCGGCCTTTATCAATAAAAGACCACCGGAGCCGGAGCGCTAGCCAGTTGCTCCACGGGCCAGTGCCTGGGCCATCGCCACGAATGCCTCCAGCGACAGTGTCTCGCCACGAGCTCGCAGGTCGACCCCAGCGGTGGCGGCCGCGGCGGCAAGCCGTCCTTTCGGTCCGTCCCAGCGGGACCAGGCGTTGCGCAGCTGTTTGCGGCGCTGCGCGAACGCCGCGCGGATCAGCGCGTCCAGCAACGCCGAATCGCCGACCGCCGGCGGCGCGTGCGGCGAGATTCGCACGATCGCGGACTCGACACGGGGCGGCGGGAAGAACGCGCCGGGTGGCACGCGACACAGGATACGCGCCTCGGCGGCGCGCGCGATGAGCACCGACAACAGTCCGTAGGCGGCGGTGCCGGGCCGCGCCTGCATGCGCTCCGCGACCTCGCGTTGTACCGTCACGACCATCCGATCGAGGCCAGGCACGGTCTCCAACAGACGCACGACGAGCGGCGAGGCGATCTGATACGGGAGATTGCTGACGACCTTCCGACGGTAGCCGCTGGGGAACTGGGCGGCCAAATCGAGCCCCATCGCGTCGGCCTCGACGATCTCGATCGCCGGGAAGGCCGCCGCGGCTTCGCGCAGCGCGGGGATGACGGCGTGATCGATCTCGACCGCCAACACGCGGCCGGCGCGTGCGCCAAGGCGCGTCGTCAGCGTTCCAATGCCGGCGCCAATTTCGAGCACGGCGTCGCCCGCCGACAGGTCGGCGGCACCGACGATCATGTCAAAATAGGACGGCTCGACCAGATAGTGCTGGCCGAGCCGCTTCTGCAGATGAATGCCATGCCGCCGTAGGACGGCCGTGACGTCGGTACGCAGGTCAGTCTCGGAGCAGGTAGATCTTCACGGCGCGGCGACCCCACTGATACGCCTCGCCGGGTGTGTTCATGCAAACGTCGATCCGCCGCCCGCGGATCGCGCCGCCCGTGTCGGCCGCGATGGCGTGCCCGTAGCCCTCGACGTAGACGCGCGCTCCCAGGGGGATCAACGTCGGGTCGACGGCGATGACGCCACGCTGGGCCCGCATCCCCGTCGCCGTGATGCCGTTGACGCCCGGCCCGTGGAACGGCGCGTAGGCGGTCGCTTCCACGCGCAGATACTCCTTGCCCTCGAAGCGATGACCGCGTGCCGCCAGCAACCGCCGCGTACCGACGAGCAACACCCTCGGATTCGCGTCGCGCACGACGATCCGAGCCGCGAGGCGCCTGCTCACGGCGACGCCGTCCTGGTAGGTGACCTTGAACGTCTCCTGGAGGAGCCCATTGGACCCGGGGCTCCCGACGACGATGTTGTCGCGAAACACGGTGTTGGCGTTCCGGCGGACGGTGCTGAACGGAATCACGGTCGCGACGGTTTCGCGGAGCTCCTTGACCCGGACGACCCGGATCCTCATGTCCTTCGTGATCGCCGTCCGCGGTGAAGGCAGGATGCGATCCAGCGCGCCGACGCCGACGCCATGCTCCCGCAGGAAGTCCGCCGCCGTCTTTTGGATCGTATGAACGAGCGCGGTCCGTCCGTCGGCGATCAAGGTAACCGGCACGGCACGGTGGACGACGACCTGCATACCGCTGGCGACACGCGCCTCCAGACCAGGCCGGACGACGTCGCGGGCGCCGACAACGACGCCGCGTTCGGCCAGCACGTCGGCGACCGTACCGCGCATCGTACGATACCGGACGACGGCGCCGTCCGCTTCCACGGCCACTGACTTGAATGACGAGACGTAGACAACGCTCACGATGGCGACGATCGAGAGCAACACGAGCACTTTCCAGGGGTAGGCCCGGAGCCAACCAGGTCTAGCATTCATAAGCGTGTCACCGAGTCGAACGGTCCCCGGTGGGTACGAAGAAGGAGAAGTGGCGCGGCGGACCGGTGATGGAGAATTTATTCCCTAATCGGCTTTGTTTCTAACATATAAAGCGGGGTTTATGCAACTCAAGGGGCCGGATCGACCAGCTCGACGAGGACGCCATTGAAGTCCTTCGGGCTGAGAAAGGCGACGCGCGACCCTCGCGCGCCCGTCGTAACACCCTTCCCAACTTGGTTGTAGCCCTGCCGCGCGGCCGCCGCGAGCGCCGCCTCGAGGTCCGGAACCTGCAGCGCCATGTGGTGGATTCCCTCCCCGCGGCGCTCGATGAACTTCGCGATCACGTTGTCCGGCGACAACGGCTCGAGCAGCTCCAGCTCGGCTTCGCCCGCCGGCAGAAACGCGACCCGGACCGCTTCGCCCGCAACCTCCTCGATGTGGGCGGTGGCAAGACCGACGGCCGCCCAGGCGCGAGCCGCCGCCGCGGCGTCCCGGACCGCGATGCCGATGTGGAGCAGACGCGCGCCGGCGATCTCCGGCAAAGACGACTCATTCATCGTCGCACTCCCGCTCTCAGAATCTCCTCCGCGGCGTCGCGCGGGGACAGCTCAGCGGCCGCGGCCCGCCGCACGACATCTTGGAAGATGCCGGACGACTCCGCGAGTCGCAGCGCTTCCTCGCGGATGCGCGCCTCGAGCGCGAGGAGGATCTCGGCCCGGCGCCGCTCGACACGCTGGCGCGCCAGCCGCCCCCCTGTGGCCAAGTGCGCGAGGTGGCGACGAACGGCGCCGAGCAATTCATCGACGCCCGTCCCATCGGTCGCGATCGTCGTGACGATCGGCGGCTCCCAGGGGTCCTGACGCGGCACCAACCGGAGCATGGCTTTGATCTCGTTGGCGGTTCGATCGGCCTCGGGCCGGTCCGACTTGTTCACGGCGAAGACATCGGCGATCTCCATCAGGCCCGCTTTTATCGCCTGGATGGAATCGCCGAGCCCCGGTACGGCTACGACGACAACGGTGTCCGCTGCCTTGACGACGTCGACCTCCGATTGCCCGGCACCGACGGTCTCGATGATGACGACGTCGCAGCCCAAGGCGTCGAGGACGCGGACCGCGTCACCGGTCGCGGTGCTGAGGCCGCCGACGCTGCCGCGCGAGGCCATCGATCGGATGAAGACGCCCGGGTCTTCGCTGTGACCCATCAGGCGGATGCGGTCGCCGAGGATCGCGCCGCCGGTGAACGGACTGCTCGGGTCCACGGCGACGATGCCGACGCGTTTGTCCTCGCGCCGCAGGCGCTTCGTCAGCGCGTCCGTCAATGTCGACTTCCCGGTGCCCGGAGGCCCCGTCACGCCGACGATGTGCGCCCGCCCGGTGAACGGCAGCAGCGCCCGCAACGCGTCCTGCGCGCCGGCGCGGCCGCTCTCCAGCATCGTGATCAGACGCGCCGCGGCCCGTTGGTCGCCCGCGCGGACCGCGTCGACGAGGGCGGTGGCCGTCATATCGTCACGGGCGGTTGATAGACGCCGAACGACGCCCGCAAGACGTCGCAGATCTCGCCGATCGTCGCGTACGCGCGCACGGCCTCGAGGATGTGCGGCATGAGGTTGTCGGTTCCCGCCGCGGCGCGGCCAAAGCGCGCGAGGGCCTCGGCGACGGCGGAGCCGTCGCGCCGGGCGCGCAGCTCGACGACGCGCTGCTTCTGTCGTTCGGTCGTGGTGGGATCGACCTTCAAGATGCGCGGCGTCGCCCGCATGCCGTCGCCCTGGAAGCGATTGATGCCGACGATCGTCCGCTGCCTATCTTCGATCTCCTGTTGCTCCCGGTAGGCCGACTCGGCGATCTCGCGCTGGACCCAACCGGCTTCGATCGCGGGCAGCACGCCGCCCATGCCGTCGATCGTTTCGATGAGCCGCACGGCTTGCCGCTCGATGTCGTTCGTTAAGGACTCCACGAAGTACGATCCGCCCAACGGGTCGACGACGTCCGCGGCACCGGTCTCGTAGGCGATGACCTGCTGCGTGCGCAGCGCCAGCAGCGCCGACTCCTCGGTCGGCAACGCCAGCGCCTCGTCTTTGCCGTTCGTGTGCAGGGACTGCGTTCCGCCGAGGACGGCCGACAGCGCCTCCAAGGCGACGCGGACGACGTTGTTGTCGATCTGCTGCGCCGTCAGGCTGACGCCGGCGGTTTGCGTGTGGAACCGCAGCATCCACGATCGCGGGTTCTCGGCGCCGAATCGGTCCCGCATGATCCGCGCCCACAAGCGGCGCGCGGCCCGGAACTTCGCGATCTCCTCGAAGAAGTGGGTGTGGGCGTTGAAGAAGAACGACAGGCGCGGCGCGAACGCGTCAACGGGCAAACCGCGGTCGATCGCCGCCTTCACATAGGCGATCGCGTTCGCGAGCGTGAACGCGACCTCCTGGACGGCGGTGCAACCGGCCTCGCGGATGTGATAGCCGGAGATCGAGATGGGGTTCCAGCGCGGCAGGCGATCAGCGCAGAACGCGAACATGTCGGTGATCAGACGCAGCGACGGCTGCGGCGGGTATATGTAGGTGCCGCGGGCGACGTACTCCTTGAGGATGTCGTTTTGCGTCGTGCCCTCGAGCTTCTCGACGGGAACCCCCTGCCGATCGGCGGTCGCGATGACCATGGCGAGCAGCACGCTGGCCGTGGCGTTGATGGTCATCGAGATCGAAACCGTGTCCAAGGGGATGCCTTCGAGCAGGACTTCCATGTCGGCGAGGGAGTCGATCGCGACGCCG
>VGFF01000040.1 GCA_016868955.1 Armatimonadota bacterium
GATGCGCGCGCTCGTGACCGGTGGGGCGGGATTCATCGGTTCCCATCTCGTGGATACGCTGCTGACGCGCGGCGACCAGGTTACGGTTCTGGACCATATAGAAACCGGCAGAGTCGGCAACATCGGGCACAACCTGAACCGGCCGGAGTTCCGTTTCATCAATGACACGATTCTCGATGCCGGCGTCGTCGACGCCCTTGACGAGGGCGTCGACGACGCCGGCATCGAGAAAATCCTGCGCGCGGCCTACCGGAACTGGAAGAAGGTCGTCACGATCTCGTCGTCCGAAGTCTACGGGAAGTCGACGAAGGTGCCGCTGTCCGAAGACGACGACCGCGTTTTCGGCCCCATATCCGTCACACGCTGTAATTACTCGTCCTCGAAGACGATGCGCGAGCACTTCGCCTATACCTACGCCGCGAATGGGTTACCCGTTACGATCCTGTGCTTCTTCAACTCGTACGGACCGCGCGACCACAGCGCCGGGTACCGCACCGTGGTCGCCCGCTTCATCTATCATGCCCTGAACAACGAGCCTTTGACCGTTCACGGCGGCGTAGCAGACGCGCTGCTTCTGCTACGCCGATGACACCGTCCGTGGGGTCATGCTGGCCGGCGACAAGAGCGAGGCCGACGGCGAAACGTTCAACATGGGCAACGACCAGGAGGTCCGCGTTCTCCACCTGGCGACGCGGATCAAGGAGATGACGCACTCACAGTCCAAGATCAAGCTGCTGCCCTATGAGGACTTCTACGGACAGCGCTTCGAGGACACGCTGCGCCGCGTCCCCGATCTGCGGAAGGCCCGCCGGGTCCTCGGCTACCGCACAACAGTTTCGCTCGACGACGGCTTGCGCCCCACGATCGCCTGGTGCCGCGAGAACAACTTCGCCGGCGATCGACCGCGATCGGTGGCCGCGGGCGAGTAAAGTGCGCGTCGCGATCCATCAGCCGCATTACCTCCCCTGGCTGCGCTACTTCGACAAGATCGCGCGCTGCGACGTCTTCTTGGTGCTCGACGACGCCCAGTAAAACAAGAACGGCTGACAGAACCGCAATAAGATCAAGGGCCCGAAAGGCTGGATGTACCTGACGGTGCCGGTGCGCGAGCACTTCGGCGATCGCATTGTCGACATGGTGATCGCGGACGACATTTGGCGGACGAAGTACTGGAAGTCGTTGGCCGCCTGCTACGGGCGCGCCCCCTACTTCGCTGCCTTTCGGGACGCGATGGCCGAAGTCTACGAGCGGCCTTGGGACAAGCTCGTCGACTTGAATCTCGCGATGCTCGAGGGTTGGCTGGCGTTGCTCAGCATCGCGACGCGCGTCGTGCGCAGCTCGGAGATGGACATCGCCGGCGGGGCGACGCCGCGGCTCGTGGTGATTCTCGGTCGCCTCGGCCCCAGCACGTATATCAGCGGCGACTTCGCGGCCGGCAACCACATGGACGACGCGCTGCTCGCCGGCGCTTGCATATCCGTCGAGATGCAAGCGTGGCAGGCGCCGGTCTACCGGCAGCAGTTCCCGAAATCAGGGTTCATTGCCGACCTCGCGATCGTCGACCTCTGTTGCAACGAGGGGCCGCGGGCGCTGGAGATCCCGACGACGCGCGAGACCTCGTCCGCGGCGCCGGCATAGCACCACCCAGATCGTCGCACCGGCGCCGCAGCGCCCCTGTTGCCGGGTGGCAGCCGCGACGAAAGGAGGAGACGCGCGCCGTCCCTGCGAACCCCTCTTCATCCATGAAACGAATCAAACTCCTGACCGTTGGCGCTACGTTGACCGCGCAGGGCAAGGACGCGCTCGACTTCTCCCGGTACGATCGCCGGATCAGCGGGCTGCGAACGTTGTATCCGGCCGAGCTCTTGGCGCGCGTTCCCGAAGCTTCGCGGTTCGCGACCGTCGAGCCGGACGAGGACTGGGCGAATCTCGACCCGCAGCCGTCCCCTGGCGACGCCTGGACCGCGGTCGCGACCCGACTGCAGCACCTTCTCGAGGACGACGGCGTCGACGGCGCCGTCCTCGTGCACGGCACAAACGTCCTCGAAGAAACCGCGTACTTCCTCCACCTGGTTTTGAAGACGCGTAAGCCCGTCATCGTCGTCGGCGCGCAGCGGCCGATAACCGCGCTCAGCACAGACGGTCCGCTCAACGTCGTCGCGGCGGTTCGCACTGCCGCGAGCGAGGAAGCGGCCGGGCGCGGCGTCCTCGTCGTGCTCAACGACGAGATCCACTCGGCGCGCGACGTCACGAAGTCGAACACGTTCCGGCTGCACACCTTTCGCTCGCCGAGCTGGGGCCCGATCGGCGTCGTCGACGCCGATCGTGTCGTCTTCCACTATCGGCCGGAGCGCGCGCACACGATGGAGACGCCGTTTTCGGTATCCGGTCTGCGCGCCTGGCCGCGCGTCGACATCGTCTACGGCCACCACTTCGACGACGGCGCGTTGATCGACGCCGCCGTCGCGTTGGGCGCGCGCGGCCTCGTCGCGGCGACCGCCGGCGCCGGATCGCCGGCCGGGATGCGAACGGCGCTCGAGAAAGCGCTGAATCGCGGCGTGGTCGTCGTGCGCAGCTCGCGGGTCGGCAGCGGCCGCGTCCTCAGCGACGACAACGCCGCGATGCCCGAGACGATCGCCGCCGGCGACCTCAACCCGCAGAAGGCGCGCCTGCTGCTGCAGCTCGGCGTCATGGTCACCCGGGACGTCGCGACGCTGCGCACGTACTTCGAGACCTTCTAGGAGGAACCCATGCGGATTCCCACGTCCGACGACAGCTTCCAGAACGAGCGCGTCCTGCCGGAGATCGAAGCGGCGGTCCGCGGCGTCCTCCTCGATTCGCGCGGCCCGCGGCCGCCGGTCATCCCCGATCTCGAAAAGGACGTCAGCGACCTGCTCGGCGGCTGCATCGCGGTCGCCGTCCAATCCGGGACCGCCGCGATGATGCTGGCTCTGCGCGGCATGGGCATCGGCCCCGGCGACGAGGTCATCACGCCGCCGAACTCGGATCTGACGACGACGTCGGTCGTCAGCCACGTCGGCGCGCGGTTCGTGTTGTGCGACGTCGAGGACGACACGATGAACCTCGATCCGTCGCTCATCGAAGCGCGCATCACGCCCCGGACGAAGGCGATCTTTCCGGTGCACCTGGCCGGTCACCCCGCCGACATGGATCCGATCCTCGACATCGCGAAGCGCCGCGGTCTCCGAGTCATTGAGGACGCTTGCCTGTCCCTTGGGGCGACGTACCGTGGACGGCTCACCGGTCTGATCGGCGACGTCGGCTGCCTGAGCTTCGGCGTCGGCAAGGTCATCAGCGGCGGCGGCGACGGCGGCATGGTCGTGACGCGCAACGAAGCGATCGCGCACGAGGTTCGGCTGCTGCGCGGCGTCGGATCGTACCCTTCGCTCACCGATCTACCGCCGGAGCAGCGGGCGCTCGCCAACAGCCTGCGGTTCGAGCGCGAAGGCTACTTCGTGCAGATGAACGCGATGCAAGCCGCGATCCTGCGCGTGAAGCTGCCGCATCTGGCGGCGTGGCAGGCGGAGCGTGACGGGCTCGCCGCGCACTACGCAGCCCGGTTCTCCGGCACGCCGGTGAGAGCGCCGATCGTGCGGCCGGACTGCACGCACACCTGGCGGGACTACGTCGTCCGCGTCCCGCAGCGGGACGCCGTGCGCGCCGCCCTGCGCGAGCGTGGGATCGCGACGCACATTCGCTACATTCCCCCGGTGCATCTGCAGCCCGTGCACGCGAAGCTCGGACTGGGACCGGGCAGCTTCCCGGTCGTGGAACGCATTGCGTCGGAGCAATTGGGACTTCCGCTGTATACCGGACTCCGCCTAGAGCAAGTCGACGAGATCGCCGCGACCGTGCTCGAAGCGATCTCCGGCGCGACAGTACGCTCGTAGGGACCGATCGCGAGAAGACAAGCGAACGAAAAGGGAACGATCGCGGCCTGATCGTTCTACGCGACGAAGGTTATAACGACCGGCGAAGGCGGCATGCTGCTTGCCGACGACCCGGGCATCCTCCCGCGGACGCGGGATCTGCTGGACTAAGATGGCCGTCCGATCGCCCGCATGCGCTTCAACTACAAAATGACCGACTTCCAAGCGGCGCTCCGGATCCAGCAGCTGCGCCGCCTGCCCCAGTTCCTGGCCCGCCGCAAGACATTGGCCGCGCTCTACGATCTCAGCTTCCGCGGCTTGAACTACCGCTACGTCGTGCGCGTGCCCGACGCGGCGCGGGCGATCGACAGGTTGCTCGTTCGCGGCATCCAGAGCAAACCGCCGGTCTTCCGGGCCTTCGATCAGTACCTGGAAACCGACGCGATTCCCGAGTCGACGCGCGCCATGCGGGAAGCGCTGTCGATCCCGATCTACCCATCGTTGACGAAGACCGAGGTCAAACGGATCCTGGCCGCGGTGCCGGAGGTCGTGAAGGAACAGCAGGAGGCTCTTGCATGGGAACGCACGCCGTCGTTTTCTTCGTTGCGCTCGCGTTAGGTCTCGTCGTCACGCCCCTGTGCGGTGTGCTCGCCGCACGTCTCGGGATCCTTGACGTCCCTAACGCGCGCAAGGTCCGCACGCGCCCGACGCCTCTGCTCGGCGGGCTCGCGGTCTTTATCGCGTTCTCGCTGCCGACGATCCTGTTCTTGCAGCCGGTGATCCTGTTCTTGCAGCCGGTGATCCCGCTTCAGCTGACGCTGCTGCTGTTCGGCGCCGCGGCGTTCGGGCTCATCGGCTTGTTCGACGACGTTCGCAACGTGGGAGCGCCGAAGTTTGCGCTCGAGTCGATCGCCGTCGTCGCGATCGTCGTGCTCGGCGGCTTCCGCGCGAACCTGCCTTAGCCGATCGTCGGCGAAGCGCTGGCGGTGTCGTGGATCGTCGGCGTCGCGAACGCGTTCAACTGCTTAGACTCGACGGACGGGGTAGCCGCCGGAACCACCGCGATCAGCGCCATCGCGATCGCGGTGGTTCCGGCGCTGTTGCACGATCGGGTCGGCGTCGCGATCGTCGCGCTCGCACTCGCCGGCGCTTGCCTCGGATTCCTGCGCTACAACTTCGCGCCGGCGCGGATCTTCCTCAGCGACACGGGCAGCCTGATGCTCTGGTTCGTGCTCGGCGCGTTGAGCGCTGCCTTGCTGGGCTCGAAAGGCAATCCCGCGGTCCACGCGGTGCCCTTGTTGATTATGGCGGTGCCGGTCGTCGACTTCCTCATCGTCCACTACCGCCGCTACGAAAGCGGCATCCGTAACCCGATCAAGATCAGGACCTCGGCAGCGAAAGACCATTTGCCGCACCGGCTGCTGGGAGAAGGTCAGTCGGCGCGCCAGGCGGCGATTTCGATCTACGTGCTGACCGCGCTGACCGGGCTTTGCGGCGTCATCTTCGTCGCCCGCCTCGCCCTCGAAGGTCCGCTGACGGCGCTCGCGGCAGTGATCGGGCTTGTCATCGTCACGCTCGGATTCCACTGGAGCTATCGCGGCTGGGCCCGCAATCTTGGCGCATCGCAACCCACGCCAGTCGATTGACGAAAAGGCCCCGTGACTCCTGCACGGCGCCTTTTCTGTGCGCGCGGGGCGACCGGTCGGCGGACGTCTAGTCGGATACGTACGTGCGGATCATCGCGCCGATGAGGCGCGTCGCCGTGCCCGCGAACGCGCGGTCGCGCGCTGCCCGCGCCAGCGATGCGCCGAGCACCGGGTTGAACAGCCGGGACTGATATTGTGTGTCGCCGTGCCGCTCGATCGCCCGGCGCAGCCGGTCGTCGCCGGCCACGGTCCCGACGAATCGGTTCATATCCTCGTCGGTCATGCTCGCCAGGGCCCGACGCACGCGCGCGGTGAAGCGGACCTCGCGCCCGAATTGACGCCGCCAGCGCCGCTCGTAGTCACGCCAGGCGCCTTTGTCGCCGCCGATCGCGCGCGCCGCCGTTTCGGCGGCGACCCGCCCGCCGAGCAGCGCATAGTAAATGCCGCCCCCGGACGTCGCCTTGACGTGCCCGGCGGCGTCGCCGGCCAACAGGAATCCCGGTCGAAACGCCGGTCGATCTCCCGTGAGCAACGGGATGGACCCCGCGAGCTTGCGCACGACGCGACCGCCGCAGGCGCGGCGTGACGCGATCGGATGGGCCGCGATCAACCGATCGAGATATTGGACGGGCGGCCCGGTTGCTTCTCGCGGATCGACCGCGAGACCGATGCGCGCCGCCCCGCCGCCCAGCGGCATCAGCCACGCAAAGAAGCCCGGCGCCCACGTGCGACCGGCGTATACTTCGGCGCCGTCATCGTCGACCAGATCGAGCCCTTCCATCTCGTATTGCAACCCGGCGAGGAGATGACGGCGCGGCTCGATGCCGGACGCGTTCGCGAACTGCGCCCGCGGACCCTCGGCATCGATGACGACCGCGGCCCGCAACGCCATCGAAGATCGCCCGCGGTCGGCATCCACGCGCATGAGGCCGCGGTCCCACGAGGCGGCCTTGGCTCGCGCCCCGCCGACGAAGACGGCCCCCGCTTCCACGGCGCGCTCCGTGAGCCACCGATCGAACGCGTCACGGTCGACGACGTGCGAGTCGGCGCGTGACCTACGGATCTCGGCGACGACTCCGCTCGGCGCGCAGATGCGCGCGGCTCGCAGGGTGTTGCGGGCAAAGGACGCGGGCAAACTCAAATCGGCGAACGCGTGGATGGACAACTTTCCCGTGCAATGCGGCGGCGCTCCCGGTTCCGGGTGCTCCTCCAGCAGCAACGTGCGGAGGCCCGCGGCGGCCGCCGTCCAGGCAGCCATGCCTCCGGCGGGCCCGGCGCCGACGACGACGACGTCCCAGCGATCTGTTGTCAAGCGTATCGAATCCTCCGCGACGGATCTTCGGCGAGCCCGGCCGCGCCCGACTGCGACGCGCGACCGACGCCGGAGATTCGCGCCGAACGACCGCTGCCACTCTTCGCGTCTAGGGGCGCAGGCCGGCGCGGGCGAGCATGTCGCGTACTATCGCCTCCAACGAGTAGCATTCGACGCGACGCTGCGCCCGCACCGCCATCTCGCGCGCCACGACGGGGTCCGCGACCAGCGTCCGGATCGCGGCGGCGAGCGCTTTCGGATCGCCCGGCGGTGTGAACACGACCTCGTCGGTCGCGAACAACCCGCGCAGGTTCGGCAGGTCCGGCGCGATGATCGGGCGCGCCAGGGCCGCGTACTCGAACAGCTTCATCGGCACGCCCGTCGCCAGCGTGTGCGGCAGCACCGCGACGTCGAACGCGGCGATCTCCGCAAACGCGCGCTCGTGCGGAAGCGGGCCGGTCCACGTCACGCGACCGTCGAGACCGAGCCGCGCCGCCTCACCCCGGAGGCGCTCGTAGTCTTCGCCGTATCCGACGATGCGGCAACGAATCCGCGTGTCGAGATCGCGCAGCGCTTGGAACAGCAGATCGACGCGATGCCAGCGGCTGAGGCTGCCGAGAAATCCGACGGTCACGGCGTCCGGCTCGGAGAGCGCGGGGCGGTTCGCGGCCAGGCGAGCGCCGTGATCCAACAAGGATCGGAGGATCCCATTCGGCATCACGGCGATCTTCTCGGACGGGATCCCCAAGGCGGCGTAGTACTGGGCCGCGGACTCCGAGACGGTGACGACCAAGCGCGCAGCCGCGCCCAACGCGCGCATGCGCCGGCGGTGGAGGATCGCGAAGTGACCTTTCCGGTGGAACGCGCGCTCGACGGCGAACGGCGCGTCCAAGTGGGCGATCAGCGGTACGCGGGCCGCGTCGGCGAGCCGCACGCCCAGAGTGTCGTAGATTCCGGCGCGATGAAAGACGAGGTCACAGGCGGGCAGGCGGCGGCACAATCGCGCGAGATGGACGATGCCAAAGCCGATCTCGACCACGTCGCGGCCCCACCACGGCAGCCGGCGCACCAACGATCGGGCCCGCGCCGACAAGGACGCGCCAAAGTCGTAAGGGACAACCTCGTGCGGACCGACGACGTGAACCGTGTGACCGACGACGGCAAACGCCTCCGTGATCGACCGCAATTGAATCGCGTCGCCGCCGCGCCCGACGATGCCGTGAGTGACGACGATCCTTATCGTTCTTCACCGACGAGGCGCAACGCGGCCTCGCGCAGCGAGGCGGCCACGGCCGCGATCGGCAGCCGTCGCGCCCGCGCGTCGGCAAGGCGAGTCTCCACCTCGCGCTCGCCGGCGATGAGCACGCCGGGGATGCCGAGCCGCCGGCCGGCTTCGAGATCGGACAACGCGTCCCCGATAACGACGCTGGCCTCAAAGTCGATCTTCGGGTCGTCACGCCGAGCCTGCAGGAACAACCCGACGTCTGGCTTGCGACACCCACAAGTTCCCTTTTCGTGCGGGCAGACGTAGACGGCATGGACGTCGGCGCCCGCCGGCGCCAGCACCGCCCGCATCCGGTCGTGGATGTCGTCGACCGCCGCGGCTGACATGCGGCCCAGCGCGACGCCTCGCTGATTCGTCACGATGACGACGCGGCAGCCAGCGCGGCGGAGGATGCGCAAGCCGTCGATCGCGCCGGGAAGGAACGCGAATTCGGACCACGATTTCACGTAGTACCCGTCCTCGGCTTTGTGATTGATCACGCCGTCGCGATCGACGAACGCGGTGCTAGGCACGGGCATGGACGTCCGGGAACAGGGCTTGCTCGACGAGCTCGCAGAGAATGTGCCCGATGAGGAGGTGAGCTTCCTGGATGCGCGGCGTCTCCCGTGCCGGCACCCGAATGGCACAGTCCGCGAGGTCGGCCAGCGGACCGCCGAGGGCTCCGGTCAGTCCGACCGTCGCGAGCCCTCGGGCGTGCGCCTCGCGGATCGCCGCGATCACGTTCGCGGATGCGCCGCTCGTCGACAACCCGACCGCGACGTCGCCCGGTCGTCCGAGCGCGCGGATCTGACGCGCGAAGACGTGCTCGAAGCCGTAGTCGTTGCCGATGGCGGTGAGGATCGGGCCGTTCGTCGTCAGGGCGATCGCCGGCAGCGCGTCGCGCTCTCGTAGATAGCGGCCGACCAGCTCGCCGGCGATGTGCTGGGCGTCGGCTGCGCTGCCGCCGTTGCCGAACAGGAACAGGGTGCGGCCTTCGCGCAGCGCGTCCGTCCAAACGGCGGCGACGGCTGCGATCTCGGCCGACTGCGAAGCGAGCGCTTCTGCGACAAGTCGCGCGTGCTCCAATCGAGATCGGATGCGGTCGACGAGCACGCTCACGCGTGGATCACCTGGCTGCCGGGCGCGTTGATCGAGACAGAGATCTCCGGCAACCGCGCCAGCCGCGCCCGCACCGCCTCACGCCGCTCCGGCGGAACAAAGAACAGGAGGAATCCGCCGCCGCCGGCGCCGAGCAGCTTCCCGCCCAGCGCCCCGGCTTCGAGCCCGGCGCTGTAAAGCGACCAGAGATTTTCGTCGGCCACGCCGGCGTCCAACTCGGCCTTCAACCGCCAGCTCTCGTGCAACAGCGCGCCAAACGCCGACAATGGCCCGCTGCCGGTGAGCACGCGGTGCCCTTCGTCGACGATCGCGCGCATGCGCGCGAGGCGGTCGCCGTTCTCGGAGACCCGCGCGATCTGCCCCTTCGTGACCGACGCGGATCGCCGTTGGATCCCCGTATAGAAGATCATCAAATGCGCCTCGAGCTCCCGTCGCCGCGCATCGGACACGCAGACGCGGTGGACGACGATCTCCCGTTTGCCGCGGAACTCGATCAGGTTCAGCCCGCCGACCGCGGCGAAGGTTTGGTCCTGGCAACCGACGGGATCCTTCAGAATGTCGCGCTCGATCTCGATCGCCTGGTGGGCGAGCTCGAGCGGCGCCACGAACCGACCGCGGTAGGCGTGCAAAGCGTTGAGCAAGCCGACGACGAACGTCGCCGAAGACCCCAGCCCCGTGAACCCCGGCAGCTCGGCCGAATAGCCGACTTCGATGTCGCGTTCGACCCCGCAATATCGCAGGCACTCGCGGAACGGATCGTGCCGGATGTCCTCGACGCGCTTGACGCACTCGACCTCGCGGTAGGCGATGCGAATCGAGTAATCGAACAGTCCCGAGTAGAACCGCGTCACCGAATGATAGGCGCACTTGTCGATGGCGGTGCCGAGCACGGCGCCGCCGTGTCGCTCAAAGTACTCGGGATAATCGGTTCCGCCGCCGAAGAAGCTCACACGCATCGGCGTCCTGGTGATAATCACGCCTTCTCCCGCCCTGTCGTTTCGTTCGCGGCGACTTTGCTCCGCGCTCCATTTTCCGTTCCCGACCGCCTCAGCGACGTAGCGCCGGCTCCGCGCGCGCGACCGCGTCTCGGTACCATGCGACCGTGTGGGCGAGCCCGTCGCGCAACGACGTCGCGCAGGACAGTCCCAGCGCCCGCAGGCGGCGGACGTCGAAGATCTTCACGCTCTGCCCCTCCGGCTTGGAGACGTCCCACCGGATCTCGCCACGGAATCCAGTCGCGGCGCGAATCTCCTCTGCCAGCGTGCGCACGCTGGTCGGCACGCCGGAGGACAGATTGATCGGTCCGGGCTCGTCGCCGTCGATGAAGAACGGCACGAGGCGGGCCACGTCGCCAGCGTAGACGAAGTCGCGCTTCGCCGTTCCGTTTCCCCACACGGTGACCGCCGGCGATCCGTCCTGCGCGGCTTCGTCGAACCGCCGAATGAGCGCCGGGATCACGTGCGACTCGCGCGCGCGGAAGTTGTCGTGCTCGCCGTAGAGATTGCCGGGCACGAGGACGACCGAACGGAGACCGTACTGCTGCCGGTAGGCCTCCGCGGCGACGATGCCCATCTTCTTCGCCGTCGCGTAGGCGGCGCTGTCCGGCTGCGGGTAACCGGCCCACATCTGAGACTCGTCGATCGGCGAAGCGGCCGTCGCCGGATAGCTGCACCCGCCCATGGTGTACACGAGCTTGTCGATCCCGTGCTCCGCCGCCGCTTGGAAGACGTTGCCGACGAAGAGCAGATTGCGATGCAGGAAGTCGGCCGGCCAGGTGCGATTCGCCTCGATGCCGCCGACGTAGCCGGCGAGGTGGACGACGACGTGCGGGCGCAGCTCGGCGAACAGGGCCCGCGCGCGCGCCGGATCGGTCAGGTCGTACTGCCGCCGCGAGACGCCCACGACCGCATCGCGGCCGTACCGGGCTTCCAGCACGGGCGTGACGTGGCGGCCGAGGAACCCGGTCGCGCCGGTAACGACGACGCGGCGCGCGCTCACGTCTTCCTCCCTGCCAGGGCGCCGCGCAGAAATGACGCGACGGTGTCGCGCGTCTCGGGTACCGCGATGCGCGCGGCGAGCTTGTCGAGATCGATCTCGCAACGTACGCGCGGGCTACCGGGCCGGGCAGCGACGGTTCGCCCCGCCATCGTTATCACGTCGGTGACGGAAACGACGCCGCGCGCGCAGAGGTTGAAGACCTCGTTCGTCACCCCGGCGGCCGCGACGTCGAGCACGATGTCGGCGGCGGCGTCCGTCTCAAGGTATTGGAATTCGCTCGCCGGATCGACCCACAGCGGGCCGCCGTGCAAGACGTCGTATACCGCGTTCTTGCGCAGCCCCGGGCCGACGAAGCCCCCGCCGCGGAAGACCAGCCAGCGTTTCGCGTCGTGCCGCACGCACAGCTCCGCCAGGTACTTGTGAAAACCGTACGGCGTCTGGGTGGCGACGTCGATCGGTGCCTCCTCGCGCGTCGTTTCCGGTCGGCTAACGTCCGGATAGACGTCGCACGACGACAATAGGATGTAGCCGCCGGCATCGAAATCGCGCAATGAAGCGCGCACGGAGCGTACCGAGCGGTCGAACTCATCGACGGGACGCTCGGCGGCGAGATACTTGCGCGCGTTGCCGTTCGCGTTGACGAGCCAATCGCACGCGGTTCCCGCCAGCGTGGCGTAAGACTCCCGCGTGATCGCCCGCCAGGCCAGGCCGCGCGCCGAGCACCGGCGCGCGAACGCCGAGCCGAGGAATCCGTTCGCGCCGAGAACGTAGATCATCGTCGCCCTCCGGCCGGAGCTGCGGCTTCCACCGTGGCCGGCGCGCCGTCGAGGGACGGCAGCCAAGTGGCGACCTTGGCGAACTGGGTCGCCCAGTTGAGCTCGGCGCGGACGGCCTGCCCGCAGTTGCGAACCAGCTCCGCGTAGCGCTCACTGCCCGCCAGGGCCAGACCGCGCCGCAACGACGACAGGAACGAACCGAACGACCAGTCGGACATGGCGAGCCCGCAGTCGTAGCGCTCCAACAGCATACGGCATTGCGGATGCGGCGCCGCGATCGGCGGCACGCCGGAGACGATCGACTCGAAGAATTTGTTCGGCGCGGCGTAATATTGGTTCTCCTGATCCGGGTTCCACATGACGATGCTGAACAGGTAGTCGCGCCGGATCTCCGCGAGGCGGGCCGCGTCCACATAGCCCAGGAAACGGCTATTTCTCGTCATGTCCCGGAACGCGGCGCGCGTCTCCGCCGCGCGCGGGCCGCCGAAGACGCCGTAGGTGTCGAGCGGCAGCGCCTGCGTTTTCGCGTCGAGGAAGTACTCGGCATACGTTCGGCCATGCTCGATCGTGCCGTGGTAGACGATCCGGCCGTTGCGCTGCGCCGCCGGTGCCGGCGCGACCGCCCTCCGCTCAAGCTCGTGCGGGGCGCAGTTGTACACGATCACGCGCGGCACTTGGTTGTGCCCGCAGCGATCGGCATGCAACCGGGCCCGATTTTCCTCCGGGAAGACCATGAGGTCGACCGACGCGCAGACCGCGCGGCTCACCTCGATGTCGAACGGGTACGTGATCAGCTCCAGCGCGTAGAGGATCACGACCCGTGGGCGACGTCGCAGCTTCGCCAGCACCGGCAGACAGTATTCGCCGAAGACGACGAGGACGTCCGGCGCCAGGGCGTCGACCCGGCGGCTCGCCGCCACGTTGTACTCGAGGCGCCCGATCGCCGAGTACGGGTGGAAGGACGTCGCCAGACGCTCGATGTCGACGGCGGGAAACAGGCCATCGCGAGGGGCGCGCTCGATCTGATCCGGCTCGAGGACGATGCCTTCGCCGCCGTAGTGGGTCGCGACCGACGCGATGAACGCGGGAATCTGCGGGCTGCCATAGCCGACGCTGACATCGGAAACGCCGACGACGCGAGGACCGCGCCGTTTCATCGCGGATCCCCATGGCCGGTGGCGGTCCCCGTCACGGGTGCCGCGATCGTCGATTCCGACCGCCGCAGCAGCCGCTCCCACGACGGCACCAGATCCGCGATCAACGCGTCGGCGTTGTGCGTGGCGTAGACATGCCCGGCGAATGCGTGGCTCGTCTCGCGGTAGTGGGCGTGATGATCGACGAGCTCTCGAACGGCGCCGCTGATCTCTTCCGCGTTATGGCAGACGGCGGCGATCACGCCCAGCGGAATCGGCGCGTCCGGCGGTTCGGCGTAGAAGTCGACGCGCACGCCCGAGAACGCGATCATCGCGTCGCCGAACGCGTTGCGCAGCGACACCCACACGGAATGCGTCCCGGCCCGCAGCCGCACGGCGGCGCTCGCCATCGGGTCGTCTCCAGAACGCTCCATCATCAAGACTTGGCGATGCAACGATTCGCCATGCGCGTCCAGGTGGTCCACGTAGAGCTGCGCGTACGTTCCGTTCTGGTCGAGCGTGCCCGTCACGACCATCAACGTCGCGTCGATCGGAACGATGATGCTGGTATACACCTTCGTCGCCTCGCCACCGATGCGCAGCTGGAGATGACCACGTACCTGTGCGACATTGCCAGAGCGCCGCCAGCTGAACACGGGTGCCCTTCGGTAGTAGGTCGCCCGCGTCTCCGGCAACGCCCGCCGATACCGCGTGATCTCGCCGGCAACCTGCGCCGACAGCCAACTCGCCGCCGGCACGACGACCGGGACACCGGTCGCCATCGCTTCGACGAGCACGCCTGAGCTTCTAGAGTAGTAAGCGAATCGGTCATACGGGAGCAGCGCGATATCGGCGCCCGCGAGCAGCTCGCGATACTCCTGCGACGACAGCGGTCGATCGATCATCTCCACGAACCGCGGATCCAATGACGACAGGTCGGCACGCGCGACGACGGCCTCGGGGTCGCCGTCGGCCGTGTTGTAGTTCACCTGCAGCCGAAACCGCAGGCGGTCTCGTTCGACGTAGTCCCGCCACAGATCGCGGATGACGCGCGGCAGGTGATGAAACCCTTTCTCCTTCCGAGCGTCGCCTAAGTACACCGCCGTCAGCGGCATGCGCGCCGGCGGTGAGGGCGGCGCCGGCTGCGTGTGCGGAATCGGCAGAGTATGGTAGGCGACGAGGCCCAACCGGTTGTATTGGTCGGTGAGGCGGTCGGTGTCCGTGTAGAACCGCACGTGATCTCCCAGGGCGCGGCGACGGCACTCGAGGAGCGCGTGGCGGTGCACCCGCATCTCCTCGTCCTGTCCCGCGTAGTCTCCCTCTAGCCCGGCGTAGAGGGCCCGGCGAAACAACAAATGCCAAGACGCGCAACGCGACGCCGGATCCGACTCCAGGTATCGCAGCAACCCGGCGGTCTCGACG
The DNA here is from genome assembly GCA_016868955.1 of Armatimonadota bacterium. Lineage (GTDB taxonomy): Bacteria > Sysuimicrobiota > Sysuimicrobiia > Sysuimicrobiales > VGFF01 > VGFF01. The sequence goes on from VGFF01000040.1 coordinate 14,561, forward strand.
AACGTGACCGTCGGCAGGAAGACGACGTCGCCTGCGGCGAGGGGAACTTGACGGAAAACCGCGCGCGTATCGCGCGCGAACTGCCGCATCCGATACCGGTCATAGACCCACCGCATGCGCTCGGGGTGCCAACCGAGGAACAACCCCAGCGGCGACAGCAATGCGCGGACGACGACGTTCACCGGCGGGCCCACTCGTGAGAAATAGCCTCGCAGCGGTAGCATTGCCGCGACCAGCCGAAACACGGCGGCGATGACGGTCGCGAACCACACGGCCGCCAATGCGATCCAGACCGAGCGCGTCCCGCCGCTGAGCGGTAGCCGCTGGAAGAATTCCTCTAAGTTGTCGCGAGCCGCCCAGAGGACGCCGAACGGCGAGAACATCAGCCGCAGCCGGACCAGGGACTTCCAGCGGCCGATCGTGGCCGCCCCGTCCCACAGCGGCCGAAGCCAACCGGGCGGCGCGAGGCGGAACCAGATTCCATACCGGTACGCCCGCACGACCGGCCAGGGCGCGTCGTCGCCGCGGGCGCGCCGATTCGTGACGAGCACCGGTTCGTACGCGGCGCGGGCCGCGGCCGCGAGCACGTGCTGCGCGTACTCGTAGTGGTGGCCGCCGATGTCGATGATGGATTGATCGATAAGGACGAATCGAGGCAACGTGGCACCAATCCCTAGACGTTAGTGTGCGGGCGGTGCCCGAGGACCTTGTACGCCTCGACCAGCTCGCGGATCCCGTCGTCGAGCGTGTGCGCGGGACGGAACCCGGTCGCTTCGATGCGCGCGTTGGACACGATGTAGTCACGCCGGTCGGGGTCCTTGCCGATCGCGGCCTCGATGAACGTGAACGCCGGCACCTGCACACGGATGCGCTCGCACAGCTCGAGCTTCGACAAGTTCGCGTTGCTGAGTCCGACATTGTAAGGGCGGCCGGCCATCCGGTCGAATTCGACCAGCGCATGCTCGAACGCGCGCGCGACGTCGCGAATGTGGATGAAGTTCCGCCGGAAGTGCCCTTCGAAAACGATTAAGTAGCGGTCGGTGACGGCGCGATAGACGAAGTCGTTGACGAGCAGGTCCGTTCGCATGCGCGGCGAGGTGCCGAAGACGGTCGCGAAGCGGAACGACAGGCTATTGCCGGCATCGAGCACCGCCGCCTCGGCTTCGACCTTCGTGGTGCCGTACAGCGACAGCGGGCGCAGCGGCGACTCCTCCGTGCAGAATTTGTCGGCGTCCCCAATGCCGTACCCGCTGTTCGTGCAAGGGAAACAGATCCGCTGACCGGGCGCGCGGACGCGCAGGAGCAGCCGGATCGCGTCGAGGTTCGTCGACGTGGCCGCCGTCGCGTCGGCATCACATGCCGGAGCGCCGACAATCGCGGCCAGCGGGAGGATGACGTCCGCGTCGCGAATGGCCTCACGCAACGTCGATTCGGTGCGGGCGTCGCCGCGGATGATCCGCAACCGGGGATCGGCGACGCAGTCGAGCAGGGTCACCTGGTGGTAGCGGAAATTGTCGAGCACCGTTACGGTGTGCCCGTCCTGCAGCAAATGCGGCACGAGAATCGAGCCCAGGTAACCTGCCCCGCCGGTCACACAGATCCGCACGCGTTATCCGCTCCTCAATCGCAGCCGGTTTACCATCCGATCTTTTGTCCGTGCATGCCTTCAAGGCCGTCGCGTTGCTCTCGCGCTTACGAGCGCGCGGACGATGCCTCCGCTTTCTGCACGAGCGCGTACAACACCAACCGCGACTGCTCGATTACCGCCGCACAGAAGCTTGCCATCTCCAAGTCGGCACTGGCCATCGCGTCTTGATGCGCTACTTCCAACGCGGCTAACCGACGATCGATCGTCGGCGCGACCACGACCGCGAGATCGAAGATCTCAGCGCCGAACGGCGCAAGAGTTGCCGCGGGAAACAAGTCAACGAGGCGCCCATCATAGGGAGAAAGCAAGGCAGATGACGCGCCCTCACGTGGAATGTCGGTAAGCGTAGAGGACCGCCTCCACCGCACCCAACTCTCGGGGGCGGCCTTGATCTATCCAGATGGCGCGATCGCAGATCTCGCGCACCGCGTTCGCGTCGTGGGATACGAAGAGGAATGTCGTCCCGTGCTCGCGATAGGACCGCATGCGGGCCAGGCACTTGCGCTGAAACGCCTCGTCTCCGACCGCGAGAACCTCGTCGAGGAGGAGGACATCGGGTCGCCACGCCGTCGCGAGCGCGAACGCCAGCCGCGATATCATGCCGTTCGAGTAGGTGCGCAAGGGCGCGTCGATGAACGCGTCCAACTCGGCGAACTCCACGATCTCACCGAATCGATCCGTGACCTCGGCTTCCGTGCGTTGAAGCAACGCCCCATTG
>VGFF01000041.1 GCA_016868955.1 Armatimonadota bacterium
CGATGTTCGCGCGGCCCAGCTCGTAGTGCGTGATCGCGTCGGCGCCGCGCCGCGACACGATCTTGATCGCCTCGATCTGGAACGCGCGGAAGACGTCGCCGACCTTCGTGTCGGCGCCGATGTCTCGCACCGCGGTCGTCATCGCCGCTTCGGCGATCTCGGCGGCGGTGCGCAGCTTGTCGATCTCGTCGTTCGTCTTGATCAACCGCAGCTCACGGAAGATCGAAGTGGCGTCGACGAAGGTCGCGTTCGGCAGCGCCCGCTGGAAGCGGTGCAGTTCGCTGGCGGGGATGTCCTCGAATTCCGTCCCGATGCGCGCGCGCTCCAGCTTGCGATCGACGAGCGCCGCGACGACCTGCGCGGTGACGGCGGTCATGTCGATCTCGGCGGCACGGCGCGCCGGCTTGCGGTCCGCGACGGCCGCCAGCGCCGCCAGCGCGTCGGCTTCGGGGTTTGCCGCGATCGCCTCCGTGATGTCGTCGCTCTCGATCCACAGCGGATGCGTGCGCACGTCCTCGATCCACGATTGCTTCCGGATCGCGCGCGCTTCCGTGTCGCCGACGATCGCCGCCGGCGACAGCCGCTCATCCGCCGGCAGCACCACGATCGACGTCACCCCGGAATGGCGAAACCCGGGCAAGAGCGTGACGACGCCGGTCGTGTATTGGAAGTTCTCCGGGGCGACGACGAGCAATACGTCGATCCCCTGTTCGCGCATCATCCGGTGCGCGCGCGCGACGTCCAGGCTTGGACTCGGCAAGGAACGGCTCCTCTTGGGGGATGGTCTGGCGCATCCAACTACAGATGGGCGCGACTTTCATTATAGACGCATACCCGGCGCTGCTTCACGGATGAAGTCTGCGTCCGCGTTCCAGAGATTGTCTTCGACGCAGAGGCGTCCGACGGCGATGCGCAGCTCGTTGAGCGCGCTCGCCGTCGCGATGGATGCGTACGTCGCCGTCGCGCAGCCACGAATCCGACACGGCGAGGATGTCGCGGCGCATCTTCGAGAGCAGGAAGACCGGCTTGCCCTCGCGCGGCACGATCACCGCCGCGACGGTCACGGCCGAAGACGCGACGCGCTGACGTTAGGTGCGGATGACTTGCGGGTCGGGGCGACGCCGCCGAACCGGCGGGGCGGCGGCGCCGGGGCCGTGGGGAAAGAGCGCCAAGCTGTCCATCGGCAGCACGAAACCGCCCTTGACGACCTGCACGACGTCGCCGGTGGCGCGGATGTCGTCGAGCGGATTCCCGCGTACGACCACGACATCGGCCGCCTTGCCGGGCGCGAGCATTCCCGCGTCGTCGAACCCGCACGCCGCGGCGGCATTGCTCGTGGCCGCGCGTAGCGTGTCCTTCGTGGGCAGGCCGGCGGCGACGAGCAGCTCCAGACCGATCGCATAGTCGCCGAACTCGGCGATCGCGTCGGTGCCCATGATGAACTTTCGCGCGCCCATTCGGTACAGCTCGCCGGTGACGTATAGTTGGCCTTCTTGCTTCCACTCGAAGTACGTCAGCGCTTCCTGCTCGCCGGGCGTCAGCGGCCGCCGATCGCGCAGCGCGCGCAGGCTTTCCATGCGGCGATACCCGGTCTGGATCGTCGGGCTGAGCCACACGTCTTGGTCGATCATCCGCCGGCCGATCGCGCGGTTGAAGTTGCGCGTGTAGTCCATCTCCTGGAACTCGTAGTGCTCGATGCAGTCGAAGCCGGCGTCGAGCGCGTTGACGACTGACTGCGTGGCCAGGCAGTGTATCGTCGTGACCTTGCCGTGCCGGTGCGCCTCGTCGACGATCGCGCGCAGCTCCTCGACCGTGTACGAGGCGCGCCGCGCGTCGGTGATGTACGTGCCGCCGCCCGATCCCATGACCTTGATGAAGTCGGCGCCTTCCTTGACGAGACGGCGCACGGCGAGGCGGCATGCCTCCGGCCCGTCCGCTTCCTCGTTGCAGAAGTGGAAGTGGCCGCCGGTCATGGTGATGCTGCGGCCACAGACCTGCACGGCCGGAAACGCGTGGAACAACCCGGCGCTGAGGCCTTCCTTCAAGTCGAGCGTAATGCGGTTCCGCGCGCCGACGTCGCGCATCGCCGTGACGCCGGCCTTCATCAGGTGCAGGTAGCCGTTGCGGACGCAGCGCAGCAGCATCAACGCGTCGCTGTCCTCGCCCATCACGTGGTTGTAGCTCTTGGGTCCGTGGTTGCGGTGCGCCGTGCCGAGAATCAGGTGCACGTGCGTGTCGATGAACCCGGGCAAGATACCGCCGTCGGGGAAGTCGAGTACGCGCGCGCCGGGAGGCGGCGGGGGCCCCTCCCGTCCGTAGACCGCGCGAATGCGCCCCGCCTCGATCCACACGCTCGCGCCTTCGCGGTGCTCCGTGTCGACACCGTCGAACAGCGAACGCCCGCGAATGACCGTCGTGTGACCATCCATGTGTGTTTCTCCTCCTCGATGTCGCCGTGCCCGATGGGACGCGGCGAAGCCGGGTGGATCCTAGAACGGATTCGGGTACGACGCGTAGCTGTACAGCAGATCGACGTACGACTTTTCCAGCTCGGCCAGGCCGCCGACCTTGCCGTCGCCCTCGATGACGAGGAACTCGTTGCCGGCGCTGTGCGAGCTGGCGTAGCTCATGCCCGTGGCGCCGAGCACCTTGAGGCCGAGCATTTGGCTGAACGAGCCGGTCGGGCCGCTGGCGCCGCGCCGCGGCCAGACGACCGGGTCGATGTCCCAGTTCTTGAACACGCGCAGGGCCGCCTGCGCCAGGTCGTCCTTGATGCTGAGCTTCTGCGCGCCGACGGACATCATGACCTTGATGCCGATGTCTCTGAAGCCGTGGCGGTCGAGGTGGGCGCGGATCTTCTGGCAGCACACCTCGGGATCTAGGTCGGGCGGCAGACGGTGGTCGATGGTGCAGTACGCCGCCTGCGGCAGCGTCCACAACGTCGTGCCCGGGCCGGTATAGCCGGCGCGCAAGCCGTTGATGTTCATCGTCGGCTGGAAGCAGTAGCGCTCGAAGACGTCGCGGCCGGTGAGGTCGTTGAGGAACTTGTCGACCTTGCCGGGACCGAGCGCCGGAATCGCCGACGCCTCGCGGCCTTTGTATCGCGCCGCCAGGCCGTCGAGCAGGGCCATGTCCTCGGCCGTCGGCTTCGCGAGCCCGTCGTAAAAGCCGTCGACGAGGATGCGGTTCTCCTTCGCGTCATACAAAGTCGCCAGCGCGTGCACCAGCCGCCACACGGGATGATCGACGACGACCATCGTCGACGAGTGCACCGGGCCGCCGGTCGGCCCGCGCCCCCACTTCTCGCCCGACGCCTCCAGCTCGATGTGCAGACAGCCCTTGTTGCCGAGCGCGAGTGTGACGTCGCCGCCGGCGTTCTGGCACGGTCCCGGCGTGATCATGCCGTGGGCCTTGGACAGGTGGTGCCGGTAGCGGTCGATGAGCAGAGGCACGTGCGGGCTCCCGGTGAACTCCTCGCCCTCGCAGACGAACATCAGGTTCACCGGAAGTTGCCCGGCCGCCGCCTTGATCGACGACAGCGCGTTGAGGAACGCGATCAGACCTTGCTTGTTGTTGGCGCCGCGCCCGTACAGCACGCGCTTGTGCGGCGCCCGCGGCGCGACGACCGCGTCGAACGGCGGATGATCCCAGCCCGACCCGACGACGTTCGTGTCGAAGTAGCCGTAGAGCGCGAGTGTCTTCGGCGCCCCAGCGTCGTAATACGCCCACACCGACGGCAGCAGCGGCGTCGGCGCGATCTCCGCCTCGCGGCAGCCGAGCGCCTGGAAGTCGCGCACGAGCATCTGCGCGCACTGCTCGACGCCGAGGTTCTCTTGGCTTACGCTGGGCTGCGACGCGTACTGGCGCAGCTTGGCAAGGTGCGCTTCCTGATTGGCATCGATGTGCCGGTAGATGGCGTCTCTCATGGTTGGTAGTAGGCGAACCAGATGTTCTTGAACACGCCGCGCGAATCCGGCGTGACGACGAAGCCCTTAAAGCGCCGATCCCAGACCTTCACGTCGACGCCCCACGTGGACCACATGACCGGCAGCTCGTCATGCAGCACCTCTTGGATCCTCTGATACATCACTCTACGTTCCCTCGCCCGCGTCTCTTGGCGGGCCCGTGTGATCATGGCGTCCAGCTCTCGATTGCAGTAGCGGGAGATGTTGCCGGCGTTGACGTTGCGGCACTCCCAGCGGATCAGCGTCCCGTCAGGATCGACGAAGCCGCTGTAGGCGATGAACGCCATCTCGAACTGGCCGGCCTCGGCCTGGCGCAGCAGCACCGGCGAGGACAGGAACTCCGTGCGCGCGTCGATGCCGAGCGAGCGCAGCGCCGCTTGCACCGCGATCGAGGCCTGTTGGCGCTCGCGCGCGAAGTCGAACGTCTTGATCGTAAACGTGAACGGCCGGCCGTCCTTCATCAAGCGTCCGTCGGGGCCGGGACGCCAGCCCGCCTCTTCCAGCAGCCGCTTCGCGCGCTCCGGATCGAACGCGTAGGGTTGCAGCGCCGGGTTGTGGCCCCAGACCGACGGCGAGATCGGACCGGTCGCGGCGCGCCAGTCGCGCGTCCAGAACTCGCGCACGATGCGTGGCATGTCGACGGCGTGCTGGAACGCCTTACGCACGCGCTTGTCCTGGAACAGCGGGTGCTCGGTGTTGTAGATGATGCCCCACCACGACAGGCCGTTCTGCGCGTCGACGACGAACCGAGGGTTCGTGCGCAGCCGCTCCATCATCTCGAAGTTGACGTCGTGCATGAAGTCGATGTTGCCCGTCTCCAGCTCCGTGCCGAGCACGGTGCGGTCAGGCACGATGCGGTACAGGATGCGGTCGAGGCGCGGCCGACCCATCCAGTAGTCAGCGTTCGCTTCCAGGACCATGCGCTCATCGCGGCGCCACTCCGTGAGCTTGAACGGGCCCGTACCGACGGGCCGCTGGTTGAATTGGCTCTTCAACAGGTCGGCGCCGGACTTGACCTCGGCCTCGAGCAAGTGCTTCGGCACCATCGCCTGCTCGAGCGCGATCGGCACGAACGGCGCGTACGCGTAGGCGAGGTGGAATCGTATCGTGTGGTCGTTGATGACTTGGATCGGCTTCTGCTGAAGCGACTCGTACGGCACAGGATTCTCTCTGCGCGTCAGCTCGTCGTAGCCGACGAGCGCCGCCCAGCGCGGGCGCTTGATGCTCGGCACCTTCGGATTCAGGCTCGTCATGGCCGTGAACTCAACGTCGTGGGCGGTGAACGGCTTGCCGTCGTGCCACTTCACGTTCTTCCTTAGATAGAGCGTGACGGCCTTGCCGTCCTTCGACGTCTCCCAGCGCTCCGCCAGGCGCGGCTTCGGCAGCCCGTCCGGCCCGATGACGACGAGCTGGTCGTAGATGAACGCGTTGATGTCCCAGTCGCGCCCGCTGATCTCGATGACCGGGTTTAGGTACACGGCGTCGGCGATCGAGCCGATGCGCAGCACGCCGCCGCGCGGCCGCTGCTGCCCCAGCGTCGGATCGACTTGTCCGGCGACGAGCGTCAGTGCGAGGAAGAGCACCGCGGTCCAACGCCACTTCATACGAGCCACCTCCATGATTTTCGTGCGTCGTTGCGCTTTCGCGTTCCGCGTTCGTCCTATACTTGCAACCTCGGATCTAGCGCGTCCCGTAGTCCGTCGCCGAGGAAGTTGAAGCAGAGGGTCGTCAGCCAGATCGCCATGCCGGAGAACGTCGCGACCCACGGCGCGATGCGCAGGTGCGGCTGCGCCTCCGACAGGATGTTGCCCCAGCTCGGCGTCGGCGGCTGCGTGCCCAACCCGAGGTAGCTGAGGCCCGACTCGAGGATGATCGCGCGCGCGATCTGCAGCGTGAACTGCACGATCACCGGCGCGGCCGTATTCGGCAGAATGTGCCGGACGATGATCCGCGGGCCGTCGGCGCCGACCGCCCGCGCCGCCTCGACGAAGTCCTGGGCGCGCAACGCCAGCACGACGGCGCGGATGATGCGCGCCGTCGATGGCCAGAAGATGAACGCGATCAGCAGCACCGTCAGGCTGATGCTGGGCCCGACGAGCGCGACGATGACCATGATCACGAACAGGCCTGGCACGGCCAGGAACAGATCGACGATGCGCATGACCGTCCAGTCGGTGCGCTTGCCGTAGAAGCCGGCGACGGCACCGAACGCCGTGCCGACGACGATCGCGAGCGCGATCGAGCCGACGCCGATCAGCAGTGAGATGCGCGCCCCCCAGATGATCCGGCTGAGCACGTCGCGCCCGAACGTGTCGGTGCCCAGCCAATGGGACGGGCTGGGGCCCTGCAGGCGCTTGTCCAGGTCCTGCGCGATCGGGTCGTAGGGCGAAACGAGCGGCGCCAGCAACGCGACGAGAAAGATGAACAGGATCGCGGCGCCGCCGCCGAGCGCGAGCGGATGCCGGCGCAGCTGCCGCCAGAACCGGACACCGCTCGTTGCGACCGCGACGCCGCTACTCATACTCGATCCGCGGGTCGAGGTAGAGGTACAGGATGTCGACGATGAGGCTCGTGACGACGACGAACAACGCGATGACGATGTTGACGCCCATCACGACCGGGTAGTCGCGCCGGTAGACCGCGTTCACGGCCAGGCGGCCGAGCCCCGGCCAGGCGAAGATCATCTCGACGAAGACCGCGCCGGCGACGAGGCTGCGCGCGGCCATGCCGATGACCGTGACGGTTGGGATCAGCGCGTTGCGCAAGGAGTGGCGATAGACGACGACCTTCTCGGCCAACCCCTTCGCGCGCGCCGTGCGCACGTAGTCCATGCGCAGCACGTCGAGCATGCTCGCGCGCACGAACCGCACGAAGCCGCCGATGTCGACCGCGCTCAGCGCGATCACCGGCAGGACGAGAAACGAGATCCGCGACAGCAGGTCGCCCTCCTTGCCGAACTCCGACATACCCGACGGCGGCAGCCAGCGCAGCGTCACCGAGAACAGCAGGATGAGCATGATCCCGAGCCAGAACGTCGGGAACGACATACCGAAGTAAGCGAGCGCCGAGATCACACGGTCGAGCGTCGAATACTGGTGCACGGCGCTGATAACGCCGACGATCACCGAGATGACGACCGCGATCACGAGGCTCGTCGTCGTCAGCAGCAGCGTCGCGCCCAGCCGATCGAGGATGAGCTGCGTCGTCGGGATGCCGCCGGACAGAGAGAACCCGAGATCGCCGACGACAACGCGCGTCAGCCAGCGCCAGTAGCGGACGTGCAGCGGTTGGTTCAGGCCGAGCGACTCTCGCAGCTGCTCGGCCATCTGCGTGTTCATATCTTCGGCGATGAAGAACGACTCGGGGCCGCCTGGCGCCAGGTTGATCGCCAGGAACAAAACGAGCGAGATCCCGACGAGCATGGGTGGAATCGTCAGCAAGCGTCGGATTAGATAGGCCTGATGGGCCATGGCGGACGACTCCCAGGGTTTCGGATCGGAATTCTAGTGCCGTAGGTTTTACGCGCGGGTGGCGGGGTCCTGCCAGACCTCGGGATTCGGGAGGGAGAGAGGTATGATCGGAGAGCGGCTCAGGCCGCGACGTCCACGTAGGGGTCAGGTCCGCAAGCCTCACCGCAAACTCCCTCAGCAACGGGGCCGCGGCGACGAGATTGTTGTCTCCGTATAGCACGGTGCTTCCAGCGGTGTGCGTCGCGAGTGTACGGGCCGCGAGATCGAGGATCCAGACGGGCCCGTGCGCGCCAGGATCGCGACGTCGGGCAGGAACTCGGCGACGCGATCGGTGTTGGCGAGTCCATGTAGAGTTCGATCGCGAAGTCGGGCGCGAGGCCCGCGAACCCTCGCGGCAGCGGATGCGGCACGCGGGCCGCGGATACGAATCTGACGTCGGGCGCGCGAACGGTCGCCAAGAGCGGGTCCGTCACGTAACCGCCGTCCGGGCCGAGCACCATGCCCAGCCCTTTCGCGTCGACGTGGCTGCCCAACCGCTGGACCAGGCGGCTGACCACGAACGCCGGCAACGTGGTCGACGGCGTCACCGGGGCGATACGACCGGCGACGAGTTCGGCGTCCTCCAGCGTCGCCGCGATGCGCTCGAACTCCTCGACGGTGAAGACGTCGATCGTCGTGGGCATGGGTCGAGCGTATCGAGTGTCCATAGGCGATGCAACACCACCACGCTGGATAGAACGTAGGTAGCGGCGGGATTCGCGCATGGGCGTGCTTGGCATACCTAGTCCAAACGGGTGCTATCCGGAGACGCGCAGCTCCCGGCTGTAGTTGCTCAGCGACTCGCCGCCATCGTCGCGCACGACGACGACGTCCTCGACGCGGACCATCCAGCGGCCATCGAGGATGATGCTGGGCTCGATCGTGAACGCCATACCGTTCTCGAGCACGGTGTCGTCGCCGGTGTTGAGGAACGGGACCTCGTGCACGTCCATGCCGATGCCGTGGCCGAGCCGGTGCCGGAAGTGCGCGCCGTAGCCGCCGCCGTCGATGACCTTGCGCGCGACCGCGTCGAGCTGAGCCGCGGTGATCTTACCCGACTTCATCGCCGCGATGCCGGCCGCCTGCGATGCCATGACGAGGTCGAACGTCTTGCGGTACTCGGCCGGCGGCTCGCCGATCCACACCGTGCGCCCGAAGTCCGACGCGTAGCCGTCGTAGACGGCGCCGAACTCGAACGGGATCGCCGTGCCGGCTTCGATCGGGTGCGTGCTCGCGTCCTTCTTCCCCTTCGCCCGATCGTCTTGGCGCTGATTGTGGATGTACAGCGCCGACGGAAACGACGTCGCCTCGGCGCCGGCGCGGATGAGCTGATAGTCGACCTCGAACAGGATCTCCAGCTCCGAGACGCCCGGCCGCACTTTCTTGATGACCCCCGTCATCGCCGCGTCGCACAGCCGGGCGGAGCGACGCATGAGGTCGATTTCCTCTTCGGTTTTGACCGTGCACCTCGGCGTCCGGCAGGTGCGCGAGGTCGAACTCCGTGACCATGCGCGGGAACACGAAGACCGGCCCCTTTTTCGCGGTGATGTGCGCGGCCATCGCCCAGGCGCCGGGGTACTGCTCGTACGTGTACCCGGGCTTGTGGCGCGGCATACCCGTCGTCCATTGCAGGTTCGCGGACCGCGACAACACGAGCGTCTCGATGTCGAGCGCGTCCATGCGGGCGCGAACCTGCAATGGACGGTTCTTGTAGTCGATCGCCATGCGACCTCCGTGATGATCCCGCGTCAGTCGACGACGAGCACGTCCTTGCGGAACGTGCTCAGCGGCTCGCCGCCGCCATCTCGGATGACGACCGCGTCCTCGACGCGGACGACCCACTTGTTGTCGATCGCGATGCTCGGCTCGATCGTGAACACCATGCCGGCCTTGAGGACCGTCTTGTCGCCGGGTGTGAGGAACGGCGGCTCGTGGCAGTCCATGCCCATGCCGTGGCCGAGGCGGTGGCGGAAGTTCGGGCCGTAGCCGCCGTCCTCGATCACCTTGCGCGCGACCTGGTTGAGATCCTCGGCGGTGATGCCGGTCTTGGCGGCGGTGATGCCGGCGGCCTGGGAGTCCATGACGAGCTTATGCGTCTTCAGGAACTCCTCCGGCGGCTTGCCCAGCCAGACGGTGCGGCCGAAGTCCCCGGAGTAGCCCTGGTATACGGCGCCGAAGTCGAACGCGATCGCCGTGCCGCGCTCCAGCGGATGGTTCGTCTTGCCCTTCAGCTCGCGCGACTTCGTCGCCCGGTTCGGGTTCTCGATGTAGATCGACGTCGGGAACGACGGCGCGTACGAGCCGTGCTTGTAGAGTTGATGCTCGGTCTCGCTGTACAGCTCGAGCTCGGTCATGCCGATGCGGATCTTCTTGAGGATGTCGCCCATCGCCGCGTCGAGGATCTTCGCGGCGCCGCACATGCGCTCGATCTCGGCTTCGGTCTTCGGGTTGCGCAGCGGCCGGAAGATCTTGTACGCGAGGTCGAACTTCCCGTCGGGCACGAGCTCTTGCAGGTGGAACAGCGTACTCGCGTGCGACCGGTCCTCGACCGCGATCGTCTTCTTGTTGAGCTTGAACTCGTTGATGAGGTTCAGGACGAACTGCTTGTGGTCGTCGGCGTCCTGGATGACGCGGACTTCCATGCCCGGGATGTCGCCGAGCTCGAATTGCACGTCCATGCGCGGCAGCGCCACGATCGGGCCCTTGTCCTGGCCGAGGTAGACGGCGCCGGCCCACGCGCCGGGATGCATGATCGCCGTGTACGGCGCCTTGTCGCGGCGAACGCCGACGAGCCACTCCATGTTCGTCGTGCGCGGCACGACGAGCAATTCGATCCCCAGTTCCTTCATGCGGTTCTGCGCCGCGGCAACGCGGGCGCGGTAGTCGATCGTCACGTTCGTTCCCTCCTCAGGAGATCAGCCAACCACCATCGACGTACAGGATCGTGCCCCTCACGTAGTCCGCTTCGTCGGAACAGAGGAACAGCGCCGCGTTCGCGACGTCGCGCGGCTGGCCGACGCGGCCCCACGGCACGTGCGACAGCAGCACCGCCCGGCGCTCCGGATCGGCGAGGCTGCCTTTCGTCAACGCGGTGTCGATGACGCCGGGACCGATCGCGTTGACGTTGATGCGGTACTTGGCGAGCTCGATCGCCACGGCCTTCGTCAGCATCAGCAGGCCGCCCTTCGAGGCCACGTAGTGGGCCTGCTTCTCCAGCGCGACGTGAGAGTTGATCGGGGCGATGTTGAGGATCTTGCCGCCCCGTCCCACCGAGACCATGTGGCGCGCCGCGGCCTGCCCGCACAGGAACGCGGCCTTGAGGTTCACGTCGAGGATGCGATCCCACTCGCTCTCGGCGATGTCGAGGAACGGCGTCAGGAACTCGATGCCGGCGTTGTTGACGAGGATGTCGAGCGAGCCGGTCCGGCGCACGGCCTCGTCGACCATGTGCTCGGCTTGCGCCTTGTCGCTGACGTCGGCGCGCCGAGCCACGCCATCAACGCGAGCACTTCGTAGAGCACGCCGTAGCGCGGCTTGTCTCGCGGCACGAGGACGTGGTCGGTGACCCAGGCGGAATCGGAGCCGGCGCCCTCGTCCGCTTGCGCGACTTCGAGCATGGCGGGGCCGCTCGGCCGCACGCCGAACGGGAAGTTCGGAAGGCAGAGTCCGAATCGCACTTTGGGCTGTTCCTCCTAGACCTTCGGCTTCAACGCGCAAACGTTGGCGATTCGCTCCATCTCGGCGCGCAGCGCGTCCATCTTCGCGTCCCAGATCGGCGTATCGGCGATGAAGTGGTGCGCGCCCAAGTCGCGAATCTCCTGGATCGCTTCCGCCGTGACTTTGAACTCGTGCCCGGCGCGGGCGACGATGATCAGGTCGTCGTAGTTGCGGCCGTACTCCTCGCAGTACCGGCGCAGCTTTGCGAGCCCTTCGCGAAAGCTTGGGATCTGAATCTGCGTCGGGTGCCAACCGTCGCCATTCTTCGCGACGCGCCGGATCGCCGCGTCGGAGTGCCCGCCGAAGACGATCGGGATCTTGCGCCGCTTCGGAGGCGGGTACATCTTGCCGGGCGGTACCTTGTAGAACTGGCCGTTGAACTCCACGATCTCGCCGGACCACAGCAAGCGCATGAGGTCGCACATCTCGAGCAACCGCTTGCCGCGGTTCTCGAAGTTCTCGTCCATGATCTCGGACTCTTCCTTCATCCAGCCGGCGCCGGCGCCGAACAGCACGCCACCGTCGGTGAGGTAGTCCAGCGTCGACAGCTGCTTCGCGAGCAGCACCGGGTGCCGGATCGGCGCGACGAGGACGGACGTGCCGACCTTCAGCTTGCGCCGCGCCGCCGCCCAGCCGAGCGCGAGCAGCGGATCGAGCCAGTTCGTGTCAGAGGGGTAATCCCAACGGCCGTGCGTGCGGTACGGGTACCACGAATCTACTTTTTCGGGGAGGAAGACGTGATCGGTGACCCAGATCGAATCGTATCCGAACTCCTCGGCCCACTTCGCGACGAGATCTAGGTTCTCTGGGGTTGCCTTCGGCCCCGCGTTGGGCAGGCCGACGCCGATCTCCATGGATGCGCACACCTCTCTCCCGCCGGGCGCGGAAAGTCGTGAAACGCGATTTCGGCGCGCGCTTGGCGGTTCCTCCGCGTCCTCCGCGCCCGCCACGTGACGGCGCCGAGCCCGAGCGCGGCGAGCAAGGTGGTAGCGGGCTCAGGCGGGCGTCGCGATGACCCACCAGAACGTCGCGACGCCCGCCTGATCGGGGACGGGCACGAGCCGCAGGTAGTAGGTTCCAGGCTTGAGGTGCGCTTGGTTGTCGCCGCGATAGGTCGGCGAGTAATAGTACAGCGGATCGAGATAGATGCCCGGCTCCGGGTCCGCCACGATCGCGATCGCCTCCAAGGGCGAGCCGGAGGTCATCGCATCGCCGACCTCGATTCGTCCGCCTGGGCCGTCGATGTCCACGCACCATGGCATGTTCTCGGGACTCTGGGCGGAGTCATCGTCGATCAGCTCGCACGTATTCGGACCAGGACATCCGGCCGTGCGGTTCCGCGGCTCGTAGTCGGCGTTCCATCCGAACTTGTACCAGGTATCGCGCTGCAGCGTGATGCCTCCCGCCGCCGCCGTGCCGGAAAGGGCCGGCAGCATCAACGAAAAGAAGAAACACTCATGACAGCCGCGACGACGACCGTGCGCATGTTGGCATCCTCCGACGAGTTGTGTGGGTGCAACGCGACAGCAGTATGAGTGCGAGTATTCCCCTATTTCGAATTTGTACACAGATTCCATGATTCTTTTTCGTAACCATATGAGGCCGTTCTGGCACGCAGTTTGCCCGCCGCGCCCAGCCGCGAGGACTGTCCTGCCATGAACGTCCCTGATGTCATGACGGGCTCCCGCGGCGTCATGACGTGGGTGCGTACCGTCATGACATTTTCGACGGCGTACCGGACAGGCGCCGAGCGCCGCGGTGTCGGGCGAGCCTATGTTCGATTGCCGATTATCGGCTGCGGAGCCGCGGATCGAGCGCGTCGCGCAAGCCGTCGCCGAGCACGTTGAACCCGAAGACGACGAGCATCAGCGCCATTCCGGGGATGATCATGACGTGCGGGGCGACGCGCGACCACTGCATCGCGTTTTGCAGCATCGACCCCCACTCGGCGTTCGGCGGCTGCACGCCGAGCCCGAGGAAGCTCAAGCTGGCCGCGGTGGTGATGCTCGTGGGGATCATCAAGCTCGTTTGTACGGTGATCGACGAGAACAGGTTCGGCACGATGTGCTTGAGGACGATCGCGCGGTCGGAAGCCCCGAGCGCGACGGCCGCCTCGACGAACATCTTCTCCTTGATCGACAGCGTCAAGCCGTGCGCGAGCCGTGCGTACTGCGGCACCTGCGAGATCGCGATAGCGATGATCAGGTTCTCGATGCCGGTGCCGAGCAGCGAGATGATCGTCAGCGCGACGATGATGCCCGGGAACGCGAGCAGCATGTCCATGACGCGCATGATCAGCGTCTCGGACCCCGGATAGTACGCGGCGAACGTGCCGAAGAGGATCCCGGCGACGGCGCTCGTGATGACCGACGTCATCGCGATCCACAGCGACAGGCGCCCACCGTGCAGGATGCGGCTGAGCAGGTCGCGGCCTTGGTTGTCGGTGCCGAGCAGATGCCGCGGCGATCCCGGCGGCTTCAACGTGCCGTCTACGTCGATCGTCAGCGGATCGTACGGCGCGATCCACGGCGCCAGCGCGCCGGAGACGAAGAACGCGAGCACGATCAACGCGCCGAGGGCGCCGACCTTGTGCTTGCGCGCGAACTCCCAGACGGGATTGCCGCCGCCGGCGCGGCGCGGCATCGGAACGGCGGTCGTGGCGGTGGCGCTCATGCGTATCGGATCCTCGGGTCGAGCAGGCCGTAAGCGAGATCGACGAGCGCGTTGATAAGGAAGAACGTCGCCGCGAACAGCAGCAGGACGCCTTGTACGACGGGGATGTCGCGCTGGCCGACGGCGACGATCATCAGGCGGCCGAGGCCGGGCCAGGCGAAGACTTCCTCGACGACGAGCGCGCCGCCGAGCATGAAACCGAACCGCAAGCCGACGACGATGACGACCGGCAGAAGCGCGTTCGCGAGCGCGTGCCGGCCGATCACGACCCATTCCTGCGCGCCCTTCGCGCGCGCGGTGCGCACGTAGTCCTGGCGGATGACTTCGAGGAGCGACGACCGCGTCATCCGGGCGATGAACGCGAGCGAGAACACCGACAGCGCTACCGTCGGCATGATGTAGTGCCGCCACGTCTCATTGCCGGCGGCCGGCAAGATCCCCAGCGTCACGCTGAAGAAGAACATCATCAGCAGGCCGAGCCAGAATACGGGAATGGAAATGCCGACGAGCGCGATAATCGTGGCGATGTGGTCCATCGTCTTGCCTTGGTTCACGGCCGCGATGGTCCCCAGCAAGACGCCAACGGTCGTCGCGAGCAGGATCGCCCAAACCGATAGCTTAATCGTGTTGACGAACCGCGGGCCGAGCTCGTCGACGACGAGCCGGCGCGTCGTGAAGGATCGCCCGAGGTTTCCGGTCACCAGCTTCGTGATGTAGTCCGTGTACTGAACCCAGGCGGGACGATCGAGCCCGAGATCCTTGCGGATGCGCTCGACCGTCTCTTGCGCGGCGGTTTCACCGGCGAAGAGACGCGCGGGGTCGCTGGGGATGATCTGGAATGCCAGAAACACCACCGTCACGACCAAGAAGAGCGTCGGGATGCTGAGCAGCGCCCGGCGCACGAGGTACGCGGTCAAGTTGCCTCCAACCCGGGGGTCCTACGGAAGGGGGGGCGCATCGGCGCCCCCCCTTCGCGAATCTCACGTTCGCTTGCCTGGCGTTACCGCGTCTTCCACGCGTACTTCGCCGGCCAGTTGTTGCCGGCGGGCTCGAGGAAGATGCTGTGCACGTTGTCGCGCACCGCCAGCTCCTGCGGCATGTCGATGAGCTGCAGGATCGGCGCGTCGTTGAACACCGTGCGCATGATCTGGCCCATGTAGATGCTGTTTCGACTCTTGGCGGTCGTCGCCTTCAGCGACTGCTCGATCAGCTGGTCGACGACGGGATTGCCGTAGTGCGCGCGGTTGAAGTAACGCGGCGCCGCCGAGCTACTGTGGTAGAACGTCTGCAGGATGTACTCGATGTCGCCGGTGAACGTGCCGACGGTCAGGTACACCATGTCGTAGTTCGCGCGATCGCGCGGCAGCGTGACGCGCGGCACGAACGTCGCCGACTCCAAGACGACCAGCCGTACGTCGATGCCGACCTGCTTGAGCATGCCCTGGACGATCTCGGACGTCTCGTAGTCGCCGGGGCTGCCGCCGCGGCGCGTAATCAGCTCGAGCTGCATCGGGCGGCCGTCCTTGACGCGCACGCCGCCGGGGCCCATGCGCCAGCCGGCCTCGTCAAGCAGCGCGCGGGCGGCGTTCTGATCGAACTTCCAAGAGCCCGCCGGCACGTAGCCGTCGATCGTCGGGTTTGCGTACACGGCTTGCGCGACCTTGCCGCCGCCGAGGTAGACGTTGCGGATGATCGCTTCCTTGTCGACCGCGTGGTTGATCGCGCGGCGGACCTTCACGTCATCGAGCGGCGGCTTCGCGTTGTTCAGCGTGATGTACGCTTGCTGCGAGCCGATGCCCTCGAGAATCTTGAAGCCGGGCGTGGTCTTGAGGCGCCGGATGTCCTGCACCGACAAGCTCTGCGCAACGTCGACGTCGCGCGCCTGGATCATCGTCGCGCGCGTGTTGTTGTCGTTGACGACGCGGAAGACGACTTCGTCGAGGTACGGCAGGCCCTTCTGCCAGTAATTCGGATTCTTGCGCAGCCGCAGGATCTCGTTGGGACGGAACTCGGCGACGGTGAACGGACCCGTGCCGACGGCGTTGAGCCGCATGCCCTCGTCGCCGACGCGCTGCGCCCACGTCGGGCTGTAGATCGCAAACGTCTTCGTCGAAATGTTCGGACGCAGGTTCGGCGCTGGGCGCGTCAGCGTCAGGCGCAGCGTCAGCTCGTCGACCGCCTCGATGGTCCGAAAAGGAAGGATGTCGAAGAGCGTGAACCGGCGGTTGATCTTGCGGTCGAAATTCCACTTCACCGCCGCGGCGTTCAGCGGCGTGCCGTCGTGGAACTTGACGTTGGGCTGCAGCTTCAGCGTCCACGTCAGGCCGTCAGGCGTGATCTGCTCTTCCTTGACGAGCAACGGGATGACCTTGCCGTTCGGGTCGCGATCGTAGAGCGTCTCGTAGAAGTAGTGCGCGACCTCGTTGACCGCGCCCTGGTTGACCTGGTGCAGGTCGATGTGCGGCGCCGTCGTAACGTACGCGATCGACAGCGAGCCGCCAGACACCGGCTGCGGTGCGGCGGCCGGTCCGGCGCCGGCGCCTCCGCCGACCGCCAGGATCAGCAGCGCCGTGAGTGCGACGAACGCGCGAAAGCGCTTGGTAGCTATCATCTTCATAGGCTCTTTGGCCTCCCTCTCAGGGCCAGGACACGTTCGCTGGTCCTAGTTAGACATCATACTGGTTCGACCTGCTCGCGAGTCCGGATTGCAGACCCGTCCGCGCGGGCCTGGGGGAAACCGGTTGCCCCG
>VGFF01000042.1 GCA_016868955.1 Armatimonadota bacterium
TTCCTCAGCCGACGGTGCGCCGCGAATGGCGTACAGCGGCACCCACGAGACGACGAAGTTCGGCGAACGCGACAGCGGGAACGCCTTGCTCGTCGAGATCGACGCGCCCCGCGCCGCGCCGCGTGTCGCGCCGGTGCGCACGGGCCAGCTGCGATGGGACGCGCTGACGCCCGACTTGCGGGCGCCCGGCGAGCTCGCCGCCTGGCGGGCGCGCGTCGAGGCGTACGAGGACACCGAGCATACGCTGCTCGATTTGCGGTTGAACGGCCTTCTGTTTCCGGAGGATCGCGACGAGGTGCGGAGGATCGAAGAGATCGCGGTGGCGCGGTTCTTGTACGCGCGCGTGGACGCCTCGGCGCTCATGCCAGCGCCCCAAGACGATCGATGGATCGCGGACCTGCCCGCCGGCGTCATCCAGGAGGCGGCCAGACGCCTGCGCCAGCTTGCCGATCCGTCGTTTCCCGGGCAGCGCCCAGAGGGGGCAACGACGTTCGTCGCCGCCCGCGCCTTGCAAGATCTGCTCGTCCTGGCGCGCACGGCGCGCGCTCGAGAGGAGGACGCGTGATCCTGCGCTCGATCCGCGTTTCCGGCTGGCGATGCTTCGCGGAGCCGATCGAGGTCGGTCCGTTCTCCCCGCGCCTCACGGTTCTGCACGCGCCGAACGCGACAGGGAAGTCCACGCTCTTCGAGGCGTTGCAGCGCGGCTTGCTCGACGATCCGGCGACCCGCGCCGAGCACGCGGAGCAGCTGCGTCCGTGGGGACGTTCGCTAACGCCGACCGTGCAAGTCGTCTTCGAGCACCAGCAGCGCATCTTCCGTGCGACGAAGCACTTTCTCGATCGACCGAGCGGCGACCGGCCGGCGGCCCTGCTCGAGGATCACAAAGGCGGCGGATACGAGCGCTCGACGGAGGGCACCGCCGCCGTCGACGCGTTGCGCAGGTTGTTGAAGAGCACGCCGCCGGGCCGCGGCTTGTCGCGCTCGGAGAACTGGGGGCTCGCGCAAATTCTATGGGCGCCGCAGGATCAACCGCACCTCGGTGGCTTTTCCGGCGACCTCGTCGCGCGCATCCGAGAATCGCTGGGAACGCAGGTCGCCGGCACGGGCGGGAGCGGACTGGAGCAAGCCCTTGAGCAGGCCTACCTGCAGTTCTTCACGCCGAAGGGGCAACTACGGCGCGGTAAGAACGCGAGTCTTCTCGCGCAGTTGCTGGAGCGGCGCGAGGAGGCCGTCAAAGGTCGCGATGAGGCCGCGCAACGCCAGCGGCTGCTCGAGAAGATCATCGACAATCTGGAATCGCTGCGGGCACGGCGTGGGCAATCGAATGCCCATGAAGAGGAGGTGCGTGCACGTTTGGCGGAGGAACGCGCGGCGCTGCGCCGCAACGAGGAGCTCGCGAGCGCGCGCGACGTCTTCCTAGCGCGCGCTCGCGCCGGCGAGAAGGCATACGAAGCATTGTCCAGCCAGATCCAGCGGATCGCGGATACGGCCAAGCTCTTGGCCGAGTCGGAAGCGCGAAGCCAGGCGCTCGCGGACGACCTGCCCGCGCTGCGCGCGCTCGTCGACGGGCACACCGCGGCGACGGAGTCGGCGCGTTCGGCATTGGAGGACGCGCGCGCGCAGCGCGAGACGCGCGATCTGCACGCGCGCGCCGAGGACGCGCGCCGCTGGCGATCGTTGTCGGAGTCGGCGCACCGGCTCACGATCCGCGTTAGCGAGGTAGAGGCGGCGACGATTGCGATGAAGGCGCTGGTCGAAGAGCGCGCGGCGGTACGCGCGCCCGACGCGGCGGCGTTTACCGCGATCCAAAAGCTTGCGACCGAGGTGCGCGAACTGCGGTTGAGGCTGGACACGCAACTCATCACCGTCGAGATCGTCCCGTCGACGAAGGGCGCCGTGCGCATCCTATTCGGAGAGCCGTCCGGTGAGCACACGACCGCGCCGCAGCGGCCGCTGACCGTGCGCGGCACGCCGGAGGTCGTCTTCGACGTTGCGGAGTTCGGCCGCGTGCGCGCGCGAGGTCCCGTTGGCGACGCCCCGAAGCTCCAAGCCAAGCTCGCCGACACGACGCGCCAATTGTCGGCGCTGTGCGAGCCGTACGGGACCCGCGACGTCGCGGCGCTGGAAGCGCTGCGCGAGACGGCGCGCGCCTTGGACGAGAGAATCGCCCGCGCCGAAACGCAGATCGAAGCCTTGCTCTCGGGAAGTACGGCTGCGGCGCTGCGAGAGGAGCTCGAGCGCGCGGTGAACGAGCGGTCCGCGTTGGCGGCGCGTTATCCGGAATGGCGGGACAAGGCACCGGACGCCGACGCGCTCGCCGCCGAGGCCTCGGCCCGCCAGGTCGCTGTGGACGAAGAGGTCGCGCGCGCGGAATCGTCCTTGACCACCGCGCAGGCCCAGGAGCGGCAACGGCGAGAGCAATTCGCGCTACGGGACGGGGAGTCGCGCGAGATCCGGAACAACGTGGCGTCACTGCGCGCGCAGCTCACGTCGCTGCGCGCGGACGGGCGCACGGACGCCGAGCGCCATGCGCAGCTGCAGGCCGCGAGCCTGGAGGCAACGGCGGCGCGAGCGCGATACGAAGAAGCAGCCGCGAAGCTTACGGCGCTCGGCGAGAGTCCGGCGCCGCTCGTCGAGACGTTGGAGCGTCAACTGACGGCCGCGGCCGACCTGGCCCGCGAGTCGATGGGGAACGAGCGCGAGCAGTACGGAAAGCTGCAGCTTCTCGCCGCCGAGGGCACGTACACGGCGCTCGCGGAAGCCGAGGAGCGGCTGGCGCAGATCGATGCCGACATCGCGCGTGAGTCGCTGCGCGCCGACAGCCTGCGGCTGCTCCGTGACACGGTCGCGGCTTGCCGCGAGGAGACGATCGCGGACGTGGTCCGCCCCGTGGAAGAGGAAGCGACGCGATTGCTGCGTCGCGTCGCCGGCGGCGGATTGGGCTCGCTGCGGCTGGACGGTTCGTTCGCGCCGCAGCGTGTGGCGCCGCCGGTCGCCGACGCCCTCGAAGTCGACGTGGACGCGCTCTCCGGCGGAGAGACGGAGCAAGTTCACCTCGTGACGCGGCTCGCGCTCGCGAAAGTTATCAGCGGCGGACAGCGGCAGCTCGTCGTGCTCGACGACGCGCTCACGGCGACGGACGCCGGACGCTTCGCCCGCATCCTCAACCTGCTCGACGAAGCGTCGGAGACGCTGCAGATCGTGGCGCTCACCTGCCACCCCGAGCGCTACCGAGGTCTCGCGGACGCGACGTTCATCGACCTCGAGAAAACCATCGCCGCGGCGGCGACGTAGCTCGACGGCGACTACATGGGTCGGAAGCGGCCGTCGATCGCGGTCCAGCCGCCGTCGACGAACAACAAGCTCCCGATCACATAGCTCGCGGCGTCGGACGCGAGGAAGACAATCGGGCCGGCGATCTCGTCCGGCGTCGCACCGCGCTCGACCGCCGACTTCGTCGCGTAGGCGCGATACCAATCCGGGCGCTGCGCGACCGGCCGCGTCAGCGGCGTCTCGACGACGCCGGGCGCGATCGCGTTGACGCGAACGCCGTCCAGCGCAAGCTCGACCGCTAGCGTCCGGGCCATCTGCATGATCGCGGCTTTCGTCGCGGCGTAGGCGATCTGTCCGGGCTCGACAGTGGCGGCGCGGATGGATGAGAACAGGATCATGCTGCCGCGCTTCTTCGCTTTCATCACGGCGCCGCCGGCCTGCATGAGGCAAAACGCGCCGCGCATGTTGAGGTCGATCACACTCAAACTCCTCTTCCGTGTACTCCAGCGTCGGCTTGCGATAGTTCATGCGGGCGTGACGACGAGGACGTCGAGGCTGCCGTGATCGCGGACGACGCCGTCGATGAACGCCTTTGAATCGGCGCGATCGAGGATGTCGACGCGTACTGACTCGGCAGCGTTCCCGGCGGCGCCGATGCCGGACGCGGAACCCACGACGGCGGCGACGCGGCCATCCAACCGGAAGAGCTTGTCATATGGCGTTCTCATTAATTTGCCTCCCCAAGGAACAACACGATCGCGGCCGCGCATGTGCGCGCCGCGTTGACCGGTTCTTCGACGTCGACGTATTCGTCCGCTTGATGCGGCACGCCGCGGCGCCCCGGACCCATCGTGACGATCGGGATCCACGCTCAGGCGTGGAGGATCGTGCCGTCGGTCGTCCCCGGCACGCCGCCGTACCGTGGTGGGCCGCCGAGGTTCATCGTCTGCGCCCGTGCCGTCGCCCGCGCGAGCGGGTGATCGGGCGGCGTTTCGGTCCACGGCCGGTCATCGACGATCTCCAACGAGATTTCGGCGCGCGGATCCGCGCCTCGTATCTCCGCCGCGATCGCTTCCAGGGCCGCGTCGATCTCCGCGTGATCCTGACCCGGAATCGTGCGCACGTCGATGGTGACGTGGGCGTCTCCGGCCATCACGTTGAACTGCGCTTCGCCGTGCGCCGGTGCACGTACCGTCGTCGGTGTGATCCAGGGCAGGCCGAGAATCGGATGCGGGCCGTGCCGTCCTTGCGTCCGCTCGTTGAGCGCGCCGACCGCGTCGACGAACCGCGCCATCCACGGGATCGGATTGATCCCGACGTACGGCATCGCGCCGTGCGCCATGCGCCATTGAAACACGGCCAGCACGCGGATCGCGCCTCCGTGACGTCCGCGACGCCGGGACGATGGACGCTATCGATGCGGACGAGCGCGCGGGTGAGAGCGACGACCTCTTCCGCGTCGACGGCGTCGGCGGCGTCGGCGGCGCGGCGCGCGAGTCGCTCAAGCCAGGGCTGGGTCACGGCGATTGAATACGGTTCGTCGAAGTCTGGAACCTGGGCGGGTGGCGCGCCCGGAGGGAATCGAACCCCCGACCTGAGGCTTAGGAGTCCCCTGCTCTATCCCCTGAGCTACGGGCGCGTCCTCAGAATTGTAGGCGGCGCGCAAGCGGCGCCGCAACTCCCCGCGGACGCGGGCGAGACGACCGGCGTGCTTCGAATCGCGGCGCGCTACCGTGCCGTATCGCGGCCGGCGACGTCGCCGGCGACCGTCACGATCCGATTCATCACCGGATAGCCGTCTTCGGACAACAATTCGCGACGATCGTCTTTCCCGTCGCGTCGAAACACGCGCTCGGTGCGCACGCGAAATCCCGGCGCGCCGGCGCGGTCATGCCGAGCATCCGCGTCTCGATGCGCACCGCAGCCGCCGGTTTTTCGCGGCCAAACAGCCGGATCTCGAGCCCGTCGCCGTCGAGTCGGGCCGCGATGCGAACCGGCCACGGATGCGGGTTGCGGAAGCGCAGATCGATGTCGTACTGCGCGACCGCGACGTCGGCGCGGCGAACGTCGAATCCGTGCACGAAGAGCAGGTGCGAGAGGACGTAGGCGCACGTCAGCGCCGTGTAGAACGAATCGGCGCCCATCGGAAAGAACGCCCCCGCGCCCGCTTTCGTCGACGCTGGCGCGGGGAGCGCCGTGGTGGCCGCCGAGACCCGCACCCGCCGCATCCGGTCGGGATACCAGGTCGTGAAGATATCTTGGATGGTTGCACACGCCCGCAGCTGACGAGGAGACACGAAGCCGTCGATGTGAAGGTCGCATCCGGTGCGCATCGCCGCGATCA
The DNA here is from genome assembly GCA_016868955.1 of Armatimonadota bacterium. Classification (GTDB taxonomy): domain Bacteria; phylum Sysuimicrobiota; class Sysuimicrobiia; order Sysuimicrobiales; family VGFF01; genus VGFF01. Next base: position 5,618 of record VGFF01000042.1, read on the forward strand.
ATCCGAGCGGTACGAACGGATCGGCCCGGTCGGTGAGGGGAAGCTCCGCGGTCTGGAACCAGATCGCAAACGGGGTCTGCCAGTCGATGCGTGCCGTGGCCGAAAGTCGCGTACCAGATTCGGAGACCACGAGGTGAGGGCGGTCGATCAGGAGAACGCTCTGGGTACAATCGCGGTCGCTTGTGCCGCGAGCGTTGGGGTCGTCGAGCATGTCGTTGGACTCCGATGCTCTACGGTCGAAGACCGACCGCGGACGCGCTGGAACAGCGGTGGCAGATCCTAACGCTCTTCGCACGAAGAGTTTCGCGGCGGCAGCGCGAAGTACTAGTGATCCGATGAACTGTCGAAAAGTTGTGAATCGAATCCCAATGGTCACGCCATGCGAACGCTGATCCAAGCCGACTACGTCGTGGGGCTGCAGGACGGAGCACATCGCCTCCTGTCGCCGGGGTGCGTCGTCATCGAGAACGAAGCGATCACGCACGTCGGGCCGACCTGGAATCGCCCAGCCGACCAACGCATCCATCTGCCGGGGCGGTTGATCTTACCTGGGCTCATCGACCTCCACCTCCATGCCGGCGTGTTGGCGTTCGGCCGGCTGTACGCAGACCAAGGGCGTCCCGAGCTTTTCGGCGCCGGGTACCTCGAGTACGGCGCGCCGGCGGAGAACGCGCCGGCGTTCGGTCCCGAGCCGGCGGAAGCGGGCGCGCTCGCGCTCGCGGAGGCGCTGCTGTCGGGATCCACGACCGTCGTGGAATTCGGCGGCGAAACTGGCATCGCGCCGCGAAACCTCGTGGCCGCCGCCGGCCTCCTCGGTCTCCGTTTGTACACCGCGCCCGGATTCCGTTCCGCGCGCTATCGCACGACCCAGGACGGACGCCTGGCGTACGAGTGGGATCGGCGAGCCGGCGAAGCGGGTCTCGACGAAGCGGTCTCGTTCATCGAACAGCACGATCTGAGCGCCGGCGGTCGGATCCGCGGCATGTTGTTCCCGTTGCAGGCGGACACTTGCGACGCCGACCTCCTGCGGCGCGTGATGGACGCCGCCGACCGGCTGCGCGTGCCCGTGCACCTGCACGCGGCGCAAGGGGTCGTCGAGGTGCACGAGATGCTGCGCCGCACCGGTCTGACGCCGCTGCGCTGGCTGGACGAGCTGGGCATCCTGCGGCCGAACACGATCGTGGCGCACGCGATCTTCCACGACGCGCATCCACTGGTGGCCGTCGGCAGCGAAGACCTCGGCCGCCTCGCGCGCAGCCGCGCGACCGTCGCGCACTGCGCCGTCGCAATGGCGCGCCGCGGCATCGCGCTGCGGTCGTTCGCGTCGTACCGGCGGCGCGGGATTCGTGTCGCGCTCGGCACCGATACTTTCCCGCACGACATGCTGCAAGAAATGCGCATCGCTGCCTACCTCGGGCGGGTCGTTGATGGATCGGTGAACGTCGCCGGGCCGTGGGAGGCGCTCACCGCGGCGACGATCGACGCGGCGGACGCCCTCGGCCGTCCCGACCTGGGGCGCCTCGCGCCCGGGGCGAAGGGGGATCTCGTCGCGATCGACCTGCGCAGCGTACACTTTGGAGCGGTATACGATCCGGTCGCGTCCCTCATCGCCTGCGGCACCGCCCGTGACGTCGAGCACGTCTGGGTCGACGGCCGGATGGTCGTCCGTGACCGCCGTCTGTTGACGATCGATCCCGGTCCGTGGCGCGAAGCGGCGCAGACGACCGCCGAGGCGGCCTGGCGGGACGCCACGAGGCGAGACGCAGCGGAACGCGGCGCGGAACAGATCAGCGGCCTGGCGCCCCGACGCTGGCAGGATTCGGAGGAACACTTGGAATGAGTCCGTCCTATCGCCTCGGTGTCGACATCGGCGGCACCTTCACCGATCTCATGTTGTTAGAAGAAGAATCCGGCGATCTCCACATGCTGAAGACGCCGTCCGTGCCGGGTGCTCCCGCCCAAGCCGTCGTCGACGGCATCGAGAAGCTGATCGCGCGCGAGCGGATCGCGCCCGAGAGCATCGCCTACTTCTGCCACGGCACGACGCTGGCGCTGAACACGATCATCCAACGCAACGGCGCGGCGACCGGCTTGCTCGTCACGGCCGGATTTCGTGACGTGCTCGAGCTGCAGCGGCTGCGCCTGCCGAACCCGCACCACTTCTACGCCGACAAGCCGAAGCCGCTCGTGCCGCGCCGCTGGGTGCGCGAGATCGACGAGCGGGTGACCGCGGACGGCGTCGTCCTGCGCAGCCCCGATCCGGAGCAGGTGCGCCGCGAGGCCGCCCGCCTGTGCGAGGAAGGCGTCACGGCCATCGCGATTTGCTTCCTGCACGCGTACCGCTACGACGTCGCCGAGCGACTGGCCAAAGATGCGATCCAAGCGCGCTTCCCGGATCTGTATGTCTGCACGTCATCGGAGATCTGGCCGCAGTATCGCGAGTACGAGCGCGCGCTTGTCACGGTGATGAACGCCTACGTCGGAGACCGCATGCGCCGCTACTTCACGATGCTCGAGGAGCGGCTCGGCGGGCTCGGGGTGCGCTGCGCGATCCTGTCGACGAAATCGAACGGCGGCGTCATGTCGGCGGCGAGCGCCGGCGAGCGTCCGGTGCAAACGCTGCTGTCCGGCCCGGCGTCGGGTGTCATCGGATCGCTGTACGTCAGCAGGCTGATGGGCCAGGACCACATCGTGACGTTGGACATGGGCGGGACGAGCGCGGACGTGGCGATCGTCAGCGGCGAGCTGCCGTACTCGACGGACAGCAAGGTCGGCGAGTTCCCGGTGATCCTGCCGACCGTGGAAGTCAGCTCGATCGGCGCCGGCGGCGGTTCGATCGCCTGGACCGACCCGACCGGCGTGCTCAAGGTCGGCCCGCAGAGCGCGGGCGCCGATCCCGGGCCAGCGTCCTATGGCCGCGGCGGCGAGAACGCGACCGTAACCGACGCCTATGTCACGGTCGGCATCATCGATCCCGCGCGGTTCCTCGGCGCCAGCATGCTGCTGCGCGGCGATCTCGCGCGCGCGGCGGTGCGCCGCATCGGAGAGACGTTGGGTCTCGATGAGCACGAAGCGGCGAACAGCATCTTGCAAGTCGCGACGTCGAACATGTATGCGGAGTTTCTGCCCGTGCTCGCGAGCCACGGCGTCGATCCGCGCGACTACGCGCTCGTGCCGTACGGCGGCGCCGGCCCGACGCACGCGTTCCTGCTCGCGCGTGAGGTCGGCATCCGCAAGGTGATCGTGCCGCCGAACCCGGGCACGCTGTGCGCGATGGGCAGCCTCGTCGCCGACGTCCGCGGCGACTTCGTGCGCACCATCTACTCCGACTGTGATGAGTTGCCGGACGCGCAGCTCGCGTCGACGATCCACGAGCTGGAGCGGGAAGCGCGCGACTGGCTGGCCGGGCAGGGCGCGCGCGTCGACGACACCGTGCTGCTGCGCAACGCCGAGATGCGCTACAAGGGACAGTCGCACGAGATCGCCGTGCCGCTCGCCGAAGAAATGCGCACGGCCGCCCTCGTGGCGGCGTTCCACCGCCGCTATCGCGAGGTGTACGGCTATCACGACGAGGCCGCGGTGGTCGAGCTGATCAGCCTGCGCATGACGATCATCGGCATCGTGCCGAAGCCCATCTTGACGCGCCTGCTGCATCCCGCAGACGCCGACGTCGCCGTGCGCCAGCGACCCGTATACCTCGACGGCAAAGTGTGGAACGCGACGGTCGTCGACCGGCGCGCGCTGTCGCCGGACGTTCCGCTCGAAGGTCCCGTGATCGTCGAGCAATACGACACGACGACGTTCGTGCCGCCCGGATTCCGCGTGCACGCCGACGCTTTCGGCAACTTGATCGGGGAGGCGGACTGATGCGCCTCGACGGCGTCACGATCGAGATCCTCAAGAACCGGTTTCAGGGCATCGTCTCCGAGATGGGACAAACGGTGCTGCACACGGGGCATACCGTCTTCATCAAGGAGACCGCCGACTTCGGCGCGATGCTCGTCACGCCGAAGGGAGAGGTATTCGCGGCGCCGCTGAACATCGGCGTCACCGTGTTGATCGGCAAGCCGATGGACGCCGCGATCAAGGCCATCGCCGAGTATCACGAGGGCGATATCTGCATCGCGAACGACCCCGACACCACGGGCGGCATGGCGACGCACCTGCCGGACCTGTTCGTCTGGAAGCCGGTGTTCTGGGAAGGCGAGCTCGTCTGCTTCGCTTGGACGTTCATCCACGCGTCCGACGTCGGCGGCAAGGTGCCGGGCAGCATCTCACCGTCGAGCTACGACCTCTACCAGGAAGGCGTGGTGCTGCCGCCGACTAAAGTGTTCGAGCGCGGCGAGGTCGTGCAACCCGTCCTCGACATCATCCTCGCCAACTGCCGCATCCCCGACCAGAACTGGGGCGACCTCAAATCGCTCGTCGCCGCGCTCAATACGGGAGAGCGGCGCTTGCACGAGATGATCCGGCGCTACGGCATCGACGTGCTGCGCGACGGCATGGAGGACGTGCTCGAATACGCCGAGCGGCAGACGCGGCGCATCATCCGCGACATCCCCGACGGCGACTACGAGTTCAGCGACTACATGGAGGGCGAAGTCGCGGGGATCGGCGTCATCCGCATCAAGTTGAAGATGACGGTGCGCGGCGACGAAATCCTGCTCGATTTCACGGGCACCGATCCGCAGGTGCCGGCCGCCCTGAACATGCCGACGAAGAGCAAGAACGGGCACTGGATGATCGTGCCGGCGCTCGTCAAGTACTTCAAATCGGTCGAGCCGAACCTCACGTACAACAGCGGCATGGTGCGGCCGGTGAAGGTCAAGATCCCGCGCGGTACGCTTCTGAATCCCGAGCCGCATGCCGCGTCGGGCGTGCGGGCGGCCACGATGTTCCGCGTCTTCGACGTCGTCTCGGGCGCGCTGGCGCAGGCGGTGCCGCACCAGGTGCCGGCCGCCGGGTCCGGGCAGGGGTGCATCGTGCTCGTGTCGCTGCTCGACATCGACTCCGGCCAGAACAAGATCAGCGTCGTGCAGCCGTTGTGCGGCGGCTGCGGCGGACGGCCGATGAAAGATGGCCTCGACGGCGTCGACTTCTCGCTCGGTTCATTGCGCAACGTGCCGACGGAATCGCTGGAACGCGAGATGCCGCTGCTCATCCAGAAGTACGCGGTGCGTCCCGACTCCGCCGGCGCCGGCAAGCATCGCGGGGGCAGCGGCGTCGAGCTCGTCGTTCGCTGCTATACGCCGAACACCGTCGTCACGGCGCGCGGAATGGAGCGCTATCGATTTCGGCCGTGGGGACTGTTCGGTGGACGGGCCGGAACGACGGGATTCACGAAGTTGCGGCGCGGAGATGGCAAAACCGAAGACATCGGCCAGATCGACATCTTGTTCCTCAACCCTGGCGACGAGCTGCACTTCGGCGCGCAGGGGGGCGGCGGCTACGGCGATCCGCTGGACCGCGACGCGGCGATCGTCGTGGACGATGTGCGCAACGAGCTTCTGTCGACGCAAGCCGCGGAACGGATCTACGGTGTCGTCGTCCGCGACGGCCGGCTCGATGAGGCAGCCACAGAGACGACGCGCGCGTCGCGTCGCGTCGCGGCCGCGCCGGCATGGGTGGATTTCGGTCCGGAGCGCGTCGCGTACGACGCGTCCTGGACACCGGCGCTGCAGGACGAGCTGGCGGCGATGCTGTCGACGCTGCCGTCGTCGCTGCGCCACTTCTTCCGGGTGCGCATCACGGAGCGGGCGCGCGCGCGGTTATCGCGCGGCGAGCGCGTCGATGCCGCGGAGCTGCGCGCGATCCTGGAGTCGTTGCGCGGCGATCTGCGCGTGGAGGCGGCCGCTTCGCACGGCTGACGATCTATGGAAGAGAGGCGACGCATGAAGATCGAGGACCGCTTTCCCCTGAAGCCGCCGTTCTACACCGACAAGTGGTGGGTCTCGCCGCACAACTTCGAGCCGGGCGTGCGGCCCACCGACGCCGATCGGCGCCCACCCTACATACACGAGGTGACGCTGCGCGACGGCGAGCAGTCGCTCGGCGTCGCGTTCAAGGAGGACGAGCGGATTCGCATCGCGGTTGCGCTCGACGAGATCGGCATCCAGCAGATCGAGATCGGTCTGCCGCTGCAGTTCCAGTCCGTGTTCAACGCGACGAAGCGGCTGATGGAGATGGGCCTGCGCGCGAAGATCGTGCCGCAGGCGCGCGCCGAGATGCCCGACATCCAGCGCACGATGGAGACGGGCGCGAAGGCGATCATCATCGTGCACACGATCAATCCGTATCACTGCGCGTATGCGTTCAACCTCGGCCCGGAAGCGCTGATCGAGCGACTCGTCACGTCGATGCGGTTCGCGAAGTCGCAAGGGCTGCACACGATCTTCCAGGCTTCCGACGTGTGGCGGACGCCGATGGACTTCGCGGTCGAGGTCTTCGGCGCCGTCGCGCGCGACGGCAAGCCGGACGCGATGGTGCTCACGGACACGACGGGCGTCGCCACGCCGGCGGCGGTCGAGTTCCTCACGCGCAAGGTCGCGGCGGTGTCAGCAGGCGTCACGCTCGAGTACCACGGCCACAACGACTTCGGCCTGGCGACCGCGACGGCGCTCGCGGCCTACGCCGGCGGCGCGACGGGCCTGCACGCTTCGTTCAACGGATTGGGCGAGCGCACGGGCAACGTCCCGACCGAGGAGATCGTCGCGGCGATGGAGCTGCTGGTCGGCGTGCGCACGGGCATCGACCTCAGCGGCCTGCGCTACGTCTCGGAGCTCGTTTCGAACATCGCGCAGACGTCGGTGCGGCCGTCGAAGCCGGTCGTCGGTGACGGTTTGTTCCAGATTGAGTCGCACATCGTGTCGTTGATCAGCTCGAAGATGGAGAAGGCGATGGGCGTGCAAACGGGCATGCTGCCGTTCGTGCCGACGCTGTTCGGCAACGATCAACTGCGCTACGTGCTCGGAAAGTGGAGCGGCGCCATTTCCGTCGAGTACCACCTCGAGCGCATGAGGATCCAAGCGTCCAAGGAGCAGATCGAAGAAATGCTCGCGATCGTCCGCGACGAAGCGCGGTTGCAGAAGGCGTCGCTCTCCGACGAGCAGTTCCGGCGCATCGTCCGCAAGGTGTTGGGGGGCGCAGCGCTCGCCGCACAGGAAGCGGCTGCCGCATCGGGCAAGCGCCTTGGCTGAGCGACCGGAGGCCGCGGGCGTCGATCCGGCGACGCTGTCGTGGGCCGCGCTGCGCGCGCTCGTGCCGGCCGCTACATCGTGCCGTTACTTGAACCTCGGCACGCTGGCGCCTGGCGTGGCGCCGCTCCTCGCGGAGACGGATGCCGGCTATCGCGCCTGGATGGAATCCGGTCCGGGACTGCCGCTCGCGTACTTCGGCGCCAAGCAAGCCGCTGACGTCGCGCGCGCTCACCTCGCGCTGTCGCTGCACGTCGGCGAGGACGAAATCGCGCTGCTCGGCAACAGCAGCGATGCGATCAACGTGGTGGCCTGCGGCATCGACTGGCGGCCCGGCGACGAGGTCGTCATCACCGACGAGGAGCACCACGCGGGGCTGTTTCCGTGGCTGCGCTTGCAGCAACAGGGCATCGTTCGCGTGCGCGAGGTGCCGTTGGGCACGGACGTTCAGCGCATCGTCGACGCTTTCGACCGCGCGATCACGCCGCGCACGCGCGTCGTCGCGATCAGCCACGTGACGTGCCACGCCGGCGTCAACCTGCCGGTGGGCGAGATCGGCCGCATCGCCCGTGATCGCGGCGCGTTCCTGCTGCTGGATGGATCGCAGTCCGCCGGCCACGTGCCGTTGGATCTGCCCGCGTTTCCCTGGGACGCATACGCAATTACCGGGCACAAGTGGCTCTTCGGGCCGGTTGGAACGGGCGCCTTGATCCTGCGCCGCGAGCACTTGGAGCGCCTTCCACCGTCGTGGGTCGGATCGGGATCGGGCGATCTGCGCGTCGAGAACGGGACGTCGCGCATCGATTATCATCTGTCGGCGCGGCGCTACGAGTTCGGCACGCGCGATTGGACGAAGTTCGTCGCTTGGGATGCGGCGATGACTTTCGTCGAGCGGATCGGCGTCGAGCGCGCGTTCCAGCGCGGGCTGGCGCTCGGCGTGCGGCTGCATGACCAGCTGTCGTCGGTGCCAGGAGTCGAGATGATCTCGGCGCGCGACGGTTCTCTCGCGACGTGCCTCGTCGCGTTCCGCGTCGCCGGCTGGGACGCGCAGCCGCTGATGGAGACGTTGTGGCACCGCTGGCGGATCGCAGTGCGCGCGGTGCCGGAGAAGCGCGGCATCCGCGTGACGATCGCGTTCTTCAACGACGAGAGCGACCTCGAGGCGCTCGTCGCGGCGGTTGCCGAGCTGGCCGCGGCGCCGGCGAAAGCGGGCGCCGCCGACCGTTGATCGCGGATCGCTTCGACCTCGTCGTCGCCGGCGGCGCTTTGATCACGCCGGCGGGACGCATCCACGCGAACGTCGGCGTTCGCGCCGGACGCATCGCGGCGCTCTCGGATGGCCCGCTCGAGGCCGATGACGTGATCGACGCGACCGGCCGTATCGTGCTGCCCGGCGCCGTCGATCTGCACGTCCACTTCAACGATCCCGGCCATCCAGACTATGAGGGGTGGGCGGCAGGCAGCCGCGCCGCCGCCGCCGGCGGCGTGACGACGGTCGTTGACATGCCGCTCGTCTGCGTGCCGGCGGCGACGACCGTCAAGGCGCTGCACACGAAGCGCGAGATCGCGTCGCGCGACTCCCTCGTCGACTTCGCGCTGTGGGCCGGTCTCGTGCCCTACAACCGCGACCATCTCGATGTGCTCCACCAGGAAGGTATCGTCGGATTCAAGGCGTTCATGGCGTACTCGGGCACGGACGATTACCCGTTCGTCGACGACGACGCGTTGTACGAGGGACTGCGCCGCGCGGCGTCGATCGGCGCCACCGTGGCCGTCCATGCCGAGAGTGAAGCGATCACGCGCGCGCGAACGCAGCGCCTGCGCGCGCAAGGACGGCGCGATCGCCGCGCCTGGGGCGAGGCGCGCCCGCCGATCGCTGAGCTGGAAGCGATCGAGCGCCTGCTCGTGCTCGCGCGCGACGCCGGCTGCCCGATTCACGTCGTGCACGTCAGCTTGCCGGAATGCGTCGAGGCGATTCGCCGCGCACGCCAGAACGGGCAGCGCGTGACGTGCGAGACATGCGCGCACTATCTCACGTTGACCGAAGACGACCTGGAGCGGATCGGTCCGGCCGCGAAGTGCGCGCCCCCGCTGCGCACGGCGCTTCATCACGACGGGCTGTGGGACGCGCTCGTCCGCGGGCACGTCGACGCGCTCGCGTCCGATCACGCGCCCGGGCCGGCGGACGGCAAGACACGCGGTGAAGATGACATCTTCGAGGCGTGGGGCGGGATCTCCGGCATTCAGTCGGCGTTGCTGTTGCTGCTCGCGCACGGCGTCCACGAGCGCGGCGTGTCCCTCGAGCAGCTCGCGTGGCTGACCGCGACGAATCCGGCGCGGATCGCCGGATTGTGGCCGCGAAAGGGCGCCATCGTAATCGGGGCGGACGCCGATCTACTTGTCGTCGACCTCGATCGCGCGTGGACGCTAACGCCCGATCATCTGTACTCGCGCAACCGCCATTCTCCGTACGTCGGGCGAGCGTTTCGCGGGTGGTTCACCCATGTGCTGCGACGCGGTTCGGTGATCGTCGAGGATGGCCGCGCCGCGGAAGCCGGGGGCGGCGCGTTCGTGCCAGCTCAGCGCGGGTTGGCGAGCGCGTAGTCGATCGTCTCTCGGCCGGTCGCGATCGTCGTCGCGACCTGGGCGCGCACCAGCATTCCCGATTCCAAGTTGTATGGATAGTGAACGGACAGCCCGGCGCCTTGCTCGGTGATCACGACGGTCTGGCCATCGTTGGAGACGACCGAAGTGCGCATGCCTGTGGCTTGATCCTGGTCCAGCGTCCGCCCAGCGCCGAGTCCCGCCAGCGGCCGCACGGACCTCTCCGAGCGGCCGGCGCGCATGAAGACGGCGGCGACGGAGTGGATTCAATCGGAGATCGAGTATTTGCGCTCTCTTGGGTTCCCGGGCCTAGCGTCACGCTACTTCCGACCTACATCGTTCACGCCCGCCTACACGGCAGAAGGCACGGCCGGCATCGTCTATCGTGACGTGACGCCGGGATCGAAAGCGCCGGCGGAGCAGCCTTTGCCGCCGGATTGCAAGCGCGCCCGCGTGACGATTTCCGTCGAGAGCCTCGACGACTGCGCGACCGCCTGCGACGTCGGCATCCTCGCGGCCGGCGTTGAGCTGTTCCGGCTGACCGGCGACACGGTGCCGTTCCTCACGTCGCAAGTCTCCTTGGTGCGCCGGTGAGGCGGCGGCTCGGCCAACGCGGCATTGCCCTCACCGATCTGATGCTGTCGATCGTGCTCATTTGGCTTCTCGCTTCCGGCTTGTTCGCGTCGCTGCGGGCTGTCAGCGGCGCTTGGGCGATCGGCCAACACCGCGTCGGCATCACGCAGCACGGCCGCAACGCGATCGATACGACCTCGTGAGCTCCCAATGCTTGGGCCCGAGCACGTTCGCCGACGGCATCCCATATCCGATGACGGGACCGATCCCGGCCAGCACGCCGAGTCCGGCGGCTTCTCCGGCACCGGTGACGCCGACGTGCGCTTCGACGACCGTGGTGACGCCGACGGGCAGTCCCGGTCCGGCTGGGACGCCGATCGGACGCTTCATCGCCACGTACACGATCGTCAAACGTGACGAGAGTCAAGTCCGCCTGGTCGGTAGAACCGGACGGGCCGCGCGCGGCGTCGCGTTCACGGCGAACCGCGTGACGGCGTTGAACTTCGTGACGTATTCGAGCACGAGCGTCGACGAGACCGCCAGCGGCAATGGAACGTTCAT
>VGFF01000043.1 GCA_016868955.1 Armatimonadota bacterium
CGGGGCCGTTCGGATCGACTCCCGCCTCCCGCAGCATCATTCGGCCTTCCTGGAGCATCGTCTCGAAGATCGCGCGGATCTCCGACCAGGACACGCGGTCGAGCCGCGTGACGTAGGAGCGGGCGAAGTCGAACGACGCCGCCGTTGTCACGAGGCCCATCGCCGAGGTCGCGCCCGCGCCCGGCGGCACGACGACGCCCTTCATCCGCAGCGCCCGCGCCAGCTCGTAGGCGTGCGCGGGCCCGGCGCCGCCGAACGCGAACAGGTAGAACTTGCGCGGATCCTCGCCGCGCTCGGCGATGTGGACCTTCATCGCCGACAGCATGTTTTGGTTGACGACCTCGAAGATGCCGCGGGCCGCGTCCGTCATCGACAGCTTCAGCGGCTTCGCGAGCCGCGTCTCGATCGCGCTCCGCGCCGCCGCCAGATCCAGCTTCATCGCGCCGCCGAGGAAGTAGCCGGGATCGAGATATCCGAGGACGACGTTCGCGTCGGTCACAGTCGGCTCGCTGCCGCCGCAGCCGTAGCTCGCCGGGCCGGGCTCGGCGCCGGCGCTCTCCGGTCCGACCTTGAGCAGTCCGAGCGCGTCGACGTGCGCGATGCTGCCGCCGCCGGCGCCGATCTCGATCAGCTCGATGACCGGCACCTTCACGGGCACGCCGCTGCCCTTCTTGAACCGCTTCACGCGCCCGACTTCCATCATGTTCGCCTTCGTCGGAAGGTTGTCTTTGACGAGGCCGATCTTCGCGGTCGTGCCGCCCATGTCCAGGGAGATGACGCTGTCCAGCCCCATCGACCGGCTGAAGTGCGCCGCCGCCAGCACGCCGGCGGCCGGCCCTGACTCGACCATCCGGATCGGGAACGCCTTCGCGGTCTCGCCGGTCGTGATGCCGCCGGAGGACAACATCAGGAACAGCCGCCGCGCGTAGCTTGCCTCGCCGAGGCGCTTCTCCAAGTTGTCGATGTAGTGCCGGGTGATCGGCTGCACATAGGCGTTCGCGGCCGTCGTGCACATGCGCTCGTACTCGCGGATCTCGGGCGCGACGGCGCTGCTCGTGCTGATGACGGCGCCGTTCAGCGCCTTGCGCAGGACCGCGGCGGCCCGCTCCTCGTGCGCCGGATTGCGGAACGAGTGCAGGAAGCAGACGCCGATCGCCTCGGCGCCGTCCTTCTTCATCTGCGCCGCGACGGCGGCGAGCTGCTTCTCGTCCAGCTTCGTCAGGACGTTGCCGTCCTTGTCGAGCCGCTCGCGCACCTCGTAGCGGCGGCGGCGCGGCACGAGCGGCTCCGGCCGCTCCAGGAAGAGGTCGTAGATGTCGTAGCGGACCTCGGTGCCCATCTCGAGGACGTCGCGGAATCCGTCGGTGACGAGCAGCGCCGTCTTCGCGCCCTTGCGCTCGATCAGCGCGTTCGTGATCAGCGTCGTCGCGTGGATCGCGATGCTGACGTCGCAGGCTTGGATGCCGGCGTCGGCGAGCAGCGGCCCGAGGCCGTCCATGACCGCTTGCGACGGATCCCGCGGCGTCGTCAGCACCTTGTTGAGCCACGTGCGCCCGGTCCGTTCGTCGACGAGCACGAAGTCCGTGAACGTGCCGCCGATGTCGAATCCCAGGCGGTAGTGGGGCATCTCGGGCATGATCCCGATCACCTTCCGTCCTCTCGAGATGTCTTCCTCGATCTGCGGGGCTTGCTCGCCATGCCTTGCGGAACGGTACCTCTTCGTGGCGCTTCGACTGACGCTCCGGGCGTGCCGCGCGCCGCCGAGGCTTGCGACCGCGACGCGTCGAGATCCGGCTCGGGCATGCCGTAGCGCACGACGGCCGCCTCGGCCGAGACATAGCCGGCCGCGACGTCGGCGGCAATCGCCGCGCGCGTCCGTTCCAGCGGGGAGCCGAGACCAGCGCCGCCGGGCATCCGCAACTCGACGAGGTCCCCGTCGACGAGCGTCATCGTCACCCACGGCGCGGTCTCGCCATTGCGCAGCAGCGCGCCGGCCTGGCCGTGATCGCCGCCGAGCAGGCCGCGGGCCGGGTGTCGCACCTTGTCGGGGCGGACGAAGAACTTCACGGGACGCGCGACTTGCGCGCGGAACCGGATGCGCTGGCCGAGGCCGCCGCGGAATCGACCGGCGCCGCCGGAATCGGGCAGCAGCTCGCGGCACTCGATGACCATCGGCGCCGTGTTCTCGAAGATCTCGGCCGGCGTGATCGTGCCGTTGTACGGGAACGCGATCGTCGGCAGGCCGTCCTGGCCCCAGACCGCGCCCTTGCCGCCGTTGGGCAGCATGTGCGCGCGGTACGGCAGACCGTCGGCGTCCTCGCCGAACGCGACGAGCGTCCAGAACGATCCGCTGCCCGCTTGCACGCGCTCCGGCATGACGCCGGCGAGCGCCTCGTAGATCGCCATGTGGATGTGGAACGACATCTTCGAGCGCGATCGCACCGCGCGCGGGTAGCCCGTGTTGAAGATGCTGCCTTCGGGCGCGATGGCGCGCAGCGGCCGCGTCAGCCCTTCGTTGTTCGGAAGGTCGGGCAGCAGGCTGCACTTGAACGGGTAGTACGTGTCGGAGAACGTGCAGTTCAAGACGCAGTTGATCGACGTGTCCTCGCGCTCCGGCGACGAACCTGTGTAGTCGACCTCGGCGAACCCGTCCCGGATGCGCACCGTCGCCTCGACGCGGCAGGCTTCCTTGTAGCCATCGACGTCGAACGCGGCGTGGTAGTCGCCTTTCGGGATGCGGCGAATCGCGTCTCGCATCGCCGCTTCCGAACGCGCGAGGATGACGTCCGCGAGCTCGTCCAGGTCGTCCATGCCGTAGTCGTCGAGGAACTCCGTCAGGCGCGCCGCCCCCAGCCGCTCGGCTCCGACGATCGCGCGGACGTCGCCGATCACCATGTCCGGCACGCGCACGTTTGCCGCGAGGATCTCGAACAGGAGATCATCTTCGCGGCCGGCACGGTGCAGGAACGCCGGCGGGATACGCAGACCCTCCTCGTGCAAATCCTTGTCCTCGAAGTAGTCGATGCGGCCGCCGATGTCGGAGATGTGCGCCACACAGCCCATGAACGCGACGACCTTGCCGCGGTGGAAGACGGGCGTGCAGATCGTCAAATCCGGCAGGTGGCCGGACGCGAGCCAAGGGTCGTTCGTGATCAACACGTCGCCGGGTCGCAGCGTCTCCGCCGGATGGCGCCGCAGGAAGTGCTTGCACGTGATCGGCAGCGTGATCGTGAACGCCGGCGTCGACAGCTGCGACTGCGCCAGCGATCGGCCGTGGCGGTCGACGAGGATAACCGCGAAGTCGCGGCTTTCACCGACGATCGTCGAGAACGACGTGCGCACGACCGCGGCGTCCAGCTCATCCATGATCGTGACGAGCCGCCGCCAGCGGATCTCTAGGTCGATCGGGTTCAGCGCGATGGTTGTGCGCTTCGCGACGTTCAAACGAAGCTCATCCCCGGGAAAGCCCGAACAAGGCTGCGGCGGTGCCGCCGAGCACCATCGCGCGATCGCCGTCCGACAGCGGCGCGGCCTCGACGACGGCGCGCCGGCTGTACGGATGGTGCGTCGGAGCGTTCGATCCGAACAAGACGCGGCTGGCCCCGTAGCGCCGAACGGCGCGGGCCGGACCTTGGTGACTACCTTCGTCGTGCACGTCGAGGTAGACGTTCCCGTGCGCGCGCGCCGCGAAGCCGAGCGCCGGGATCGTCGAGCGCACCACGATCGGCACGGTCGCGAACGCCGGCGCGACGGCGTCGAGCTGCTCGGCTAGGCTCAGCGAGATCCGCGACAACGGGTGATCGCTGTGCAGGAACACCGGCACGCCCGCCGTCGCGGTCGCTTCGAAGACGGCCTGCGTCTCCTTGCGTCGCAGGTTGATCGCGTTCGCCTCGACGTCGAGGAGCACGCCGCGGCAGGCATACATCCGAAGGTCGCGGGTGATCGCGGCAGGGGCGGCGCCGAGCCAGGGATTCACGAGTAGCAGGCCGATGAACCGATCGGGGTGCACCGCCACCGCGTCGGCGATCACGCGCCGCTGCGCCACGATGTCGACCGGGCGCGCGAACGGCTGGATCACGGCCCAGTCTACGCCGGCACGATCCATCCGCGCGAGCAGCTGAGCAACCGACTGCGCCTTCTCGTATACGGGATCTTCCCCGAGGTGCGCGTGACAATCGACGATCATCGCGGCGCCTCGATCCGAAATACGCGCGCCGCGTTGCCGCCGAGGATCATCGCCTTGTCGACATCGCTCGCCTCGAGAACCTCGATCTTCGCGAGCGCGGGTCGAAACGCGAAGAACGGCCAGTCGCTGCCGAACATCACGCGCTCGGCGCCGCAGCGGTCGACCGCCATCTGCAGGATCGAATCGGACGGCGTGCCGGAGGTGTCAAGCCACAGGTTGTCGTGCGCCTCAGCGACGCGCACGCTGTCCGGCGTCACCTTTCCCGACATGTGCACCATGACGAACGGTTGTCCCGGAAACGCGGCCGCGAGCCGGCCGAGCTGATACGGGTGGCAGCGCGGATCGAGGTTGTCGGTGTGGACGAGCAGCGGCCGCCCGAACGCCGCGCACAACGCCGCCAGCGCGCGCATCGGCGGGCAGTCGATCGGGAATCCGCCCCACGGCCAGACCTTCACGCCAACCATGCCGGCGGTCAAGCAACGCCGCGCCTCGTCGAGCGCGGCCGTGCCCGTGATCGGATTGACCATGCACACGGGAATCAGACGCCGCGTCGAAGTGGCGTGCGCCTCGAGAATGTAGTCATTGGAATCGCGCATTACGTCGACGGAGACCTGGCCGCCGGTCGACGTCCCTTGAATCAGCGAGACGTCGATGCCGTGCCGGTCCATGTCCGCGAGCAAGGTTTGGGGGTCCGACGGCGGGCAATCCTCGACGAGGACGTACGGGAACCGCCCCTCCATGTGCACGAGATCGTCGATGATCAACCTCTGCCCTCCGTGCCGGGGCCCATCCCGTCGGGGCGCGCGGCGAGACCGTGCGCGAACACGTCGGCCGCGAAGTGGCACGCCGACCGATGTTCGTCGCCGACCGATCTGCGCGGCGGTACCTCCGCCGCGCAGATCGGCTGCGCGAGCGGGCACCGCGTGTGGAACCGGCAGCCCGGCGGGGTCGCCTTCTGCGCCACCGCCTCGCCCGGAAGCCGCACGCGGGGCCGTCCGGCGCCGCGGCGCATGCGCGGCACGGCCGCGAGAAGCGCCCGCGTGTACGGGTGCGCCGGGCGGGCCAGCACCGCGTCGATCGGGCCTTCCTCGACGACGGCGCCGAGGTACATGACGACGACGCGATCGGCCATGTAACGCGCAGCCGCGAGATCGTGCGTGATGAACACCATCGTCAGGCCACGCGCCTCGCGCAGGTCGCGCATGAGGTTCATGATCCCGGAACGGATCGAGGCGTCGAGCATCGACACCGGCTCGTCAGCGATGATCACGCGCGGCTCCAGCACCATCGCGCGCGCGATCGCGACGCGCTGGCGCTGCCCGCCGGACAGCTCGTGCGGCAGGCGGTCGGAGAAATCGGCCGCCGGCTGCAGGCCGACGACGCCGAGCATCTCGAGCACGCGATCGCGCCGCTCGCGCGGGCCGCCGACGCTGTGGATCTGCAACGGCTCGGCGACCGCGCCGCCGACGGACAGGCGGGGGTCGAGCGATTCGTACGGATTCTGGAAGATCATCTGGACGTCGCGCCGATAGACGCGCGCCGCCGTCGAGGTCAGCGACCCGACGGCCTGGTCGCGATAGAGCACCGCGCCGTCGGTCGGCGCCTCCAGACCGCACAACAAGCGCCCGAACGTCGACTTGCCGCAGCCGCTCTCGCCGACGAGCGCAAGGATCTCGCCTTCGCGCAGCGCGACGTCGACGCCGTCGACTGCGGTGACGGCGTCGACGTGCCCGGAGACGAGCTGCGAGAGCAACCCCTGCCGCAGGCGATAGACCTTGCGCACGCGATCGGCGCGCAAGACGGAAGCGATCGCCGGCCCGTTCGGCGCGGCCGCGCTCACGCGCGCGCCTCCTCGCCCGTGCTGGCGCCGATCGTCAGCACGCGTTGATCGAGCGCGAAGTGGCACCGCGACAAGTGTCCAGGGCGCACGGGGATCATCGGCGGTGCCTCGCGCCGGCATTTGTCCTCGACGAGCGGGCAGCGGCCGGAGAAGCGGCAGCCGACCGGCTCCTGTCGCAGGTCGAACGGCACGCCGGGCAGACTCAGCAGCCGTTCGCGCGGCCGGTCGAGATCGGGCACGGAGTGCATGAGCGCGCGCGTGTACGGGTGGCGCGCGTCGGCGAAGATCGTCGCCACGTCGGCCTCCTCGACGATCTGCCCGGCGTAGACGACGGCGACGCGGTCGCACGTCTCGGCCATGACGCCCATATCGTGCGAGACGAGGATCATCGCGATGCCGAGCCGCTTGCGCAGCGCCTCCATCTCGGCGAGGATCTGATCCTGCACGAGCACGTCCAGCGCCGTCACCGGCTCGTCGGCGATGAGCAGCGTGGGCTCCAGCAAGAGGCTGAGCGCGACGATCGCGCGCTGCCGCATTCCGCCGGACATCTCGTGCGGGTACGAGGACATGCGGCCGCGGTCGATGCCGACGAGATCGAACAACGCCTCGACGCGGGCGCGCGCTTCCGCCGGCGTCGCGTCCGGACGGTGCAGCCGATAGGCCCGCGTCATCTGGTCGCCGACGCGCTGGACCGGATTGAGCGCGTTCATCGCGCTCTGGAAGATCATCGCCATGCGTTCCCAGCGCACCTTGCGGAACGACGCCTCGGAGCGCGCCAGCATCTCCTCGCCCTCGAACCGCACCGATCCGCCAAGGATCTCGCCGTTCGCCGGCAGCAGGCGCAGCAGCGTGTAGCCGATGCTCGTCTTGCCGCATCCGGACTCGCCGACGAGGCCGTAGCACTCGCCCTTGCGCACCTGGAATGAGACGCCGTCGACCGCGCGTACCGATCCCTGCTCGAGGCGGTAGTACATCTTGAGGTCTCGCACGTCGAGCAGCGCCGGTGCGTCACCATCCGCTGGCAGCGAGCCGTCGCACGCGGCCGCCGCCGCGGCCGTCGTGGCCGCGCTCCCCGCCAGCGGCGGCGCGACGACCCAACCGGCGCCGCGCCCCGTGCCCTCCCGCACCTGCGGGCTGAGGAACCGGTTCAAGGCGTCGCCGACCATGTTGAACGCCCAGACGGTGACGAGCATCGTCAGCCCCGGGAAGATGCTCAGCCACGGCGCGAGGCTGAGTTGCCGCTGCCCTTCGAGGATCATGCGGCCCCAGCTCGTCGTGTTCGCGTCACCGAGACCGAGGAAGCTCAATCCCGCTTCCGTCAGGATCGCGGTGCTCATCAGCAACGTGCCGTTCGTGACGACCGGCGGCAGACCGTTCGGCACGATGTGCCGGAACAACACGGCGAGGTGCCCGGCGCCGGCGGCGCGCGCGGCCTGCACGAACGCGCGCGGCTTCAACGTCAGGACCTGAGAGCGCATGATGCGCGCCGACCGCGGCCACGTCGTCAGACCGATGACGATCATCACGAACACGACGCTCGTCCCGAACAGCGAGACGATGACGATGACGAGGAAGAACGCCGGCACGAGCAGGAAGATGTCGAAGATCCGCGAGAAAACGTCGTCCCAAGCGCCGCCGTAATACGCCGGGATCGACCCGAGCACGACGCCGAGCGCCGTCGAGATGCCCGCCGAGACGAGCGCCACTGACAAGCCCAGGCGCGCGCCCCAGACCACGCGGGTCATCAGGTCGCGGCCGAGATTGTCCGTGCCCATCGGATACGTCCAGGACGGCGTCTGGTAGGGATCGGAGACGAACTCGCCCGGCGGGGCCAGCGGTAGCATCGGCACCGCCAGGGCCACGGCGCAGATCGCCAAGAGCAGCACCGTGCCGATCGCCGACGTTGGCCGCGCGAGGATCGCGTCGAGGAACCGGCGCCACGCGCTCGCGCTCCGCCGCGACCGCGGCGCCGCGACAGTCGCCGCTACCGCCACGCGATCACAGCTCCACCCGCGGATCGAGCGCCGCGTACACCAGGTCGACGAGCAGCGACGCGGCGACGACGCAGACGCCCATCACGACGTAGGACCCGACGATCAACGGCGTGTCGCGCGCCAGGATGGATTCGTAAACGAGCTGGCCGAGCCCGGGCCAGGCGAAGACCGTTTCGGTGAGCACCGCGCCGGCGAGCACCAGGCCGAGCTGCAGCCCCAGGACCGTGACGACCGGTAGCATCGCGTTCGGCAGAACGTGTCCGAACAGCACTTGCCGCTCCGGGTAGCCGATCGCGCGCGCCGTCGTCACGAAGTCCTCGGACAGCACCTGCAAGACGCTCGATCGCGCGATCCGCACGTATTGGCCGAACCAGACGGTGCTGAGCGCCAGCGCCGGCAGGACGAGGTGGTGCAGGATGTCCAGCCACCGCGCCAATCCCGGCGCGACGCCCGTGACGCTCATCATGCCCGACGGCGGGAAGACCGGAACGCGAATCGCCAAGAAGAGGATCAACATGAGGCCGAGCCAGAACACCGGAACGCTGTAGCTCGCGACCGCCAGCCCGGAGACCCAGACGTCGAGCCCGCCGCCGGCGCGGCGCGCGATCCAGGTGCCGACGATCGTTCCCAGCAATGACGAGAAGGCGAGCGCCGTCGCGACGAGCAGCAGCGTCGCCGGCACGCGCTCCAACAGCGTTTCGGTCACCGGCCGCCGTGACCGGAACGAATCGCCGAGATCGCCCTGGGCGATGCGCGCGATGTAGGTGAGCAGTTGAACGTGGAGCGGCTTGTCCAGCCCGAAGCGCTCGCGGATCGCCGCCATGTAGACGGGATCCGGGTTCTCGCCCGCCATCGCGAGCGCGACGTCGCCGGGAGCCAGGTGGATGAGCACGAAATTGAGAACGACGACCACCAGCAGAACCGGGACGAGCTGGATCATTCGCAGGACGAGAAATCGGCGGAGACGCACGGGCGGACCTCAGAAACCGACTCGAGCCGGGTAGGTCCAGCCGGATCGGTCGGACCCACCCTCAGGAAACACGTGACGCGTCAAGAGATCCAGACCGACATCGTCAACGCGGCGGCGCGACGTTCGCATAGCCGAACCACGTCATCGACTTGTTGTAGCCGGACTCCTGCGCGCTGAACCCGGTCCAACCCTTGCGCACGAGGCTGATCTTTCTCTCCGTGAACATGTTGATGTAGGGCATGTCGCGCACGAGCATCTCCTGCACCTTCGCGTACAGGGGCAGTCGCTTCGCCGGATCGGAGGACCGGCGCGCCTCGTCGAGCGTGCGGTCGAGCTCAGGGTTAGAGTAGCCCATGAAGTTGCGCGCTTGTCCCGTCCCGAAGTGCTCGCGGTAGGCGTCCGGATCGGGCCCGTAGCGCACGAAGTACGTGCTGATGTCGAAGTTGCCCTCGCGCAGGCGCGTGAACCAGGTCTGCGGATCGTATTGGTCCCAGCGCGCGTCGATACCGACACGGCGCAGCTGCTGCACCGCGACCTCGGCCATCACGCGGCCGTCCGTAACCGGGTAGTTCGTGACCGAGATCTTGAACCGGAACCCATCGGGGCCACGGCGCAGGCCTGCCTCGTCGAGCAAGTCTTCGGCGAGCTTGCGATTCGCGTCGGGGTAGCGTGCGTTCTTGTTGAGGAACGCCGGCAGGGCGTCGATGCCGGCGTTCCAACTCGGCTTCCACAGGCCGTAGAACGCGAGCTGGTTCATAGCCCGGCGATCGAGCGCGTGCGCGATCGCGCGCCGCACCTTGGGGTTGTTGAGCGGCTCGCGGCGCAGGTTCAGGTAGAAGTCGCGGCTGTAGATCGAAGGCGTGAACACCACGTCCATCGAGGGATCCTTCATCAGCTTCGTCGCGACCTCAGCGTACGGCGGCGTATAGTCGAACGGCAGGTACGGCATGCGCCCGGCCATGAATTCCGCGTAGGCGACGTTCGGATCGGGGATGATCCGGAAGACGAGCCGGTCGATCTTCGGTCGGCCCATGTGGTGGTCGGGATTCGCCTCCAGGGTGAACGAGCTGCCGCGGGCCCACTCCACGAACTTGAACGCGCCGCAGCCGACGGGCCGCGCGTTGACGTCCGCCGTCGGCCATTCCTTCCCTTCGTAGAGATGCTTCGGAAGGATCTTGCCGAACCAGTTCGACGCGATGCCGAGCATCGGCACGAATGCGGCGTCCGGTCCGTTCAGCTCGATCACGACCGTCGCCGGATCGGGCGTGCGGATCTCCTTGACGTCGGCGAGATAGGCGCGCAGCGGGTACCGCTTCTCGATGATCGTGTCGTACGTGTACTTCACGTCCGCCGATGTCACCGGACGGCCATCGTGGAACCGCGCGTTGCGCCGCAACCGGAACGTATAGACGCGGCCGGCCGCGTCGGCCGTCCAGCTGTCGGCGAGATCGCCGTAAACCGGCGTTCCTTTCACGACGCCCCAATCCATCGCCACGAGGTGGCAATGGATGTTGCTGGACGGGTGATAGCCGCCCGTATCGGCCTGCCAATTCGGATTCAGCGTGCGGGCGTCGACGGAAATCGGAACGACGAGCGTCGCCGGACCGGTCGCCGGCGCGGCCAGCGACCGCGAACCGGACATCGTGACGAGGAGCAGCACCAGAACGAGCAAGCCCGCGACAGTTCTCACACGGTCACCTACCTGAGAGGGATACCGCCCCGTCATCGTCCGGGCGGCGTTACGGCGTGATATCCGAACCAGGTCATCGACTTGTTGTGGCCGTCCTCCTGAACCGAGAACCCCTTCCACCCCTTGCGGACCATGCTGAACTTGCTCTCCATGAACAGGTTGATGTAAGGCATTTCGCGGACGAGGATGTCCTGCGCCCGCCCGTACAGCTCCTTACGCCGCGTATTATCCGTCGTCCGCCGCGCGTCGTCGACGATCTTGTCGAACTCGGCGTTGCTGTAGCCGACGAAGTTGCGCGCCTGCCCGGTGCCGAAGTGCTCGCGGTACGCGTCCGGGTCGGGCGCGTACCGCACGAAGTACGTGCTGATGTCGAAGTTGCCGGCGCGCAGCCGAGACAGCCAGGTCTGCGTGTCGAACTGCTCCCAGCGCACGTCGATGCCGACGCGCTTCAGCTGCTGCACGACGACCTCGGAGATGACGCGGCTATCCGTCACGGGGTAGTTCGTCAGAGAAATGCGGAAGCGCATGCCGTCGGCGCCCTTCTTCAAGCCGGCTTCCTCCAGCAGGTCCTCCGCCTTCTTGAGGTTCGCGTCCGGGAACCGGGCCCGCTTGTTCAGGAACTGCGGGACTCCGTCGATACCGGCGTACCAGCTCGGCTTCCAGATGCCGAAGAACGCGAGCTGGTTCATCATGCGGCGGTCCAGCGCGTGCGCGATCGCCTGGCGGACCTTCAGGTTGTTGAGCGGCTCGCGCTTGAGGTTGAGGTACAGGTCGCGGCTGTAGATCGACGGCGTGAACACGACGTCGATCTCCGGATCCTTCGTCATCCGCTTCGCGACCTCGGCGTAGGACGGCAAGTACACGTTCGGGAGATACGGGAAACGCCCGGCTTGGAACTCCGCGTAGGCGACGGATTGGTCGGTGATGATCCGGAAGATGAGCCGGTCGATCTTCGCACGGCCCATGTGGTAGTCGGGATTCGCTTCCAGCGTGATGAAGTTGCCGCGCGCCCACTCGATGAACTTGAACGGGCCGCAGCCGACGGGCCGCGCGTTGACGTCTGCCGTCGGCCAGTCCTTTCCTTCATACAGGTGCTTCGGCAGGATCTTGCCGAACCAGTTCGACGCGATGCCGAGCATCGCCACGAACGCGGCGTCGGGATTGTTCAGCTCGATGACGACCGTCGCCGGATCGGGCGTGCGAATCTCCTTCACGTCCGCCAGATACGCGCGCAGCGGATACCGCTTGTCCATGACCGTCTCGTACGTGTACTTGACGTCGGCCGACGTCACCGGCCGGCCGTCGTGGAAGCGCGCGTTGCGCCGCAGCTTGAACGTATACACGCGGGCGGCGCGATCGGCGGTCCAGCTCTCGGCGAGGTCGCCGTAGACGGACGTTCCCTTCGTGACGCCCCAGTCGACGGCGACGAGGTGGCAGTTGATGTTGCTCGTCGGATCGAAGCCACCGGAGTCGGACTGCCAGTTCGGATTCATCGACCGCGCGTCGACCGACGTCGGCACGACGAGCGTGACGGGGCCGCCCGGCGCCGCCGGGGGCGCCGCCGGTGCGCCGAACACCGGCACCGCGACGATCGCGGCGAGAGCGAGCGAGAACAGTGCGCGCGCGAGGATCTGCGAGCTCATCCGGGCCACCTACGCTTTCCGCTGCCAGGCTGACAGCCGGTTCTGCAACTTGAACAGCTCCACGGGATAAGAGCAGAGGATCGTGTACTTCTCCTCTTCGCTGATCGGCAGCCAATCGAAGATAGCTTTCTGGATGCAGAGGTTGCTCGGCAGGTCGGACGCCATGACGACGCGCTTCGGCCCGAACGTCTTGATGAACGCGAGCACCTTGCCGGGGCTCGTCCACGAGGTCTCGAGGATGATGTTTTCGCACTCCTGCGCCGCAACGATCGCGTCCTCGGCGTAGACCTCCATGCCCGAGTGCGCGGCGATGATCTTCACCTTCGGAAACTTGCGGGCGGCGGGGATCAACATCGACGGCAACGCCCAGGGCGCGCCGGAGCCCGTGTGGACCATCAGCGGCATGTCGTACTTGTCGGCCGCTTCCAGCACGGGCAAGCCCTTCGGCGACAGCAGCGGGCCGCCATAGTGGTACGTGTGGTACTTGAAGCCGATGAACCCCAGCTCCTCAACGCAGCGGCGCGCTTCGTCGTCGAACGCCTTGCGGCCGGCCCAGGGCGGGATGCTGACGACCCCGAACAACCGCTGCGGATGCTGGGCGCAGACACGCGCGATGTCGTCGTGCTGGCCGCGGAAGTCGACGATGCTCGGCAGCGGCAGGACGAACGAGACGTCGACGCCGTAGCGATCCATCTCGGCCAGGAGGTGATCGGCGGTGATTCCTAGATCCGCGTTCTCCGACTTGCCGATGTGCGTGTGCGTGTCGATGACGAGCACTGAACCTCCTTTGTAGTCGTGCGCCTTGCGCCGCTTTCGCTCGTGGACATATTTTCGTCCGCGTTTACGCCCAGCGGCTCGTGATAACCTTCTTTTCCGTGTAGAACTCGACGCCATCGCGACCGGTCGCGTGCAAGTCGCCGTAGAACGAATTCTTCCAGCCCGAGAAGGGGAAGAACGCCATCGGCGCAGCCACGCCTACATTGATGCCGATCATCCCCGCTTCGATCTGGCGGCGGTACTGCCGCGCCGCCGGCCCGCTGCGCGTGAAGATGCTCGAAGCGTTGCCGAACCGCGAGCGGTTCGCGATCGCGATCGCGTCGTCGAGCGTCTTCGTGCGGATCACGCCGAGCACCGGGCCGAAGATCTCTTCCTTGGCGATCGTCATCTCTGGCGTGACGCCGTCGAAGATCGTGGGCTTGAGGAAGTAACCGCCGCCGCCCGGACGCGATCCGCCGCAGAGCACGCGCGCGCCTTCCTGCTTGCCCTTCTCGACGTAGCCTTCGATGCGCTCGCGGTGGCTGGGGCGGATGACCGGACCCATGGCCGTCGCGGAGTCGAGGCCGTCGCCGACGATGACGTCGTTCGCGGCCGCGACGAGGCGGTTCACGAGCTCGTCGGCGACGTCGCCGACCGCGAGCACGACGCTGCCGGCGAGGCAACGTTCGCCGGCAGCGCCGAACGCCGAGCTCATGATGCCGGCGACGGTCTTGTCCATGTCGGCGTCGGGCATGACGATGATGTGGTTCTTCGCGCCGCCGAGCGCCTGCACGCGCTTGCCGTGGGCGGCCGCCGTCTTGTAGACGTAGGCGGCGACCGGCTGCGATCCGACGAACGAGACAGCCTTGACGTCAGCGTGCTCGAGCAGGCCGTCGACGACGTCCTTGCCGCCGTTGACCACGTTGATCACGCCGGCGGGCAGACCCGCGTCGTGGAGCAGCTCCGCCAGCCGCGCCCCGCCCTGCGGCGTCCGCTCCGAAGGTTTGAGCACGAACGTGTTTCCGGCGGCGATCGCGATCGGCATCATCCACAGCGGGATCATCACCGGGAAGTTGAATGGGCAGATGCCGGCGACGACGCCGAGCGGATAGCGCGTGAACTCGCTGTCGATGCCGCGCGAGACGTCCTCGAGCACGCTTCCCATCATCAACGTCGGCATGCCGCAGGCGAACTCCACGACCTCGATGCCGCGGCGAACCTCGCCGCGCGCGTCGTCGATCGTCTTGCCGTTCTCCTTGGTGACGATTGTCGCTAGCTCTTCGAAGTGGCGCTCCAACAGCTCGCGGTAGGAGAACATCACGCGCGCGCGCTCGACGACCGGCCGGTCGCGCCACGCCGGGTACGCGTGTGCCGCCGCTTGCACCGCAGCATCGACCTCGTCGCCGGTCGAGAACGGCACGCACGCGATCACCGCGCCCGTCGCCGGGTTCGGCACGTCCTCGAAGTGCCCGGACACGGACGGCCGCCAAGCGCCTCCGATGAAGTTCGTCAACGTCCGAATTGTGTCGATCATTTGCATCTTGCGTTCTCCTTCACCGGTGATGCGAGAAGGACCTGGGCCGGGATGAAGATCAAGCGGAAACCGCGTCCCCGACCTGACCGAGCGCCCAGTCCAAGATGGAGACGCACTGCTCGATCTGCGCGTCGGTGATCACGAGCGGCGGTTGGAATCGAACCACGTTGCCGTAGACGCCGCCGACGCCGACGAGCAGACCTCGCTCGCGGCACAACGTGCGAACGCGCGTCGCCGCGGCGGCTGCGGGCGTCTTCCCGGCATCAGCGATCATCTCGAGGCCGATCATCAGGCCCATACCACGCACGTCGCCGATCATCGAATGGCGCGCCTGCAGCGTACGCAGTGCAGCCAGGGTCGCTTGGCCCTTGCGCTTCGCCTCCTGCGGCAGCCGTCGCTTCTCCATGACACCGATCGTCGCGATCGCGGCCGCGCACGAAACGGGATTGCCGCCGAACGTCGACAGGTGATCGCCGGGCCGAAACGCCGTGGCGATCTCGTCGCTGACCGTGAACGCCCCGAGTGGGAAGCCGTTCGCGATCCCCTTCGCCATCGTCATGACGTCCGGCTCGACGCCGGACGCCTCGATCGCGAACATCTCGCCGCAGCGGCCGAATCCGGTCTGCACCTCGTCGACGAGCAAGAGCATGTCTTGCTCGTCGCAAACTTCCTTGACCTTTTGGAAGTAGCCTTCCGGCGGCGTCACGATGCCGGCTTCTCCGAGGACGGGCTCGGCGACGAACGCGGCGACGTCGCCGCTCGTCGCGAACTTCACGGTGTTGCCCAGCTCCGTCGCGCACTTCAGCTCGCAAGACGGATAGGTCAATCCGAACGGGCAACGGTAGCAGTACGGCGCGGGATGGAACGCGACGCCCGGCATGTACGGGCCGCCGCCCTTCTTGCGACCGCTGTTCCCGGTGATGCTAAGCGTGCCCAGCGTGCGGCCGTGGAACGCCATTTGCAGCGCCACGAACTCGTGCTTCTTCGTGTGCTGCTTCGTGATGCGCATGGCGCCTTCCAGCGCCTCGGCGCCGCTGTTCGCGAAGAACGTCTTCTTGAGCCGTCCCGGTGTGATCTCGGCCAGCTTCTCGGCGAGGTCGGCGACGGGCTGCACGTGGTACATGTACGAGTTGCAGTGGACGAGCTTCTCGATCTGCGCCTTCGCGGCCGCCGCGACCTCGGGCGCGCCGTGCCCGACATTCGTCACCGAGATGCCGGAGAACCCGTCCACGTAAGATTTGCCGGTCTCGTCGACGACGACGGCGCCCTCGCCCTCGATGAGCGTCACCGGCTCGATGCTGGCGACCATCGAGGTGATGACGTACTCGCGATACTTCTCTTGCGCGTTCATCGGACCCCTCCATCGGAGCGCCACCGCCAGCGATCCGAGGGCAGCAGTCGGCCGGTTCCACTCTGGCGCCGGGAACTCCTGCGGCGTCGCGCCCCAAATCGACGACGCCGCCCTCGGGCTAAGCTTCGAATTCGGCGCAGACGCGGCCCAGCGCCGCCGGCACTTCGAGGAGCCGCAGCGCCGCGAGGATCATCGTCTTCGCCGCGAGGACCATGCCGCGGTGCCCGTCGTCGGAGGCGGCGGCGGCAAGAAATGCCGGTGAGTGCTCGGCGAGGCGGGGCGGTCCGATCGCGTAGTTCAGCAGCGCGGCGGGCACGACGCGGCTGACGGCGCCGATGTCGTTTGCGTAACCTTCGTGACCGGCGTGCGCGTCCGCGACCGCTTCCCCGAGATCGCGCAGCCCGTCCGCCATGATCTCGGCGAGCGCGCGGTTGCGCTTCATCGGCGGGTAGTAGGATCGCGGCGGCGACGTGATCTCGGCCGCGCATCCGG
>VGFF01000044.1 GCA_016868955.1 Armatimonadota bacterium
CCGCCGCCGTGGATGTCGATCTGCTCGCCGAGGTGGTCCATGACCATCGCCGAGCACTCGATGTGCCATCCGGGGAGCCCTTGCCCCCACGGGCTGTCCCAATACGGCTCGCCGGGCTTCGCCGCGGTCCACAACGCGAAGTCCATCGGATGTTCCTTGCGCTTGTCGACGGCGATGCGCGCGCCAGCCTGCATGTCTTCGAGGTGGCGGTGCGAGAGCTTGCCGTAATCGGTGTCGACCGTGACGCGGAAGTACACGTCGCCGTCGACGGCGTAGGCGTGGCCGTTGTCGACGAGCCCCTTCACGATCTCGAGGATCTTGGGGATCGCGTGCGTGGCCCGCGGATAGACGTGCGCGCGCGTGACGTTGAGCGCGTCCATCTCGCGAAAGAACCGCGCGATGTTCTCGTCGGCGATCTCTTGGATCGTGCGTCCCTCGGCGGCGGCCCGGGCGACGATGCGGTCCTCGACGTCGGTGAAGTTCTGGACGTGCCGCACGCGGTACCCGGACCATTCCAGGTAGCGGCGGATCATGTCGAAGACGACGTAGCTCATCGCGTGCCCGACGTGCGCCGGACCATAGAGATTGACGCCGCATACGTACATGCGCACTTCGGGGGGGCGGATCGGTTCGAACGGCTCCTTCCGGCCGGTGAGCGTATTCGTCACGCGCAAGGACAAGATCTCTGCCTCCTGACGGCCGAAAGCCGACGGCGACCTCGCCGCGGCTCCCGCCTCGTGTGCTGTGTGTCTCTATGATACGAGGGTCGCCCCACCGCGCCGGCCGGTGGGAGCGCGGCGCCGCCTACGCGGCGGCGATTCGAACAAGGAGCACGACCGCCGTCGCCTGCATTCCTTCCCCTCGACCGAGCGCGCCGAGTCCCTCGGCAGTCGTGGCTTTGACGCCGACGTCGTCGGACTCGATGCCGAGCGCCGCCGCGATCCGCAGGCGCATCAACGGAACGTGCTGCGACAGCCGCGGCGCTTCCGCGATCACGGTCGCGTCGACTTGCGCGACGCGCCAGCCCCCGTCGGCGAGGAGGTCGCGCACGCGCGCCAGCAAGCCGAGGCTGTCCGCGCCCGCGTAGGCGGGGTCATCGGCGGGGAAGTGCGTGCCGATGTCGGGGAGGCCGGCGGCGCCGAGCGCGGCGTCCATGATCGCGTGCAGGAGAACGTCGGCGTCGCTGTGGCCGACGAGGCCGCGGTCGTGCGGAATCTCCACGCCGCCGACGACGAGCCGGCGCCCGGCCGCGAAGGCGTGCAGGTCGATACCGAGGCCAACTCTCACCCGCGATGCCACGCGAGCAGCGCCTCCGCGATGATCAGGTCCTCGGGCGTCGTGATCTTGAGATTGTCGGCGCAGCCGGCGACGCGGCGCACCGGCGCCCCGATCCGCTCGACGAGCATCGCTTCATCCGTCCCCTCGAAGCCCTCGGCGATCGCGCGCGCGATCGCCACCTCCAACAACTTGGCGGGGAACCCTTGCGGGGTTTGCGCCCGCGCCAACGCCCCACGGTCCAGGGTCCCCGTGACACGGTCCCCTTCGACGGACTTCACCGTGTCCTGCAGTGGCAGGGTCGGAACCGCTGCCCCGTCGCGCGCGGCCGCGATGACACGCTCGATCAGCGGGGCGGACACGAGCGGTCGCGCGCCGTCGTGGACGAGCACGACCTCACACGCAGGCACCGCCGCGAGCCCGAGACGTACCGATTCCTGACGCGTTGTTCCGCCTTCGACGACGGCCGCGATCTTGGGCACGTCGTGGTCGACCAAGAGGGCCTTCACGTCCGCGAGGTCCTCCGCGCTGACGACGACGACGATCGCATCGACCGCCGCGAGCGCGGCGAACGGACGTATCGCGCGCACGATGATGGGCACGCCAGCGAGCGGCACCAAGATCTTGGAGGGCATGCCGCCCATCCTCGTACCGCGTCCCGCCGCCGCGACCACCACGCCGACGTGCGGCCCGCTCGCGCCGACCGGCGCGGGATCCATCGGTCGCAAACACAGCCCTCCGTAAAATCCCTGGTGAAGCGTACCAGATCAGCCGAGGTGATCGAGCGCGTCGATCAGCGTCTCGGCGCCAATGACCTCGACGCCGGCATCAGCGAGCCCTGCCAAGCTGAGCCGCGGCACGACGGCGCGGCGAAAGCCGAGCTTCGCGGCCTCCGTGAGCCGCCTCCCGAGCTGCGGCACGCCGCGGATCTCACCCGTGAGGCCGATCTCGCCGCAGAAAACGACATCGGCCGGCAGCGGTCGATCGCGGAGCGAGGACGCGATCGCGGCCGCGATCCCGAGATCCGCAGCCGAGATCGCGACGCGCACGCCGCCCGTCGCGTTGACGTAGACGTCGGCCGCGCCCAGCTGCATGCCCGCCCGCTTGTCGAGCACGGCGAGGATCAACAAGAGCCGGTTGTAATCGAGCCCCGACGCCGTGCGCCGGGGAGTCCCGAACGCCGTCGGCGTGACGAGCGCCTGCACCTCGACGAGCAGCGGCCGTGTGCCCTCCATCGCCGCGACGACGGCCGCGCCGGACGCGTCACCCGGCCGCTGCGACAAGAACAGAGCCGAGGGATTCGGCACCTCGACCAGCCCCGATCCGCGCATCTCGAAGACGCCGATCTCGTTCGTCGAGCCGAACCGATTCTTGATCGCCCGCAGGATTCGATACGCCTGGTGCCGCTCGCCCTCGAAGTACAGCACCGTGTCGACGATGTGCTCGAGCACGCGCGGACCGGCGATCGCGCCTTCCTTCGTGACGTGCCCGACGAGGAACGTCGCGATGCCCTCGCCTTTGGCGAGCTGCAGCAGCGCGGCGGCGGATTCGCGCACCTGCCCGACGCTGCCCGGCGAGCTGGGAATCTCGGGACGATAGACGGTCTGGATGCTGTCGACGATGAGCACGGCAGGGCGCAGGCGCCGGGCCGCCGCCAAGATGACGTCGAGGTCCGTCTCGGCGAGGATCCACAACGCCGGCCCGCTGGCGCCGACGCGATCGGCGCGCATCTTCGTTTGCTGCGGCGACTCCTCGCCGGAAACGTACAATACCGTTCGCCCCGAAGCGGCGAGCAATTGCGCCGCTTGCAGCATCAGCGTGGATTTGCCGATCCCGGGATCGCCGCCGACCAGCACGAGCGAGCCGGGGACCATGCCGCCCCCGAGCACGCGATCGAGCTCGCCGATGCCTGTCGGCCACCGGTCTTCGGGCAGCGGTTGGACGTCCTGCAGCAGCGTCGGCGCGCCGCCCGGCGACGTCGGTCTCCGTGCCTCACGGCGCCGCGTCGGCGAGGATGCCTCCTCGACGAACGAATTCCAAGCGCCGCAGGACGGACATCGGCCGAGCCACTTCGCGGATTCTTGCCCGCACGATTGGCAAACGTAGAGGATGCGCGGCGCCGCCATCAGATCTTCGTCTCCCGTTTCGGCCGAATCCACTGTTGCTTCTCGTCGCGCGCCGTCTGGCGGCCCTGCCGGATCGTCCGTTCGCCGAACCGCTCGTTGATCCGGTCGACGGCATCACCGAGGCGCCGCAGCCTTTCCTCGCGGTCCCCGAACAGCGACGTCTGTCGCTCTTCGAGCCCGGCGAGACCCGTCGCTTGCACGCCGAGCAATCGAATCGGCGTTCTCCCGTCCCAGCCGCGCGCGAGCAGCGTCTTCGCCGCCGCGAACAACGACAGGCCGGCCGCCGTCGCCGGTTCGAGCCGGCAAGCGCGCGTGCGGGTCGTGAAGTCGTGCAAACGGATCTTCACCGTGACCCCGGCCGCCCGCCATCCGTGCCCGCGCAGCCTTGCCGCCACCCCTTCGGCGAGATCGAGGAGGATGGCTTCGAGCGTGTCCCGATCGGCGACGTCGCGCGCCAGCGTCGTTTCATGACCGACCGACTTCGTCGCGCGCACGACATCGACGGAGCGGTCGTCCTCGCCGCGCGCGAGGCGCCAGAAGTGTGCGCCGGCCGCTCCGAAGAGAGAACGCATCCCGGCGAGCGATTTTCGTTGAACGTCGCCGAACGTGCGCAAGCCATACCGCTCCAGCGTCTCTTGCGACTTCGGGCCCGCACCCCACAAATAGCGCACCGGCAACCCGGCGAGCGCGTCGGGGATCTCTTCCGGCGCGAAAACGCGCAGCCCATCGGGCTTTGCGAGCTCGGCAGCGAGCTTCGCGAGGAACTTGTTCGGCGCGACACCGACAGTCGCCGGAAGATCCAGCTGGGCGCGGATGGCATCGCGCATCGCCCGGCCCGTCGCGCGCGGCGATCCCCAGAGATGGTCGCAGCCCGTGATGTCGCAAAACGCCTCATCGACGGAGACGGGCTCGACGAGCGGCGTGAACGACTCCAGCAGACGCATGAGCTGCGCCGAGACCTCGCCGTACTTGTCGCCGCTCGGCGGCAGATAGACGGCGTCCGGACAGCGCCGGACCGCCTCCGCGATCGGCATCGCCGACCGGATCCCGAAACGGCGCGCTTCGTAGGATGCCGCCGCGACGACGCCGCGTTGCCCCGGACGCGCGCCGACGACGACGGGCTTGCCGCGCAGATCGGGACGGTCGCGCTGCTCCACGGACGCGAAGAACGCGTCCATGTCGACGAGCGCGATCCACCGAGGCGCAAACATATGTTCGTGATCAGCGTACCGCGTCCGCGACCCCGTGACAACGCGCATGGCGGGGCCGCTCCGGCGTACCACGGCGACGCCCCTCGACGGTCAGGCGTCGTCCGGCCGGACTACGCGTCGTCTTGCAGGTTGTAGGCGCGATGCAGTGCGCGAACCGCGCGCTGCGCTTCGTCGACCGAGACGATGCAGGAGATCTTGATCTCCGAGGTGCTGATCATCTGGATGTTGATCTGCTCCGCCGCCAGCGCTCCGAACATCGTCGACGCGACGCCGGGATTGCTGACCATGCCAGCGCCGACGACCGAGACCTTGGCGACCCCCTCCTCGGCATCGACCCGAGCCGCCCCCAACTCGCGGGCGACGCGTTGCGTCGCCTCGATCGCGATATGGGCGTCGCTGCGGCTTGTCGTGAACGAGATGTCGGCGTGGCGGCAGCGGCTGGCCGTCTGCACGATCATGTCGACGTTGACGTGCGCCTCGGCGAGCTGATTGAACAGGCGGTGCGCGACGCCGGGAATATCCGGCAGATCGACGACCGTGAGCTTCGTGACGGACAGATCGTGCGTGACGGCGTTGACGACGCGCGTCGGTTCCATGCTCTCCTCCGGGATCGTCGCTCGGGCGCCCATGATGATCGTTCCTTCTTCCTCGTGGAACGTGCTGCGAACGTGCAGCGGCACTTCGTATTGCTTCGCGTACTCGGCGGCGCGCGTCTGCAGGACGACCGCGCCCGAGGACGCCATCTCCAACATCTCGTCGTAGGTCAGGCGATGCAGCTTGCGCGCGTCAGGGACGATGCGCGGGTCGGCGGTGAACACGCCCGTGACGTCCGTGTAGATCTCGCAGAAGTCGGCGCCCAACGCCGCCGCCAGGGCGACCGCGGTCGTGTCCGACCCGCCGCGGCCGAGCGTGGTCACCTCGCCGGAAGCGGTCACGCCCTGGAATCCGGCGACGACCGGGATGCGGCCGCGGTTCAATTCGTCGAGCATGCGGCCGCGGTCGACGTCCAGGATGCGCGCCTTCGTATGCACGGGCTCAGTGAGCACGCGCACTTGCCAGCCGGCCAGCGACGTCGCGGCGCACCCGAGCGCCTGCAGGGCCATCGACAGCAGCGCGATCGAGACCTGCTCTCCGACCGCGAGCAGCATGTCCATCTCGCGCGCCGGCGCCTGGTCTGTGACCTCGCGCGCGCGGGTGATGAGATCGTCGGTCATGTCACCCGGGGCGGAGACGACCACGACAACGCGATTGCCCGCCTGGGCGGTGGCGGCGGCGCGACGCGCCACGTGCTTCATCTTCTCGGCGGTCGCGACCGACGATCCTCCGTACTTCTGAACGATCAGCGCCAATCCATCCTCCCCCTCGAAACCCAATTCCCCCCGGAAGACTACTCGAGGACGCGCAGCAACGGACTGACGGGCCGCACCGACGCCAGCGGGTGCACGCTCGGCAAGAGCGGCGGGTGGACCCAGACCTCGACGCCGTCGGCCGTGTTCCGGCCGTGCGCGATCAGCTTCAACATGTAGCCGAGATCGCGATCTTCGCCGCCGCGTCGTGTCCCTCGACGTCCTCCGTCGGATCGCTCTCGGCAAATCCGAGGCGCTGCGGTTCGCTCAGCGCCTCCGGGAACGACAGACCCTCTTCGGCCATCCGCGTGAGGATGTAGTTCGTCGCCCCGTTGAGGATGCCGGCAAGCTCGACGATGGGGTCGCCGGAAAGCGCCTCCTTGATCGTGAGAATGACCGGGATCCCGCCGGCGACGCTGCCTTCAAAGAAGATGGCGACGCCGAAGTCCGCCGCCGTCTCGAACAGCTCGCGGCCGCGGCTGCCATCAATTGCTTGTTCGCGGTCACGACCGACTTTCCCAGCCGCATCGCCTCGACGAGGGAGGCGCGGGCCGGCTCGATGCCGCCGATCAGCTCAACGA
Organism: Armatimonadota bacterium; assembly: GCA_016868955.1. GTDB lineage: Bacteria > Sysuimicrobiota > Sysuimicrobiia > Sysuimicrobiales > VGFF01 > VGFF01. The sequence goes on from VGFF01000044.1 coordinate 6,540, forward strand.
GAACGTCGACCTCGGGATCGCGCACGACCTCCCACGCGTCACCCGTCACACGCATGCCTTCGATGGCGACCGCGCGCTGCGCGAGGTCGGCCTCGTGCGCGCGCATCAAAGCGACGACCGCGGCGCCGACGTTGCCGAGTCCGAGCAAACCGACGCGCAGCACTAGTGGGCCGCCAGCAGCGCCGCGACGCCGTCGACCGTGGCCTCGATCCGGACCGGCGGCGGCGTGTGGTCGGCGACCGCGGGATCCTTCAAGCCATGCCCCGTCAACACCGCGACGACGTGCCCGGTCACGGGATGGCCGTCCTGCCGCGCGCGGAGCAATCCGGCGATGCACGTCGCCGACGCCGGCTCGGTGAAGATGCCTTCTTCCGCCGCCAGCCGCCGCTGCGCGAACAGGATTTCGTCGTCGCTGACCGCGGCGACGCGGCCGCCGGATTCCGCGAGCGCGCGCTGCGCCGTGTCCCACGACGCCGGCCGGCCGATGCGAATCGCGGTCGCGATCGTCTCGGGATCGGAGATCGGCGCGCCGCGAACGAACGGCGCCGCGCCCGCCGCCTGGAATCCCCACAGCCGCGGGCGCGCGCCGCCGTTCGCCAGCTCGACGAAGCCGCGCCAGTACGCGCTGATGTTGCCCGCGTTGCCGACGGGCAACGCCAAGATATCCGGGGGACCGCCGAGCGCGTCGGCGATCTCGAACGCCGCCGTCTTCTGGCCCTCGAGGCGGTAGGGATTGAACGAGTTCACGAGCGCCAAGCCGAGCGCGTCCGACGTCTCCCGCGCCAGCCGCAGCGCGTCGTCGAAGTTGCCGGGGATCATCGCCACGACCGCGCCGTGCATGCGCGCCTGCGCCAGCTTTCCGGCCGCGACCTTGCCCTCCGGCAGAATAACGACGCACCGCAGGCCGCAGCGCGCGGCGTACGCCGCCGCCGACGCCGACGTGTTGCCGGTCGACGCGCAGACAACGCCCGGCGCGCCGGCTTCCGCCGCCTTCGCGACCGCCACCACCATGCCGCGGTCCTTGAATGAGCCTGTCGGATTCGCGCCCTCCCACTTGTAGTACAACGTCGCGCCGGGAAACTCGCGCGCGAGCGCCGCCGCCGGGATCAGCGGCGTGCCGCCCTCGAGCAGCGTCAAGCGCGGGGTGCCGTCGCCGATCGGCAAGCGATCGGCGAACGCCGCCAGAACCCCCGGCCACGCGGTCATGGCGTGGCGCCCGCCGGGTACGCGCCGAGGACGATCGCCCAGGCGCAATGCGCGCGGAGATCGGTGATCGCGTCCGCGACCTTGGGATCCTCGCTGTGGCCCTCGATGTCAACGTAGAACACGTACTCCCAAACCGCGCGGCGGGCCGGCCGCGACTCGAGCTTCGTCAGATTGATGCCGCGCAGCGCCAGCGCGCCCATCGCGTTGTACAACGCGCCCGGCTTGTGCAGCGCGCCGAAGACGACCGATGTCTTGCTCGGATCGGCGCGCGGTACCGGATCCGTTTGGATTACCAGAAACCGCGTGTAGTTCTGTGGGTTCGTCTGGATTTCTTCCGCGAGGATCTCCAGAGTGTATAGCTCGGCAGCGCGGCGGCTGGCGACGGCCGCCGCGTCGGTGCGCCGCTCGGCCGCGATCATCTGCGCCGACCCAGCCGTGTCGTAGTGGGGAACCTGATCCGCCTCCAGCTTGCGCAGGAACGCGTCGCACTGCGCGAGCGCCTGCGGATGCGAGTAGACGCGCCGCACGTCCGCCAGGCGTGTGCCCGGCTGGCCGAGCAAGTAGTGCACGACGCGGAGGTTCGTTTCTCCCGTAATCGTGAGGAAGTGATGATATTCGAGCAGCAGGTCGTACGTTTGGTTGATGCTGCCGGCCTCGGAGTTCTCCACTGGAACGATCCCGGCGTCGACCCCGCGCTCGGCCACGCTGTCGAAGACTTCGCGCAACGTCCGACGCGGCACGGTCTCGACCGCGGGGAAGTGTTGATAGGCCGCTTCCTCGCTGTAGGCGCCCTGCTCGCCTTGAAATGCCACTCGCATCCGATCTAGCCCTCCTCGCGCAGCTCCCGCGCGCGCGCCGTCGCGCGCAACACGGCTTCGACCCACGCCTCCCGCACCTGACGATCGGCGAGCACCTGCATCGCCGCCGCCGTCGTGCCGTTCGGCGACGTGACGCGGCGGCGGAGCTCGGCCGGGTCCGCTCCCGAAGCCTGTAGCAAATGCGCCGCCCCGCGAACCGTTTGGACGACGAGATCGCGCGCGATCTCCGGCGGCAGCCCCGCCCGCACGCCGCCTTCCATGAGGATCTCGACGAGCAAGAACACATACGCCGGTCCGGTCCCCGACAGGCCGGTAACCGCATCGAGGTGTTCCTCGGGAACCTCGACGACGTGGCCGACGGTGCCGAAGATCTCGCGCGCCAGCGCGGCGTCGTCGGGACCGGCCCGCGTTCCCAGCGCGTACGCCGTGGCCGCCTCGCCGATCGCGCACGGGGTGTTCGGCATCGCCCGGACCACGGGCGAGCCGGGAAACGCGCGTTCCAAGAACGGGATTGAGACGCCGGCGGCGACGGACAGGATACGATGCGCCGCCGTCGTGTGGCCGGCCAAGTCGTCCGTGACCTTCGCCATGTCCTGCGGCTTGGCCGCGAGCAGCAGCGCCGTCGAGCGCTCCGCGAGAACGGCGTGCGACGGCGCGACGCGCACGCCGTACCGCCACTCCAACGCTTCGAGGCGGTCGCGGTTGGACCGATTGATCACGAGGATCTGCCCGGGCGCGATGCGCTTGGATCCGAGCAATCCCGCGATGATTGCCTCGGCGATGCTGCCCGCGCCGACGATGCCGATCGTGTGCTTGCCAAGCACGCCCGTGTTCATCGCGTTCCCTGCCGATCGTCGCTGGATTGTCGCCGCATAAGGAAAGCCTCCGCCGCGGGGCGGAGGCGCGTCTCCATGCGTAAGGATAACGCATGGCCGCCAGCCGTCCCACGGCAGGCTAGTTTCGGCGCCCGGTCGAATCCTCTTCGGAAGAATATGAATGAGGGGTGGATGACGGAATGACGCACGTAGTCGTGGTCGGCGCCGGCGTCGTCGGCGCCGCGGTTGCGTTCCGGCTCGCGCAGAGCGGAGCGCGCGTAACCGTGCTCGAGGCGGGACGGCCGGGCGGCGCAACGTCGCTGGCGAGCTTCGCTTGGATGAACTCCAACGACAAGGAACCGATGGCGTACCACCAGCTCAACACCGGCGGCATGGCCGAGCACCATCGCCTGCGCGAGGAGCTCGGAGGCGCGCCCTGGCTGCACGCGCACGGCAACATCGAGTGGAAGACGCACGCGTCCGCCGTCCAGAAGCTCTCGGAGAAGGTCGCGCGGCTGCGCAGCTGGGGCTATCAGGCCGAAATCCTCACGCACGCCGAGGTGGCGGCGTTGGAGCCGGAGTTCGCGCCGCCCGCCGATGCGCCGTGGTTCGCGTTCTATCCCGGCGAAGGGTACGTCGACACGCCGTTGCTCATCGGCGGCCTGCTCCGCGCCGCGCGCCGTCACGGCGCGACCGTGCGCACGCAGACGCCCGTGGCCGGCTTCGTACGTGACGGCACTCGCGTGACGGGCGCTAAGACCGCGGACGGCGAGACGGTCGGCGCCGACGTGGTCGTCCTCGCCGCGGGCCACCGCACCGACACCGTCGGCTCGTTGCTCGGCGTGCGGATTCCGATGGCGCCGTCGCCCGGTTACCTGATGATCTCGGCGGCGTCGCCGGTACGGTTGAACGCCACGTTGCACGCGCCGGACGTCAGCGTGCGGCACGACGGCGCCGGGCGCATCATGATGCGCTCGGGGGAATTCGATCCGCAAACGTGGGAAGGGATGCCCAGGTCGCCGATGCCGGCATTCTGGGAAACGGTGTACGCGCGAACCATCGCGCTGCTGCCGGCGCTCGCCGGCACGTCGATCGAGACGTTCCGCGTCGGCGTGCGGCCGATCCCGGCGGATGGGTTTCCGATCGTCGGCCCCGTTCCCGGCACGCCCGGCGCGTACGTCGTCTGCGCCCACAGCGGCGTGACGATGGCGCCCCTGCTCGGACGGCTGGCAGCGCGCGAAATCATGGCCGGCGACGTCGACGCCCGTCTGTCGCCTTACCGGCCGGAGCGTTTGATCACCGGTTAGCCGACCCCCCCGGGCGATCTAGATCGGGCGCTCGAAGTAGAGGTGAACGCGCTCGCTGCGGAAACCGAGCCGGCGGGCGAGCGCGCCGGCGGCCACGTCGAGGGCCCAGTGATTGCAGCGCACCGGCGCGTCCTTGGTTTGGAGCGCGCTGATCACTTGACCGGCGAGCGCCATCCCGACGCCGCGGCGGCGATGATCATCCCGCACCGCTACCCAGAGGTCGAGCAAGCCCTCCCGCTTCTCGCCGTGCGCGTAGGCGACGGGGAACCGGTCGCGCTCGGCCATCCACGTGCGCGTGCGCGGCTTCCGCAGCCGGCTTGCGAGGTCTTCGAGCTTCACGCGCTCACCGTACGCCTCCTGGTGGATGCGCGCGATCTCGGGCGCATCGTCGGCGTCGGCGCGGCGCACCGTGTAGCCGTCCGGCGGCTTCGCCGCGGGACGGGACGCCTCGGACCGCACTACCGTGCGTAGCGCGTTGACGATAGAGAACCCCTGCGCGCGCGCGAGCGCAAGACCGAGCGGATTCGCCTCGGTCGCGCGCAGAAGGACCGTCTCCTGGCGCGCCTCGCGGAACGCGTCCAACAAGAACTGCCAGACGCGCCGCAGCAGCGCGTCGTCCGTTGGATCGAGCTTTCGGACGCCGACCGTCGCGCCGCTGGAGGACCCGAGCACGTCCTCGGCGAGCAGGCGCTTGCCCTCGCGGCCTAGCAGGATTAGGCCGCTCGCGCGCCGGTTGACCTCGAGGATGTACAGCTTCTTCTCGGACTGGACCCACCAGAAGTCCTGCGGTCCGATCGCGCCGCAGCGATCGAACGCCGCCGCGTATCCGCCGCCGTAGACCTCGTCGTACAGAGCGACGACGAGCGCGGAGTCATCGGCCGTCGCGTCGCGGACGGAGACGAGCATCGGATACCCTGTGCGGCACGGAGGATGGGGTCTCGCCGCTCCACAGGCGTTCGAGACGGTAGTAGGCGCGTTCTTCCGGACCGAAGACGTGCACGACGATCCCGCCGAAGTCGAGCAGCACCCAGCGCGCGCGCTCGGTGCCCTCGCGCCGGAGCAGGCGCACGTTCGCTTCCTTCATCTTCGCCTCGACGTTGTCGGCGATGGCGCGGATCTGCACCGGCGTCTGCGCCGTGCAGAGGATGAACGTGTCGGCAATCGTCGTTTGGTCGCGGACGTCGAGGACGACGAAGTCGGTCGCCGCCTTCTCCTCGGCGGCGACGGCTGCGATCCGGGCCTGCGGGTCTTCGGGCAAGTTGCCTCCTCGCGACGACGTCGCGACGTCCGTCACGTGACGGGTTGACGCTCGCGGTACAACGCGTTCGTGTAGATGAACTGCTCGACGCCGTCCGGCACGATGTACTTGATCGGCCGGCCGTGGCGCACGCGGTTGCGGATGTCGGTCGAGGAGATCGCCAGCGCCGGGATCTCCATCGTGTGAATGCGGTCGCGATACCCGCGCCCGATGTGGCTCTTCTGCCAGTCGTCATGGCTGAGCGCGTATCCGGGCCGCGTCGCGGCGATGAACTCGCACATCTCGAGCAGCTGCTCGGTCTCGCGCCACTCGCCGCGCAGGATCTGCTGGATCGCGTCGGCACCGGTGATGTAGTACAAGTCGGTGCCCACGAACCGCTTGCGGAACGCCCGGATCGTGTCGACCGCGTACGAAAGTCCATCGCGATCGATCTCTTCCCGGGACACCGAGAAGTACGGGTTCGCGGCCGTCGCGAGAAACGTCATCAAGTAGCGGCTCTCGGGATCGCTGACGTCGGTCGAGTCCTTGTGCGGCGGACGACGGTTCGGCACGAATATCACGCGGTCAAGCCGAAGCTGGAATCGCGCCTCCTCCGCCGTGACGAGATGCCCGAGGTGGATCGGGTCGAACGTACCGCCCATGATGCCGAATCGCGCCATTCAAAAGCCTCCCGGCGCAATGGGTTCGCCGTCGGGAGAGGCTGCTCCTCGGACCCGTACGAGCTCGTGCAAGGCGCGCAGCAGCGCCGGCAGACCTTCGCCTGTCGCCGCCGAGATCGGAAAAACGGCGGCCCCTTTGCGCGCGAGGTCCTCGCGCACGGCGTCCCACCGCGCGCGCCCCTCCGGCAGATCGGTCTTGTTCGCGACGATCACGTGCGGGCGCGACACGAGGGACGCGTCGTACGCCGCCAGCTCGCCGACGAGTACATCCAGCTGCATCGCAGGATCGATCTCCGCCGTCAGATCGAGCACGAACGCGATCGCGCGCGTCCGCGTGATGTGGCGCAGGAAGCGATGGCCCAACCCGGCGCCGGTGTGCGCATCCTCGATCAACCCGGGGATGTCGGCTATGACGAACGATGCGCCTTGGTCGACGCGCACGACACCGAGATAAGGCTCGAGGGTCGTAAATGGGTAGTCCGCGACCTTCGGGCGCGCCGCCGACACGTGCGACAGCAAAGTCGACTTACCGGCATTCGGGAAGCCCACGAGGCCGACGTCCGCGAGGACGCGCAGCTCCAGCACCAGGCTCCGTTCCTCGCCCTGGCCGCCGGGCTCGGCGAATCGAGGCGTCTGTCGCGTCGCGGTCGCGAAGCGGGCGTTGCCGCGCCCGCCGCGTCCGCTGCGCGCGACGACGGCCTCTTGACCGTGCGCCGTAAGGTCGGCGACAAGATCATTCGTCTCGAGGTCGCGCAAGACCGTTCCCACCGGCACGGGGATCACGAGGTCTTCGGCGCCGCGCCCGAACCGGTTCGCCCCGCGCCCGTGCGCGCCGCGGCGCGCCTTGAACTGCCGCCGATACCGGAAGTCGACGAGCGTCTGCAGATTCTCGTCGGCGCGCACGAGCACGCTGCCGCCGCGCCCGCCGTCGCCGCCGTCGGGCCCCCCCTTGGGAATGTACTTCTCGCGCCGGAAGCTCACGGCTCCGTCGCCGCCGTCGCCGGCCTTTACGTGGATGCGTGCGTAGTCGATGAACATCGTGGTCTCGAGATGTGTTTTTCCCGTCGAAACAAAAACCCGGACGGGGTCGCCGTCCGGGTCGAAGAATCCGGCGCGCGTTGGGCGTTAGGACGCCGGTGCCGGATGCACGCTGACCTGCTTGCCGTCCCGCCCGCGCCGCTCGTAGGCGACGATGCCGGTCACCTTCGCGAACAACGTATCATCCTTGCCCAGCCCCACGTTCGTGCCGGGTTGGATCTTCGTGCCGCGTTGCCGCACGAGGACGCTGCCGGCGCTGACCGTCTGTCCCGCGAAACGCTTCACGCCGAGACGCTGGCCCTGGCTGTCGCGGCCGTTTCGGGTGCTGCCGCCACCCTTCTTAGATGCCACCGATCATCCCTGCCTCGTTACTTCATCACGCCGACTTCGATCGTGTCGATTCGCACCGCCGTGAATGGCTGGCGATGGCCGGTCTTGCGGCGATACCGCGCCTTGCTCTTGTACTTGAAAACGACGACCTTCCGCGCGAGGTCCTGGGCGACGACCGTGCCGAGAACGCGCGCACCGGAGACGAGCGGCGCCCCGACGACGGGCTGGCCGCCACCGACGAGCAGCACACGATCCAGCACCACCGGATCGCCGGCATTGCCGGGCAGCTTCTCGAAGCGCACCGTTTGGCCCGCTTCGACGCGGTATTGTTTCCCGCCGGTCTCGATCACGGCGTACACGAACCTCACCTCCACTACGTTGGGCGCCAACGGAGTTTATCAGGTATCGCGGTGAGCGGGCAAGTCCGCCCACCGAGCTTAGTCCGCGGCAGCGCCCCGGCCCTTGCTCGCATCTTCGGCCACCCGCTGCGCGAGGTGTGCCGGCACTTCCTCGTAGTGCGAGAAGCTCATCTCGAAGGAGCCGCGTCCGCCCGTGATCGACCGCAGGTCGTTCGTGTACCGGAGCATCTCGGCCATCGGCACCTGCGCCTTGACCGTCGTCGTGCCCGTTCCCGACGGGTCCATGCCCTGCACGCGCCCCCGCTTCGCGTTGAGGTCGCCGATGACGTCGCCGACCTGGTCGTCGGGCATGATGACCTCGGCGTGCATGATCGGCTCCAGTAAGACCGGCGCGGCTTCCTCCATGGCCTTCTTGAACGCCATCGATCCAGCGATCTTGAACGCCATCTCCGAGGAGTCGACGTCGTGATACGAACCGTCGACGAGCTTCACCTTGAAGTCGACGACCGGGTAGCCGGCGACGATGCCCTCGTGCAGCGACTCCCGGATGCCCTTCTCGACCGCGGGGATGAACTGCCGCGGGATCGCGCCGCCGAAGATCTTCTCCTCGAAGACGAACCCCTCGCCGCGCGGCAGCGGGTCCATTTCGATGACGGCGTCGCCGAATTGCCCGCGCCCGCCGGTCTGCTTCTTGTAGCGGCCCTGCGCGCGGGCGTGACGGCGAATCGTCTCGCGGTACGGCACGCGGGGGGCGCCCAACTGGACGTCGACGTTGAACTTCCGCTTCAGGCGGTCGGCGACGATCTCGATGTGGGATTCGCCGAGCCCGGAGATGACCGTCTGCTTCGCCTCGGCGTCGCGCGACAGGTGGATCGTTGGATCCTCTTCCGCCAAGCGGTGCAGCGCGTTGCCGAGCTTGTCCTCGTCCGCCTTGCTCTTCGGCTCGATCGTCAGGGAGATCGCGGGCTTGGGAAACTCGATCGGCGCCAGCGCGATGCCGCTGTCCCGCGTCGTCAACGTGTCGTTGGTCTGCGTGTCGCTGAGCTTGGCGACGGCGCCGATGTCGCCGGCCGGAATCTCCGGCACGGCGATCTGGTGCTTGCCGCGCATCACGTAGACTTGGCCGACGCGCTCGATCTTGTCCTTGTTGCGGTTGAAGACCTGCGAATCGGAGCGCAGCGACCCACCGTAGACGCGGAAGTACGAGAGGCGTCCGACGTACGGGTCCGCCATCGTCTTGTAGACGAGGGCCGCCAACGGCGCGGTTCCGTTCGCGGTCAGCGTATTGCCGTCGGCGGTCGCGACGTCACCGCGCTCGGCGGGGTGCGGGAACAGGCTGATGATCTCGTTGAGAAGCTGCTTCGTGCCGTTGCCCTGCGTCGCGGCGCCGCAGAGAACCGGGATAACCTTCGCCGACCGCACGCCCGCGTGCAGGCCGCGCAGGATCTCGTCGTTCGTCAGCTCGCCGGTCTCGAGGTACTGCTCGACGAGCGCGTCCTCGCCTTCGGCCGCTTCCTCCACGAGCTTTTCGCGATACCGCTCGGCCTCCGCGCGCAGCTCGTCGGGGATCTCGGCTTCCGTGGCCTTGCCGGCGGAGAACGTGTATGCCTTCATGTCGATGAGGTCGACGACGCCTCGGAAGCCGCTCTCCTGCCCGATCGGGATCTCGGTCGGCACGACGTGCGACCCAAACCGCGCGTGCAGCGCCGCCACGACCTGGTCGAAGTTCGCGTTTTCGCGGTCCATCCGATTGATGAAGACGAGCCGCGGCAAGACGTGGGTGTCCGCCAGTTTCCAGAGCTTGTCCGTCTGGACTTGCGGGCCGGCGACCGCGTCGACGACGAACAGCGCCGCGTCGGCGACGCGCAATGCCGCGACGGATTCGCCGATGAAGTCGGGATAGCCCGGCGTGTCCACCAGGTTGATCTTGTGATCCTTCCACTCCAGGGGCGCGAGCACCGTGTTGATCGTCATCTTGCGGCGG
>VGFF01000045.1 GCA_016868955.1 Armatimonadota bacterium
GTCCTCATCCGTAACGGATCCGCGGCTCGACCAGTCCGTAGACGAGGTCGACGAGCACATTCACGAGCACGATTCCCAGCGAGAAGACGAGGATCGTGCCCTGAACGACGGGATAGTCGCGCGTGTAGATCGCGTCGACGAGCAGCTTGCCGAGACCGGGCCGCGCGAACACCGTCTCGATGACGACGGCGCCGCCGAGCAGGTAGGCGATGTCGATGCCGATGATCGTCAGCACCGGGATCAGCGCATTGCGCAGGGCGTGCCGTCGCACGACGCCGGGTTGGGAGACGCCTTTCGCGCGCGCCGTGCGGATGTAGTCCTGGTTCAACACCTCGAGCAGCGAAGAGCGAGCCATGCGCGCGACGAGCGCGGCCGACCGCGCGCCGATCGCGATCGCCGGCAGCACGAGCGCGTGCGTCATCGACAGGACGCTGTCGGGCTGGCCGGCCCCGAAGATTGGAAACCAGCCGAGAAGAAACGCGAACACGTAGATGAGCAGGATGCCGAACCAAAACGAGGGCGCCGCCAGCGCCAGCATCGCGGCGGTGAGGCTGACGTAGTCGACCCAGGTGTTGCGCCGCAGCGCCGCCAGCGCGCCGACGGGCACGCCGATGAGCACGGCGACGAAGACGCCGGCGAACGCCAGCGTGACGGTGCCGGGGACCTGCGACCAGATCTCCGGAAGCACGCCCTGCCCCGTGCGGAACGACTCGCCGAAGTTGCCGCGCAGCATGTCAGAGACGTAGTCGACGTACTGCACGATCACCGGTCGATCGAGGCCGAGCTTCGCGCGCACCTGCAGCAACGCGGCCGAGTTCTGATACTCGTCGCCGAGGATCAAGCGCGCCGGATCGCCGGGTGCGATGCGGATGAGGATGAACGCGAAGGTGATCGCGCCGATCAACGTCGGCAGCGTCGCGACCAGCCTGCGCAAAACGAATACCACGGTGCGACCTGCCCTTTGGTCCTAGGCCAGCAGCTTCGCGACGACCGGGCGCAGCCGGCGGCCGAGCTCGCGAATGCGGTTGGTGTCCACGATGAGGCTGATGCGCATGAAGCCTTCGCCGCACCGGCCGAAGACGGTCGCCGGCCAGATGGCGATGCCGGCGTCACGGATGAACGTCTCCGCGACCTCCATTGCCGAGCGCTTCGTGGCGCGGACGTCGAGCGTGCCGACGAATCCTCCGGGCGCCGGGCGCTGCGTCAGCCCCATCTCGTCGAACTGATCGAAGAACAGCTGGCGGCGCTCGCCGTAAGTACGATAGACACCGTCGTAGTAGTCTTTCGAAGCGTCGGACAACGCGGCGACCGCGCCCCACTGGTTCGGCGTGCCGGCGCACATCGACAGCGCGTAGCGCACCTGGTACAGGGTCTTCGCCAGCCACTTCGGCGACACGGCGTAGCCGATGCGCCAGCCCGTCATGCAATACGACTTCGAGAATCCGTTGATCGTGATGACGTGGTCCTCGGCGCCGGGCAGCGACGCCATGCTCGTGTGCTTCGTGCCGTCGTATGTAAAGCGCTCGAACAGCTCGTCGGGGATCATCAGCAGGTTGTACTTGTGCGCGAGGTCGAGCAGCGCTTGCAGCGTCTCGCGGCGGTACACCGCGCCCGTCGGGTTGCCCGGGTTCGCGAAGATGAACGCCTTCGTGCGCGTCGTGATCCGCTTCGCGACCTCGTGCGGATCGGGCTCCCACAACGCGTCGCCGCTCGTCGGCACGAAGACCGGCGTGCCGCGGGCGGCGCTGATCGCGCCGGCGTGACCTGTGTAGGCCGGATCGGTCGTCAACACTTCGTCGCCCGGCTCGAGGATCGTCTGGAACACCGCGGTCGCGCACTCGGCGCTGCCGTTCGTGATGATGATCTGCGAAGCAGCGTCGACCTTGAAGCCGTTCTGCTTCTCGAGCTTCGCGGCGATCGCGGCCTTCAGCTGCGGCAGCCCTTGCATCGCGTAGTGGGTCTTGCCCTCGCGCAGCGCCTCGATGCACGCCTCGACGGCGGCCGGTGAGGCCGTCAGATCCGGGTCGCCGGAGTTCAGCTCGATCGGGTCGGCATGCTCCTTTGCCATCTTCACGAGCTTGTCGCGGTCGCTGTTCGCGCGGCCGGAGGCATCGCCGGACTGGTAACGGGGCGGGAGGAAGCGCTCGGCGTACGTGCTCATCGAATCTCCTTTCGAAACGAAGGCGGGCGCGGATTCCGCACCCGCCGATCCCAGGGCGCGGCCGCGACCTACGGGAACAGCTTGCCGACCCAGGGGATGTAGCGCTCGTACGCTTCCGCGTACTGGATCGACTTGTCCCCCGTGACGTACGCGGCCTGCTTGGCGCGGGCCACGGCGCGCTCGCGGTAGCGCTCGACGTGGTAGGGCTGCACTTTGAATTCGGCCGTCGCCTTCATCTTGATGTCCATCACGTCGGTGATGTCGATGAACGTGTCGGGGTTGAAGCCGGTCGCTTCGGCCATCGGCTGCGTCGGCTCGAAGAAGAACGTCTGGATCGGCGTCATGACCGCGGTCGACGGATGCACGCCGGCGAGCTGGCTGTAGTACGCGACCTCGATGGCGGCGCGTCCGGCGGTGCCGTGATCCCAGTTGTAGGGCTCGTTGAGCGGGTGCGTGAGCAGGACCGTCGGCCGGAACGTGCGGATCTCTTCCATGAGCTTCTGCATGATCGCGCGGTCGATCTGCAACGGCTGATCGGGCAGCCCGTAGCAGACCCACTCGACGCCGACGATCTTCGAGGCCGCGTCGACTTCGGCGAGGCGGATCTCCGCGACCGCCTCCTCCGTGATCTGGCCCTTCTTCTGCGCCCACAGCTCGTTCGATTCGCCGCGCGCGCCGGGGCTGAGCACGATGACGCGCGCCTTGGCGCCGCCTTGGACGTAGCGGGCGATGACGCCGCCGGCGCGGATGCAGAAGTCTGCCGCGTGCGCGGCGATGACGAGAATGCGTTGCTGGCTGCTCACAGGGTCTTCATCATCCTCTCCATGCGATCGAGTCCTTCCACGAGCCGCTGCCGTCCGACGCAGCCGCTGAGGCGAAGGTAGTGCTTCCCGGAACGGCCGCAATTCGTGCCGCTGATCACCGAGATCCGCGCTTCCAACAGCAGCCGTTCCGCCAGCTCCCAGGACGGCACGTCACGATCGACGCGTGCGTAGACGAAATAGCAACCGACGGGCGTGTGCGCGCGCACGTGCGGCATCGCGTTGAGGCGAGCGACGAGGTAGTCGCGGTCGGCCTGCAGGTCGGCGATCACGGGCCGCAGCCATTCCTCGGACGGACCGCGAAGGACCGCGAGTGCCGCCCGTTGACCGAGCGCGCCGACGGCCTGTGCCTCGAACCGGATGACGTTGTACATGTGATCCATGAACGCGGCCGGCGCGGCCATGTAGCCGATGCGCAGCCCCGACATGCAATACGCCTTGGAGAACGAATAGGCGCTGACGGTGCGCTCGAACATGCCGGGCAGCGCGGCGATGCTCGTGTGCTTTCGGCCGTCGAAGACGAGCTTCTCGTACTCCTCGTCGGAGAAGATCCAGAAGCCGTGCTTGTGCGCCAGGTCGGCGATCGCGTGCAGCTGCTCGCGCGAGAACAGCAGACCCGTCGGGTTGTGGCCGTTCGAGAACGCGAACAGCTTCGTCTTCGGCGTGACGCGCTTGCGGACGTCGTCAGGGTCGAACACCCAGCCCGACGGCGTGTCGTGGGCCGGCACCGAGATCACGTTGCCGCCGTAGCCGCGCACGACCGGCTCGATCGAAGCGTACTCGGGATCGAGCAGCAAGACGTCGTCGCCGGGATTCACGAGCAGCCGGATCGCGCCATCGATCGGCATCTGCGCCCCGATCGTCGGCAGGATCTCCGTGTCGGGGTCGGCCTGGATGCCGTTGTCGCACGCGAGCTTCTCGGCGAGCGCGACGCGCAGGTCGCCGTCGCCGCGCACGCCGGGATAGTGGAAGCGCTTTTCGTCGACCGCTTGGCGGACCGCGTCCATCACAAACTGCGGCGGATCGCGGTGGATCTGGCCGCCGGCCGAGAGATTGACGACGTCCTTCAATCCGTCGCCCAGCTCGGCGATCCGGTGCGAGGTCACGACGGGGCTCTGCAGCCCGACCTCTTCGTAGTCGAGATTGAGCGCGCGCTTTCCCCAATCGGAGAGCCAGGGCGCGCGCGCCGTCGCGCGCAAGCGCGCTTCGACGTTCGTCGGTCGCGTCGTCTTCGTGTCAGCCACGCAGCACCTCGTCCAGTCGGCGATATTCCTTCAGCCAGTCGGCGATGCCCTCTCGCAGAAGGTACTTCGGCTCGTAGCCGAGCTCGGTGCGCGCCCGCGTGATGTCCAGCGCGCAGTTGTGCTTCGCGGGCAGCAAGCCCGGCCCGATCTCCATGACGGCGCCGGGCACCAGCTCGCGGACCACGGCCGCCACGTCGTGCAGGTTCACGGCGCGGCCGTTGCCGATGTTGTACGACCCGGAGGGCGTCGCCTTCGCGAGCGCGGCCGCGACCGCGGCGCCGGCGCAGTCCTTGACGTAGACGGCGTCGAAGCCTTGGTCGCCGCCTTCCTTGACGCGGTACGGCTGCCCCTGGCCGACGGCGAGCAGCAGGTCGTTGATCGCGCCGACGCTGCGCCCGCCGGCTTGCACGCGGCGCTCGGCCGCGTAATACGCGCCGAACCGCAGCGCCGCGAACTCCAAGCCGTGCAGCTGGCGGTACCAGTACGCGTAACGCTCGATCGTGTACTTGGAGATCTCGTACGGGCGTACGGGATGCGGCGGCGTGTCCTCCGGGACCGGCTCGTACGTCGGGTAGCCGTGCTTCGTGCCGCGGAACTGCGGATAGAACGACCACGTCGACGCGAACACGACGCGCGATACGCCCGACAACCGCGCCGCTTCGAAAACGTTGATCGTCCCGCCGACGTTCACCTCGTGGTTGCCGTGCGGGTGCTCGTTGTACCATTCGCCGACGAGCGCCGCGAGGTGGATGATCACCGACGGCTTCGTCTTTTGGATGACCTCCATGAGCAGCGCGAAGTCGCGGATGTCGAGCCGGTGGTACGGCACGGACTCGACTCCGCGCAACAGCACGCTGGGACTGGCGACCGCGTCGGCGGCGGCGACCGGCACGCCTTGGGCGACGAGCTGCTTGACCGCGTTCGATCCGACGACCCCGGCCGCGCCGGTGATGAGGATGGGCCCATTGTCCGCGCTCACGATTCCCCCTTTCTCTCCGTCTTCGCCTCGTTTTCGATCGAGGCGAGCAGCGCGCGCGTCCGCTCGATGCAGTCGGAGACGCCGGCGGCGAGCGGCCACTTCGGCGCTAAGCCGATCTCGCGCCGCGCCCGGCCGATGTCGAGCACGCAGTAATGTCCCTCGGCGAACTCCGCGCCGTCGCCGATCTCGACCGGCGCGTCGGGCACGGCCGCGCGCACGGCGGCGGCAAAGTCCGCCGGCGTCACGCGCTCGCCGTAGCCGATGTTGTAGGCGGTCGACGGCACCGATTCGGCCTCGACCGCGCAGCGGAACGCGTTCGCGATGTCGGCGGCGTAGATGCAATCCATGGCCTGGTCGCGCCCGCCGGGGATGAACGTCGGCTGCCCGGTCGCGGCATTGCGAATGAGCTGGTGGATCATGCCCATCGCGCGCCCGCCCGGGTTCAACGTCCGTTCCGCCGCGTAGTAGATGGCGAACCGGAACGCCGCGAACTCCATCCCGAACCGCCGGCGATAGAACGTGCCCATGTGCTCGGCGGCGGCTTTCCACGTTTCGTACGGCCGATCGGGGCCGAGCCAGTGGTCCTCGGTGACGGGCACGTAGTCGGGCGCGCCGTGGCGCGTGCCCGCGAACTCCGGATAGACCGTGCGCGTGCTCGCGAACACGAGGCGCTTGACGCCGGCCTTACGCGCCGCCTCCATGACATGCATCGTGCCCGTCATGTTGATGCCGTACATGACCATCGGTTCGTCGGGGGAAGCCGAACCGGTCAGGGCCGCTAAGTGGAGAACCGTCTCGGGTTGGACGGCGCGGAACAGCCCTTCGACCGCCGTCGCGTCGCGGATATCGAGCAGACGAAGGTCGATGTGCTCTTCGAACTCGCGCCGGAAGCGGTCGCCGGCGACACGATCGACGACCGTCGGTCGGTAGCCGGCGCCGACCAATTCTCGGACGACGTACGAACCGACGACGCCGGCGCCCCCGGTGAGGAGGACGGGCCCCTTCGTGCGGCTCATGAAACCGTCCGCGCGAGCTGCGCGAAGAACGTCTTCATGTGTCCGACCACGTACTCGCAGTCGTCCTCGGTGAGCTGCGGGTACAAGGGCAGCGTCAGGATCTCCTTCGCGAGCTGCTCGGCGGCCGGCAGCATGCCGGCCCGGTAGCCGTACTTCGACTTGTAGGGCTCGTCGAGGTGCAGCGGCGTCGGGTAGTGGATCTGCGCCTTGATACCGTTCGCTTGCAGGTGGCGCATCAGCGGATCGCGATGCTGCGGCACGCGCATCTCGAATCGGACGTAGGAGTGATCGGCCCAAGGCCGCGGCAGGAACGTGCTCACCGGCAGATCTGCGTCCGCGATCAGCATGCGGTAGAGATCGGCGCGCTGCTTGCGGATCCGGATCCACTGCGGCAGCGAGCGCAACTGCACGCGCGCGATCGCCGACAGGATCTCGGATTGGCGGTAGTTGAACCCGGCCTCGTCGTGGATGACCTCGAACGTCGGGTGCTCGGAGCGGTTGCCGGCGTGGAACTGCGCGCCGCGGCCGTGGTTGGCGAGGTTGAACGCGCGGCGCATCTTCGCCTCGTCGAACGACGCGAGCGCGCCGCCCTCGCCGCCGCACGTCAGCGACTTATTCTGGACGAAGCTGTACGTGCCGACACCGCCGAACGTGCCGACGGGCTCGCCCTTGTAACGCCCGCCGATGCACTGGCAAGCGTCCTCGACGACCACGAGGTCGTGCTTCTTGGCGATCGCCATGATCGGATCCATGTCGGCCGCGTGTCCGGCGGTGTGCACCGGCATGATGCCGCGCGTGCGCGGCGTCAGCACCGCTTCGACGGACTTGGGGTCGATGTTGTAGATGTCGGGCTCGACGTCGGCGAACACCGGCTTGGCGCCGACCAACGTGACGCAGTGCGCGACGCTGGAGAACGTGTTCGCGGGCACGATGATCTCGTCGCCCGGCTGGATGTCACAGATGAGCCAAG
This sequence comes from Armatimonadota bacterium, assembly GCA_016868955.1. Taxonomy (GTDB): domain Bacteria; phylum Sysuimicrobiota; class Sysuimicrobiia; order Sysuimicrobiales; family VGFF01; genus VGFF01. Next base: position 7,192 of record VGFF01000045.1, read on the forward strand.
CCAGCTGCATCGCGGCCGTGCCGTTCGCGACGTTGGCGACGTGCGGCCGGCCGCGGTCGGACCGCGCGACGAACGCGCCGAACTCCTGCTCCAGCGACTTGCCTTCCGAAACTTCATCGGGCGTCGTGCGAATGTAGTGGCCGGACTCCAATACGCGGACGGCGGCGTCTTTCATCTCCTGCGTGACGACAGGACGCAAGACGATGTTTCGTGTGGACATGGGACCTCCATCATAAATCGGGCCCTCGGAGAGCGATCGGGCTGGGGGACCTAACTCTTCTTTCGATTTCGCGCCGGAGCCCGCGCTTCCTGTCGGTCCGCTCTCGCCGGCGCTACTGCTTCGGCAGCGTCAGCTCGCCGCGTAGCCGCGGATCGAGCGCGTCCCGCAGCCCGTCGCCGAGCAAGTTGAACGACAGCACGGTGAGGACGATCGCGACGCCGGGCACGAACGAGATCCACGGCGCGGTCTGGAGGAACTTCGTGCCGTCGGCGATCATGTTGCCCCAGGTAGGCCGCGGCGCCGCGACACCGAGGCCGAGAAAGCTCAACGACGCTTCCGTCAGGATGACCGTCGACACGCGCAGCGTCGACAGGACGATCAAGGGCGACAGACTGTTCGGGAGCAGATGGTGGAACATCACGCGGCCGATGCTCGCGCCGATCGCGCGCGCCGCCTCCACGTACTCCCGATTCCGGTTCTTCAGGACCTCGCCGCGGATCAACCGCGCGAACGGCGGAATGCTGGAGACGCCGACGGCGATCGTGAGGTTGACGATCCCGCCGCCGAGCACGGCGACGATCGAGATCGCGAGCAGGATCAGCGGGAACGCCATCAGGATGTCGATGATCCGCATCAGAGCCTGATCGAACAGGCCGCCAAGCGTGCCGCCGAGCAGCCCCATGATCGTGCCGGTCGCCGCCGCGATTGCGACGGCGGCGACGCCTACCGTCAACGACGTGCGCGCGCCGTAGATGATGCGTGACAACAGATCGCGGCCGAAGTTGTCCGTGCCAAGCCAGCCGTCCGCCGATCCTGGCGGCCGCAGCCGCGTGAACAGATTCTGCTGCGTCGGATCGACGGTGGATACGATCGGCGCGAGGACCGCGAGGAACACGGCGAGAAATACGACCGCCAGCCCCGCGGCCGCGCTGCGGCGTGACCAGATCGTCCGGAACGCGCGCCGGAGGTTGTCGCGCCGGACGTTCGCCGCCGGCATTGGAATCGGGTCGGCGCTACGCATACCGGATGCGCGGATCAATCAGCGCGTAGGACAGGTCGACGAGAAAGTTCACGAGGACGACGCCGAACGCGAAGATCAGCGTCGCGCCCTGCACGGACGGATAGTCGCGCGCGTGAATGGCGTCGACGGCCAACTTGCCGAGGCCGGGCCGCGCGAAGACGGATTCGATGACGACGGCGCCGCCGAGCAGGTAGGCGATGTCGAGCCCGATGATCGTCACGACGGGAATCGCGGCGTTGCGCAGCACGTGCCGCCGCACGACGCTGCCGACAGCGAGCCCCTTCGCTTGGGCCGTTCGCACATAGTCCTGGCGCAGCACGTCGAGAACGGCCGATCGCGTCATGCGCGCGATGAGCGCCGCGGAACGGAGGCCGATCGCGGCGGCCGGTAACACGAGGTGCCACGCCATGCCGGCCCAATCGCCCCATCGCCCGGCGCCGACGATCGGAAACCATCCCAGCTTGAACGCGAAGAAGTAGATCAGCAGGATCGCGAACCAAAAGCTCGGACTGGCGAGCCAGATCATCGAGACGATGCCCAGGCCGTAGTCGAGTGACGTGTTGCGCCGGACGGCGGCGCCGATCCCCGTCGGGATGCCGATGAGGATCGCCACGAGGATGCCGGCGCCGGCGAGCAAGAGCGTGTAGGGAATCTGGGACGCGACCTCGCGCCCCACGGGCTGGTTGTTGCGGAACGAGACGCCGAGATCGCCGCGCAGCACGCTCGTTATGAACTTCGTGAACTGCGCGGCGATCGGCTCGTCGAGCCCCAGTTTGGCGCGCATGTCGGCGACGGTCTGCGCCGTCACGCCGACATAGTCCCCCAACATCAAGAGCGCCGGGTCACCGGGCGCGATCCGGATAATGAGGAACGAAAACGTCATGACCCCTAGCAGCGTCACGGCCATCAGCGCCGTCCGCTGCACGAAATACCCCATCGCGAAATGCTACTCGCCCCGTCGCTACGGAGCGAACTTCACGAACTCGAACCGCGTCATCCAGTGCGCGGTATTCAACGGGTGCCCGGTTTGGCTGCGATGGTAGGCCGTGACGTACACCGGATTGAAGATCGGCAAGAAAGGAACATCCTGGGCGACCTTTCGCTGGATCTGCTGGATGATCGTCGTCCGCTCCCGGTCGTTCAGCGCCCGGCGCTGCGCCTCGATGAGATTGTCGATCTGATCGTAGTAGGACAGGTTTCCGGCCGGAGGGAAGCTCGCGGAGTGGAACTGCTCCGACAGGAACTGGTCCGGCTCGAACCGGGTCGTGCCGCTGACCGTGAGGTCGTAGTCGCCGGCCGAGCGGCGCGCCGTCCACGCGCCCGCTTCGAGCTTCACGAGATCGAGCGTGACGCCGATGTCGCGGAACCACTGCTGCAACGCCAGGGAGATCGTTTCGCCGTAGTCGGACGGCTCATAGACCACATTGATGCGGAACCCGTTCGGGAAGCCCGCTTCGGTCAGCAGCTGGCGCGCGCGCGCCACGTTGCGCGGGTACTTCTCGACGTCGTTCGTGTGTCCGAACAGGCCCGGCGGAATGATGCTGTACGCGGGCTGACCGACGCCTTCTAGCACCGTGCGGACGAACGTCTCCCGATCGAGTGCGTGCGCGAGTGCGCGCCGCACGCGAACATCATCGAGCGGGCGGCGCCGCGTGTTGATCATGACCTCCCACCAGCCGGTCGTCGGCGTGGCGGTGAAGCGAAGATTCGAGTCCCGCTGCAGCGCCTTGTAGACCTGCACGTCGCGCGAAATCATGTGGTTGATCTCGCCGCGCTGCAGCGCCAGGGCGGCGACGTTCTCGTCGGGCACGACGCGCCAGACGATGCGCTTGGCGGCCGGCGCGCCACGGAAGTACTTGGCATGGGCTTCCAGGACGATCTCTTGGCGCGGCGTGTAGCCGACGATCTGGTAGGGTCCCGAGCCGACGGGCGTGAACTGGAATCCGTTGGCGCCCAGCTGCTCGAACGCTTTCTGGCAGACGATGAATCCGGGGCGGAACGCGAGCACCGATCCGAGGAAGCTGTTCGCCGGCGAGCTCAGCGTGAACCGCACCGTATAGTTGTCGACGACTTCGATGCTCTGGATCTGCGAGATGGACGCTCGGTACCGGGATCGCGTCGCCGGGTCGAGGATGCGGTCGAAGCTGAATTTGACGTCACGGGCCGTCAGCTCGCCGAAGTTCTTGTGGCACTGCACGCCCTTACGCAGGAAGAACGTGAACACACGCTTGTTCGGGGAGATGCGGTAGCGCTCGGCCAGGTCGGGCTCGACGTCAAGCGAGTCGACCTTGTATCGAACGAGCGTGCTGAACACGTTCATCGCGATCTGGTAATCCGGCGACCCCGGAATGTGCGCGGGGTCGATGTTTCGGAAGTCCCGCGGGTACGCGGAGATGATGACCGCTTCGGGCCGCGCTGGCGCGGCCTGAAGCGACGTCCCCGCGCCTCCGGCGAAGATCACGATGGCCAGGATCAACCCGGCGACTTGCGTTGCCCTGCGTAGGTTCATCATCTAATCTCCCTCGGTTCAAGTTTCCGACCGCTTGGCCGTATGAGCTTTGCCAGATGCCGCGCGAAGCGGCGTCGCGCCTACCGAGTGACGCACCAATGCAAAATTTCAAAAGGATTTCGACGCTTCCGAAGGAAGTCCTATGGCATATATGAAGAGGCGTTGTCTCCGGACGGAATCCCGCACACAGACGAGTTACCCCAGCGAGATCGAGCGAAGCGTGCTCCAGCCCGCCGGCGTCGAGCTGATCGCGGTCGACATGGACGAGCCGGGCGCGTTCGAGGCGCTGGCGCCGACCGCCGACGCCGTGTTGCACATGCGCGGCGTCATCGATGCGCCGCGGGTGCGGGCGCTCGCGAAGTGCAAGATCATCGCGCACTACGGGACGGGCGTGGACCGTCTCGACGTGGCCACGGCGACGGAGATGGGAATGTACGTCACCAACGGCGCCGTCTACGCCGTCGACGAAGTGTCCACTCACGCGATCGCCCTGATGCTCGGCGTCGCCCGGAAGATCGTCATCGACGACAGGGCCGTGCGCGAGGGCAAGTGGCACATCCCGCCGGTGATTCCCCTGCGCCGGATCAGCGGCCGGACGTTCGGCCTGCTCGGCTTCGGCAACATCGCGCGCGCCACGGCCAAGAAGGCCGCGGCGTTCGGCCTGAATCTCATCGCCTACGATCCGTACCTGAAGCCCGAGGTGTTCGAGGCCGCGGGCGCTCGACCGGTCGACTTCCAGACGTGCCTGCGGGAGTCGGACATCGTGTCCATCCACCTGCCGCTCACGCCAGAGACGAAAGGGATCATCAATAAGGAAGCGTTGGCGCTGATGAAGCCCGACGCCATTCTCGTCAATACGTCGCGCGGTCCGGTCGTCGACCAGGCTGCCTTGGCGGATGCGCTGCGTGCCGGCCACCTCGCCGGCGCCGGGCTCGACGTCTTCGAGCGCGAGCCCCTGCCGACCGACGACCCCATCCTCGATTTACCGAACGTGATCGTGACCGGACACATCGGCTTCTACTCGATCGAGTCGAACAAGCAAATGCTTCGCGACGCTGCGGAGCAGGTTCGACTCGCGTTGACCGGCGAAACGCCGCAATACCTCGTGAACCGCGCGCAGCTGAAACCGCGATAGACCTGCCAGGAGGGTTGTCTTGACGCAACGTGTGATCGGCGTGGAGGTCGGTGGCACCTTCACGGACTGGGTGCTGACCGAAGACGGGCGCATCGTCCGGGTCGGCAAGGTGTTCTCGGTGCCGAAACGCCCCGACGAGGGCGTGATGAACGCGATCGCCGACGCCGGCGTCGCGCTGACGGATCTGTCGGCCGTCGTGCACGGGTCGACGATCGCGACGAACGCCGTGCTCGAGCGCAAGGGCGCCGTCACTACGCTGATCACGACGGAGGGTTTCCGAGACCTGCTCGCGATCCAGCGCCAGGCGAAGCAGCGGCTGTTCGATCTCTTCTACAAGCAGCCGGAAGCGCTCGTGCCGCGTGACCGCATCGTCGAAGCCGAGGAGAAGATGGCGTCCGACGGCACGATCCGCCGGCCGCTGGTGATGAACGGTCTCCTCGACGACTTAGGGCGGGTTCTCAAGGCGAACGAAGTCGAATCGCTGGCGATCTGCCTCCTGCACGGCTACGCGAATTCCGTGCACGAGGAAGCGCTGGAGTCCGCGATCGCGGACCGCTTCCCGGATCTGTTCATCACGCGCGCTTCGGATCTGCTGCCGCAGTTTCGGGAATACGAGCGCACGTCAACCGTCGTCATGTCAGCGTACACGCGGCCGGTCGTCGACCGCTACCTCAGCCGGCTGGAGCAACGACTCAAGGAAGGCGGTTGCACGGGGCCGCTCAACATCATTCAGGCCAACGGCGGCAGCGTGCCGTCGCCGGCGATCCGCCGCCACGCCGTGAAGATGATCCTGTCCGGTCCGGCGGCTGGCGTCATCGGCGCCGTCGCGGCCGCGAAGTCGGCCGGCTTCGAGAACGTCATCACGTTCGACATGGGCGGTACGAGCACCGACGTTTGCCTCGTCACCGACGGTCAGCCGAAGACGACGACCGACTACAGGATCGACGGCTTGCCGCTGGCGATCCCGATGATCGACATCGTCACGGTCGGCGCCGGGGGCGGATCGATCGCCGGGGTCGACGCCGGCGGCATCCTCAAGGTCGGGCCGGAGTCGGCGGGCGCCGATCCCGGGCCGGCGTGCTACGGGCGCGGCGGCCAGAGCTTCACGGTCACCGACGCGAACGCGATTCTCGGATTCATCCGCCCGCACGCGTTCTTCGGCGGCAAACTCACGCTCGACATGAAGGCCGCGGAAGCTGCGCTCGATCGCCTTTCCAAGCAGCTCAAGCTCGGCGCGATGGAAGCGGCCGAGGGCGTGCGCCGGTTCGTCAACTTCACCATGGCGCAGGCGATGCGGCTGGTCTCCGTCGAGCGCGGCTACGATCCGCGCGACTACGCGGTCGTCGCCTACGGCGGCGGCGGTCCGCTGCACGCGGCACAGCTCGCCGAAGAGCTCGGCTGCTCAGCGGTCATCGTGCCGGCGAACCCGGGCATCTTGTCGGCGATGGGGTTGCACATCTCCGACACGCGACAGGACTTCGTGATGACGCGCTTCATGCCGGCGGCGAACCTGACGGCAGCGGCGCTGAAGGCCACGTTCATCGATTTGGAGGCGCGGGCGCAGCGCGAGTTCGAGAGCTACAAGATTCCCTGGGCGGAGGTGGTGCGCGGCCACTGCCTCGACATGCGCTATGAGGGACAAGCATACGAGCTGACGATGCCCGTCGACGACTTCGTCGCCGGCAAGGCGAGCCTGGAAGACCTCGTGCCGCGCTTCCACGAGTTCCACCGCCAGCGCTACGGGCACGCGTCCAGCCGCGAGGGCGTGGAGATCGCGAACTTCCGGCTCGCGGCGGCGCGTCAGTCTCGCGTGCGCGCACCGGAGGCGGTACCGCCGGCGGCCGGTGGACCCAAATTCGAGACGGCGCCGCTGCGGCTCGGCGGGCATAGTCGCGACTGCCGGTTCTATCGTCGCGAGACGCTGGGCGCCGGCGCCGGCATCGACGGACCGTCGGTCGTCGAGGAGGGGACCGCGACCACGTTCGTGCCCGAGAACTGGCATGGTGTGGTCGATCCCGCCGGGAATTTGATTTTGAGGAGGTCCTGATGCTGGATCCGGTCACACTGTCGATCATCGGCCACGCCCATGTGGCGACAGCCGAGGAGATGGGCGTGAACCTGTACCGCTCCGCCCACTCGACGATCGTGCGCGAAGTGCGCGACATCGCCACTGCGCTGTTCGATGCCGACGGCAACTGCATCGCGATGGCGAACTGGATTCCCATGCTGCTGAACGCGATGGAGCCGGCGTCGCGCGCGCTGCGCAAGTACTACGACTTCCGCGAGCTGAAGCCGGGCGAGGCGCTCGTCGTCAACGATCCGTTCGACGGGGGGCAGCACGTCAACGACATCCTCCTGTTCACGCCGATCTTCGTCGAAGGCGAAGTCGTCGGGCTGTCGTGCGCGAATGTGCACCATCTCGATCTCGGCGGCGGCGCGCCCGCGAACAACGCCGGCGCGACCGAGGTCTACCAGGAAGGCATCGTCTTCCCGCCGATGAAGATTCCGCTCGACCAGAACTGGGAGGACTCCCCGTTCGGGAAGTTCTTCCGCGGGAACATCCGCGTGCCAGATAAGACGATCCCCGACTTCAACGCCCAGATCGCCGCCTGCCGGACCGGCGAGGCCCGCATCCAAGCAATGTGCCGAAAGTACGGCAAAGACACGATCCTGGCGTTCCAGAAGGAGATTCAGGACTACTCCGAGCGAATCATCCGCAAGGCGATCTCGGAGATTCCCGACGGCGACTACTACGGCGAGGCCTACATGGAAGACGACGGCTCCGGCGCCGAGGGGCCGTTCATGATTCGCGTCACCGTGAAGGTGCACGGGTCCGATATGGTGCTCGACTTCACGGGCACCGACAAGCAGGCGCGCGGCTTCATCAACATCCCGCTCGGCTCGACCGATGCGACGTGCCGCACCACGATCATGTCGATCCTGCACGCCGCGCACGGCATGGTGAACAGCGGCGCGTTCCGGCCCATCCAGATCGTGGCGCCGCACGGCACGCTCGTGAATCCG
>VGFF01000046.1 GCA_016868955.1 Armatimonadota bacterium
AATTGGGCGTCATAGGACAGGTGCTGCCAGGCGCAACCGCCGCAATGGCCGAAGTACGGGCACGGCGCCGTCACGCGCGACGGCGCGGGCGTGATGACCTCGACGAGCTCCGCTTCCGCGAAGCGGCGGTGCGACCGCGTGATCCGCACGCGCGCCACGTCGCCCGGCGCGGTCAAGGGCGCGAAGACGACGAACCCGTCTACGCGGCTGACGCCGCGCCCGCCATAAGCGAGCCGGTCGATCGTCACCAGAACTTCTTGGCCCTTCTGCGGCGCTGCCGCTCGCGACGTTGGCATGAATCCCTTTCCGAGTATACGGTCGCGCGTTTCGCGGAAGGAGCCGCACCGACCGGCGCGAACTTAGGAGGCACCGCGAAATGGTACCGGAGGCCCTGAGGTGACGAGCGGAATGCAGCCGGCGCCGGCGCCGGAGGTCGACCGGCGCGCGATCGACGAGATGCTCGTCGAAGCGGATCCCGAGTATGGCTACCGGCGGCTCTCCGGAATCTTCGCGGTGGTCGTCGCGATCGTCGCCGTCGCGTTCTCGCTGTTCCAGCTCTCCGTCGCCGGTGTCAGCCCGCTGAACACGCTGCGCCAGCGCGGCGCCCACGTCGGATTCGCGCTCGTGCTCGTCTTCTTGCTGTATCCGCTGCGCCGCCGCGGATACAGACAGAGGCGCTTCGGCGTCCTCGACGTCTTGTTCGCGGCCGTGGCCGCGTTCGTCACCGGCTACGTCGTGTGGCACCACGATCGGCTGCTCGCGCAGGCGGGCCAGCTACCGGTCGAAGATCTGTGGGTCGGCGCGCTCGGCATCGTGCTCGTGCTGGAGGCCGGCCGTCGCGTCCTGGGCGTGCTCCCTTTCATTGCCGGGGCGATGATCGCGTACCCGTTCCTCGGCGAGGCCGCGCCGGGATTGCTCGCCGTGCGGCGATTTCCGATCGATCGCGTCATCGAGCACCTCTGGTTCACGACCGAGGGCGTCTTCGGCATTCCGATCGGCGTCGCCGCCACCTTCGTTTTCCTGTTCGTGGTGCTCGGGACGTTCCTCGAGAAGACCGGCTTGGGCCAGATGTTCGTCGAGATCGCGATGGGCCTCGCCGGCTGGATGACGGGCGGACCCGCGAAGGTGTCCGTGTTCAGCAGCGCATTGCTCGGCACCGTCTCGGGATCATCGGTGGCGAACGTGACGGCGGACGGCGTCTTCAACATTCCGTTGATGAAGCGGATCGGCTACGAGCCGCGGTTCGCCGCCGGCGTCGAGGCGGCGACCTCGGTCGGCGGGCAGATCATGCCGCCGGTCATGGGGGCGGCCGCGTTCATCATGGCGGAGTTCCTCGGCGTGCCGTACCTCACCGTCGTGCAGGCGGCGATCGTGCCGGCGGTGCTGTACTTCACGTCGCTGTTTTTCATGATCCATTTCGAGGCGAAGCGGCTCGGCTTGCGCGGGCTGCGCCGCGACGAGCTGCCGGACGTTGGGGCGACGATTCGCCGCCGCTGGTACTTGGCTGTGCCGCTGGCGGTTATGATCGGCTACCTGCTCGAAGGCTTCTCGCCGGCGCGCGCCGCGTTCATCGCTATCGTGCTGTCGGCGGGGGTTCACCTCGTGACGTGCCTGATCGAGCGGCGCCCGGGAAGCTACCTGCCCGATCTCTGGAGAATGCTCGAGCAAGCCGCTCGCAACGCGCTCGTCGTCTCGACCGCCTGCGCCGTCGTCGGCATCATCATCGGCATCGTGACGCTGACCGGCGTCGGCAACGCGTTCGTGACGATGACGATCACGCTGGGTCAGCAGAATCTGTTCGTTACCCTGGTGCTCGTGATGATCGCCTGCACGATCATCGGGTCGGGCATCCCGACGACCGCCACTTACATCATCCTGGCGGCGCTGGCCGTGCCGGCGGTCGAGGCGCTGCTGCCGGCCAATGACCAGCTGCAGATCGCGCCCGGCGTCACGATCGGCAAGCTCGCCGCGCACATGTTCATCTTCTACTACGGCGTGATCGCGGATCTGACGCCGCCGGACGCGCTGGCGGCTTACGCGGCGGCGGGCATCGCGCGGACGCCGCCATTGGCGACGAGCGTGACGGCGACCCGCCTCGCGCTGGCGGCCATCGTCGTGCCTTACACGTTCGTGTACTCGCCCGAGATCATGCTGTTGACGGGCACGCTCACGGATCAGATCTTCGCGGTCGCGACGGCCGTCGTCGGCATCGTGTTGTTGGCGGCGGGGGCGTCCGGGTACTTGTTGACGACCGCGACGCCGATCGAGCGCGTGTTGCTGCTCGGCGCCGCGGCCTCGCTCGTGTTTCACAGCGCGGTCTCCGACGCCGCCGGCGTGCTCTGCGCCGGCATCGTGATCGCCGCGCAGCTGGCGCGGCGCCGTCGCCGCTAGCGGCGGGCGGGCCGGTGCCGCGATCGCGCGGGCACCGACGGCCGCGGGAATCGCTCCCGTGTCATCTGGACGAACGCTTCCGTGCTGGCGGATAACCGCCGCGGTGTCCGCAGCGCCAGGAAAATTTGATGATAGGCCGGTGGAATGCCGCGAACCGGCCGCGCGCGCACGAGGCCGGCTCGCTCGTACGCCTCGACGGCGCGGGACGGCGCGAAGCCGACGCCGGCGCCGCGGGCGATCAACATCATCCCCAACGGGATGCCGTCGGCGTTGATCGTCGCGCGGGCGTGCATCTCGTCGAGCATCCAGCGCTCGAATTCCTCGAAGCCTTCGCCCCACTGCATGGAGATCAGCCGCTCGCTCGTGACGTCGCCGATCGATACGAGGGGCCGCGTTGCCAGCACGTGCTTCGGCGGCACGACGAGCACGATCGGATCGGCGATGAGCGGCTCCATGGCGATCAGCGGCTCATGCAGAGACCGCACGACGAGCGCGGCGTCGACGAGGCCGTCACGCAGCAGCTCCAGGACTTCGTTGGAGTGTCCGTAGCGAATCGTGATCCGGACCTCGGGTCGCAGCCGCCGGTACTCGACGATGAGCTCCGGCAGGATCGACGTCGCGGCGGAAACGGTCGCGCCGATGGAGATCGTGCCTTCCCCTTCCGACTCGCGCGCTGCCTCGGCGCCTTCCTGCAACAATTCCAGCGCCCGCGTCGCGAACGGCAGCAGCGCCTCGCCAACGTCGGTCAGGCGGACCGTGCGCCCGCGCCGCTCGAACAGCGGCCGCCCCATCTCCTGCTCGAGCGCTTGGATGCGCGCCGTGACGGAGGGCTGCGTCAGGAACAGCGCGGCGGCAGCGCGCGTGAAGCTGCGTTCGCGGGCTACCTGCAGGAACGCTTCGAGATTCTGGATCTCCACTCGGCCTCCGCTCATCCGGACGCGTTATAGAAACTGTCTATAGCTTAGCGCACGCTCGAGCCCGACCGATCGCCTCTGGCGCGGACAGGCGCCCTCCGAGGGTGGCGGGGCGCGAGATGAATGGGCTAGTATAGGGGACGCCGATGAACGCCTTCGAGGAGCTTCGCAAGTACTTCGCCGCCGTGCCCGAGCTGGGCGCGGTCTATCAATACGGCGCCTATGCCGCGGAAGACACGTTCCCAGACAGCGACATCGAGCTCGGCCTGGTGTTCCTCCCCGATCTCGGGGAAGAGGAGATCTCCGCGGCCATGGAGCGGCTGTCCGAGGACAATCCGCTCGGGCCGGCGCAGGGTGTCCTGATGCCGTTTCCGCTCAACGACCACATCGTGCCCGTCGTCCACGAGATCGTCCACTTCGGCCGACTGCTCGTGGATCGGGACCCGCTGGTCCGCGAGGCGTTTGTGCGCGACGTCGACGCGCGCATGCAACAGGGGCGCCCAAAGCTGCTGGAGGAGGCGCGGGAGGTCCTGCAGCAGGCCCGTAATCTCGGGGAGGGGCTGCCGACCTTTCCGTCCCGGGCCGGACGGCCGCTGCGCATGGTCGATCCCGTTCGCGTCGGGTGGCGGCTCGGGCGCGTGTTGACCTCGGTCGCCGTGCTCGAGGTCGGTACGCGCGACGTCGAGGAAGCGGCGCGCGACGCCGAGCGCGTCAATCAGATGGTCGGCTGGTTCAGCAATGCCGCCGGCGCGGCGACCGGCATTGCGAAGGCGATGTTGACCACATACGACATTCCGCGACCGCCGCGGCGCTGGCAGATCTTCCTGCCGCTCGCCGAAGTGGGATTGGTCACCGTCGAGCACGCACTGTGGCTCGGCGCCATGATCGAAACCCGTTGGAGTCTCATCCTGGCCGATCAAATCGCGGCGCCGGAGCGCGTGCTCTCATACCTGAGAACGTACGTGCCCCAGTTGCTGCACTTCTCCCGCATCGCCGCCTGGGCGACGGACATGCCGGCGAGCGCGGAGACAGCGCGCGTCCATTAACCGCACCGCAGACGCCGCCCCGGGCGGCGCTACGAGCAGGCATCATGCCGCGCCGCGAGGACCTCTACTACCGCCTCGGCGTCGTGCCGTTGGAGTTGCTGCCCCTGCGCGAGCGTCTTGGTGACATCCCGGTTCTGGTGCAGAACTTCCTCGAGAAGTTCCGGACGCGATCTCAGAACGCGGTGCGCGGTCTCGGCCGCGCGACGATTGGTAAGATCCGCCAGTACCCCTGGCCGGGCAACGTGCGCGAACTGGAATTCGCGATCGAGCGGGCCGTGATTCTCTGCCGCGGTGAGCAGCTGCGTCCAGAAGACCCCTTGCTCGGTGAGGACGCGCGCCAGGCGGAATCCGAGCCGGCATTCCCGACGCTTACGGAGGCCAAGCGTCGCCACGTATTCGAATCTCTCCAGCGCACAGAATGGGACATCGAAGCCAGCGCCGACTTGCTCGACGTAACCGCAGCCGCTCTCCGCCGAAAACTGGAGCACCACGGACTGACGGAAGAGGCAAAGCGGGGCGATCCCACCTTGCAGACCGGCTAGCGCCGCGATGCACCTCCGTCCCGGAGTCGATCTTCAGCTTTTTCCGCAGCAGCGGATGGTGCCGAAGCTGATCGCGGTCAACGCCGTCCTCGTTCTGCCGCTTCCTCTGCTGGAAGCCCGCGTCGATCAGGAAGTCCATACCACTCCGGCGCTGGAGCGAGACTCCGTTCAATGCGCCTCCTGCGGGGCCGAGTTGACCGGCGAGCTGTGCCCGCAGTGCGGACGAAAGGTCGGCGAGATCGGTCCGGATCTGTCGCCGACGTTGGCCTACGACGCGAGCGACGAGTACGATTCGATGGCGCACGTGCAGGCCGAGGTGCAACGCCGCCACCTGCTCACGCAGCTGGCGGCGTTGCACCTGAACGGGCGTCGGCACCGCCTCGGCGAATACCTCATCGGCAACCTGGACGAGCGCGGTTACCTGACCGCGTCCTTGGACGAGGCGGCCGCGAAGTTCCGGCTCTCCGTCATCGCCGTCGAAAACGTCCTGGCGCTGATCCACAAGTTCGATCCCGTCGGCGTCGGCGCGCGCAACATCGTTGAGTGTCTGCTGCTGCAGCTTGCCGAGCTGGACCAGTCGCCCGTCAAACTGCTGGCGCAGCGGATCGTGGAGGAGCACTTGCCGGAGCTGGGCCGCGGCCAGTCCGCGAAGGTCGCCGAGAAGCTGGAGGTTGCGCCGCAAGATGCCCGCGACGCGCACGAATACATCAAGGAGAACTTGTATCCGTACCCGGCCGACCGCTACGATGTGACGCGGTTCGGCCGCGGCCGGCTGCGTCCAACCGAGGTCGCGCGGCCCGACGTCATGGTCGTTCCGGGAGAGCGCGGCTACACGGCCGAGGTCATCGGATCGCAGACCATGGGGTTGCGGATCAACGACCTGTATCTGTCGTTTTCCAACGACTTAAGGCGCGCGCCGCACGCGAAGGACCACATCCGCGATCACGTGGCGCGGGCGAAGCTGTTCATCGAGACCGTCAAGCGGCGCAGCCTGACGTTGCGCAGCATCGCGTCGGCGATCGTCGAGACGCAGCAGGAGTATTTCCAGCGCGGCGTCGGGCACCTCAAGCCGCTGACGCTCGCGGACATCGCGACGCAGCTGGGGATCAGCGAGTCGACGGTCAGTCGAGCCCTGGAAGGCAAGTACGTGCAGCTGCCGAGCGGGCGAGTGGTGTCGTTCGACTTGTTCTTCGACGGATCATTGCCGATCAAGGAGCGCATTCGCCAAATTCTCGCCGTGGAGGATCCGAGCAATCCGCTGACCGGCCACTCGATCGCCATCGCCCTCCGCCGGGAGGGCATCCGCATCGCGCGGCGAACGGCAGCGAAGTATCGAGAAGAGATGGGCGTGTCCCCTTCGGTCGCGCGCCGCGCCAAGGCGGTCCACGGCGACGAAGCGATGCCGCTGCGGCGTGGCGCCCTTGGCTATGCTTGACGCGACGGGATGAAGACGGGAGGAAGATCGTGCCGGTTCGAATCGACGTGCAGCCGACGCCCAACATTCACGCGCTGAAGTTCGCGCTCGACCGTGCTATCACGCAGGGAAGAAGCCAGACATTCATGACGGCCGAGCAAGCGGCGGCCTCGCCGCTCGCCCAAGCGCTGTTCGCGGTGCCGGGCGTCAAGATGGTCTTCTTCCTCAACGACTTCGTCACTGTGACGCGGGAGCCGGACGCGGACTGGAACGTCTTAGCCCCGGAGGTGGAGCGGATCTTGCGCGCCCACTTCGAGACGACGTGACGGACAGCTTCTCCCCGTTTTTGCAAGGATGGGTGCTTGGACTGTCCATCGCGGCTCCCGTCGGTCCCATCGGCGTGTTGTGTATTCGGCGGACGCTCACGCACGGGCGGCGCGCTGGCCTGGCGTCCGGTCTCGGCGCCGCGACGGCCGACGCCGCGTACGGCGCGATCGCCGGCTTCGGGCTGACGATGGTGGCGGCGCTGCTCGTGCGCGAGGCCGCGTTCTTGCGCGTGGTCGGCGGCGCGTTTCTCGCGTTTCTCGGCTTGCGGACGATGTCTTCGGCGCCGGCCCGCGTGGCCGCCGTGGCCGGTGGTCCGAGCATCGCCGGCGCGTACCTTTCGACCTTTTTCCTCACGTTGACGAACCCGATGACGATCCTGTCGTTCGGTGTCGCGTTCGCCGGCATCCTCGCGCGCGACGCGGCGCGAATCGCGCCGTCGCCAAACCACGGCGCTGCGCTCGTCCTCGGGGTCTTCGGTGGATCGGTGGCGTGGTGGCTGGCGTTGACGGCCGCCGTCGACCGGCTGCGGGAGCGCCTCGGTGCGATCCACTTGACGTGGATCAATCGCGTCGCCGGCATGGTGCTCGTCGCGTTCGGACTGGTCTTGATCGCAGGTTCGCCATGATCCCACCGGATCGCCGATCGCCTGACGCCACGTCGCGCGGCCGGCGTTCGATCGCGTCCGCCGCCCCTCGTTCGGAGGTTTCTCGATGCGCATCACCCACGAAGTCGTTGACCACGTCGCGCGTCTCAGCCGATTGGATCTCACAGACGAAGAGCGGCGCCTGTTCCTCGACCAGCTGAACACGATCCTGTCGTACTTCGCGAAGCTCGACACGCTAGATACCGAGGGCGTCGCGCCGACCGCGCAGGCACTGGCGGGGGAAAACGTCTTCCGCGCCGACATCGTCACGCCATCCTTGCCGGTCGAAGAGGCGCTGTCGATGGCGCCGGAGTCGCGGGACGGGCACTTCGTCGTGCCGGCGGTCTTCGAGCCGGACGATCCGGAGCGCACGCGGTAATGCGGTGGCTCGACGAGCCATATCATCGCCTGCGGCCGCGTCTCGGCCGGGAGGTTACCCTCAGCGAGCTCGTCGATGCGGCGCTTGCGCGGATCGAATCGCGCGAGCCGAAGGTCCGCGCGTTTCTCGCGGTTACCGGCGATCAGGCGCGCACGCAGGCGCGCGCCTGGTCCGCTCGCCTCGCCGCCGGTGAGCCGGCCCCACCGCTGCTCGGCATGACCATGGCGCTCAAGGACAATCTGTGTACGCGCGGCATCCCCACGACGTGCGGATCGCGGATGCTGGCCCGCTTCGTGCCGCCCTACGACGCGACGGTGACGGCGCGGCTGGCCGAGGCCGGCGCGATCCTCGTCGGCAAGACGAACCTCGACGAGTTCGCGATGGGATCCTCGACCGAGAACTCGGCGTTCGGTCCCTCCCACAATCCCTGGGACCAGGCCTACGCGCCGGGCGGCAGCAGCGGCGGATCGGCGGTGGCCGTCGCCGCGCGAGAAGCCATGGCGGCGCTCGGATCGGATACCGGCGGCTCGGTTCGGCTGCCGGCGGCCTTGTGCGGCGCCGTCGGGCTCAAGCCGACGTACGGCCGCGTCTCGCGATATGGATTGGTCGCATTCGCGTCCTCCCTCGACCAGGTCGGCCCGATCACGCGCGACGTCACCGACTGCGCGCTCGTCCTCAACGTGATCGCCGGCCGCGACGAGTTGGATTCGACGTCCGCCGAAGCGTCCGTGCCCGACTTCACGCGCGCGTTGGCGGGCGGCGTCGCCGGCTTGCGGATTGGCCTGCCGGCAGAGTTCTTCGGACCGGGCCTCGATGCGGCCGTGAAGTCGTCGGTGTTGGCCGCCGTGCGCTCGTTGGAAGCGGCCGGCGCCCGCGTCCAGGACGTGTCCCTGCCGGCGGTCGAGTACGCGCTGCCGACCTACTGCCTCATTGCCTGCGCCGAGGTGTCCAGCAACCTCGCGCGTTACGACGGCGTGGCCTACGGGCACCGCGCCGCCGGCGCGAAGGACCTGTACACATTGTGCGCGCGCACGCGGGAAGAAGGCTTCGGCGCCGAGGCGAAGCGCCGCATCATGCTCGGCACGTTCGCGCTGTCGGCCGGCCACTACGAGGGCTTCTACCGGAAGGCGCAGCAGGTGCGCACGCTCCTCCGCGGCGACTTCGAGCGCGCGTTCGCCGAGGTCGACGTCATCGCCGGCCCCGTGGCGCCGACGCCGGGATTTCGACTCGGCGAGAAGACGGCCGACCCGCTGCAGATGTACCTGATTGACACGTACACTATCCCGGCGAACCTCGCCGGGCTGCCGGCGATCTCCGTGCCGTGCGGATTCGCGGCCGGCCTGCCGATCGGTCTGCAACTGATCGCGCGAGCGTTCGACGAAGCGACGCTGCTGCGGGCCGCGTTCGCGGTCGAGCAGGCGGTGCCGCCGCTGCCGGAGCCCCCGCTGTGAGCCGCCATCGCGCCCTGCTGCGCAACGTCGTCATCGGGCTGGAGATCCACGTTCAGCTGTTGACGCGTTCCAAGATGTTCTGCGGCTGCAGCACGCAGTTCGGCGCGCCGCCGAATTCGCAGACGTGCCCGGTCTGCCTCGGGTTGCCCGGCTCGCTGCCGGTGACGAACCGGCGCGCGATCGAGCTCGGCCTGCGCACCGCGCTGGCGCTGCACTGCGACCTCGGGGAGCGCTCGCAGTTCCACCGAAAGAACTACTACTATCCGGACATTCCGAAGAACTATCAGATCTCGCAATACCAGTACGGCGTTCATCCGCCGCTGGCCGTCGACGGGTGGATGGAGATCGACATCGAGGGGGAGCTACGGCGGATGGGCATTCGCCGCGTGCACCTCGAGGAGGACACCGGCAAGCTCGTGCATCCCGAAGGCGCTGACTTCAGCCTCGTCGATTACAACCGCTCCGGCGTGCCGCTCATGGAGGTCGTGACCCAGCCGGAACTCCGGTCGCCGGCCGAAGCGCGCGTGTTCTTGAACGCGCTGCGACAGATCCTCCAATACGCGGAGGTGTCGATCGGTCGCATGGAGGAAGGTGCGATGCGCTGCGACGCGAACGTGTCGCTGCGCGGCCCCGACGGCGCGCTCGGGACGCGCACGGAGATCAAGAACCTCAACTCCGTGCGGGCGGTCGAGCGCGCGCTCGCGTTCGAAGCGCAACGGCAAGCGGAGGTACTGGCGGCGGGCGGGGTCGTCGTCCAAGAGACGCGTCATTGGGACGAGCGTCTCGGCGTCACCTTCGGCTCCCGCGGCAAAGAGGAAGCGCACGACTACCGGTACTTTCCCGAGCCCGACCTCGCGCCGATCCGCGTCGATGCTGCTTGGGTGCGCGACGTTGCCGGTTCTCTGCCGGAGATGCCGGAGGCGCGGGCGCGGCGGTTCGCCGCCGCGTACGGTCTCGGCGAGTACGAGGCGGGGCTCCTCGTCGCGACGAAGAGCCCCGCCGACTTCTACGAGGCGGCCGTCGCGGCGCACGCCAATCCGAAGGCGATCGCGAATTGGCAGCTCGGCGACGTGGCCGCCTACCTCAACGAGCACGCCCTGGAGATCGAAGATCTGCGGTCCCGGCCCGAGCACCTGGCGGCGCTCGTGCGATTGATCGACGACGGCACGATCAGCGGCCGCATCGCCAAGGAGGTCCTCGCCGAGATGCTGGCGGGCGGCGAAGAGCCGGAGACCATCGTTGGCCGGCGCGGCTGGGTCCAAATCAGCGACGAGGATGCGTTGCGAGAGGCGATTTCCGCTGTGATCGCCTCCCACCCGGGGCCGGTCGCCGACGTGCGATCGGGCAAGGAGAAAGCGATCGGATTCCTCGTCGGACAGGTCATGAAGCGCACGCGGGGGAAGGCGAACCCGGGCGTCGTCAATCGGCTGTTGAAGCAGGCCTTGGGCTAACCCGCCGCGCGGGTACCTTCCCTGTAGAATAGGGGGGGACCCCATGGCCGAGTTCGTGCACCTCCACCTCCACACCGAGTATTCGCTGCTCGACGGGCACAGCCGCATCGATCCGCTGCTGGCGCGCGCGGCCGGTCTTGGCATGGGCGCCATCGGCGTCACCGACCACGGTGCCATGTACGGCGTCGTCGAGTTCTACAAGAAGGCGCTGCGCGGTCACGGCATCCGCCCGATCCTCGGCGTCGAGGCGTACCAGGCGATGCGCCGCCACACCGACCGCGACCCTCGGCTGGACAACACGGCCTATCACCTGACGTTGCTCGCGCGCGATGACGAGGGCTACCGCAACCTCATGCGGCTGATCACGACCGCCCACCTGGACGGGTTCTACTACCGGCCGCGCATCGATAAGGAGCTACTGGCGGCGCACAGCCGCGGCGTGATTTGCTTGTCCGGCTGCATGCAGAGCGAGATCAGCCAGCGCTTGCTGTCGGGCGACGAGGCGGGAGCGCGGCAGGCCGCCGCCGTATTTCGAGACCTGTTCGAGCCCGGCTCGTTCTTCCTCGAGCTGCAGAACCAAGGCATCGCAGAGCAGAAGGGCCTGATGCTCTCGCTGATCCAGCTCGCGCGCGACCTCGATCTTCCCCTCGTCGCGACGAACGACGTTCACTACGTTGCACCGGAGGACGCCGAAGCCCAGGACGCACTAATGTGCATCCAGATGGGCAAGACCCTCAACGATCCCGACCGCCCGAAGCTCGGCGACGTCCCGCAGTTCTACTTGAAGAGCGCCGAGGAGATGGCGGCGATCTTCGCCGAGCTTCCGCAGGCGATCCGCAACACGCGCGAGATCGCCGATCGCTGCCACGTCACGATCGAGCTCGATCAGCCGAAGCTGCCGGACTTTCCCGTGCCGTCAGGCTTCACGCCGCAGGCGTACCTGCGGCACCTCTGCGAGCGCGGCGTCAACCGCTTGTATCCGGTGATCACGCGCGAGATCGAGGAGCGTCTCGACTACGAGCTTTCGGTTATCGGCAAGATGGGTTACGCGCCTTACTTCTTGATCGTCCAAGACTTCGTCAACTTCGCGCGTAGCCGCGCGATCTATACGACCGTCCGCGGTTCGGCCGCCGGCTCGCTTGTCCTCTACGCCTGCGGCGTCACCGACGTCGACCCGCTGGCCTATAAGCTTCCGTTCGACCGCTTCTTGAATCTCGAACGGTACACGCTGCCGGACATCGACGTCGACTTCATGGACACGCGGCGCGACGAAGTCATCCGCTACGTCATGCAGAAGTACGGCGAGGATCACGTCGCCCAGATCATCACCTTCGGCACGATGAAGGCGCGCCAGGCGGTCCGCGACGTCGGCCGGGCCTTGGGCATGTCCTACGGAGACGTCGACCGCATCGCCAAACGCGTTCCGCAGACGGCGACCCTGCAGGAGGCGCTGGAAACCGACGCCGACCTCGTGAAGATGACCGAGGACAACGAGCAGGTGAAGAAGCTCGTCGACCTCGCCCGGCGCATGGAAGGCGTGTCGCGCAATGCCGGCACGCACGCCGCCGGCGTCATCATCTCGCGCGACCCGCTCGCCGACAGCGTGCCCTTGACGCGCGGCAAGGACGACGTCGTGATGACGCAGTTCGACATGACGAGCGTCGCCGACATCGGCCTGCTGAAGTTCGACTTCCTCGGCCTGACGTACCTGACGATCCTCGACGCGTCAGTCCGCATCATCCACGAGAAGCGCGGCGTCGAGATCGACCTGCAGAAGCTGCCGCTCGACGACGCCAAGACGTACGCGCTGCTGTCGTCGGGCGAGACGACCGGCGTGTTCCAGCTGGAGTCGTCGGGCATGCGCCGCTATCTGATGGAGCTGAGGCCGAGCGACATCCAGGACATCATGGTCATGGTCGCGTTGTTTCGGCCGGGACCGATGGCGAACATCCCGTCCTACATCCGGCGCAAGCACGGCAAGGAGAAGGTCACGTACCTGCATCCGGTGCTCAAGCCCGTGCTGAAGGACACGTACGGCGTGATGGTCTATCAGGAAGACATCATGACCGTCGCGCAGGCGATGGCCGGCTACACCCTCGCCGAAGCCGACGTGCTCTGCTACGCGATCCGCAAGAAGATCAAGGACAAGCTGCTGGCGCAACGCGAGAAGTTCGTCGCCGGGGCGCGGGCGCAGAACATTCCCAAGGAGACGGTCGACAAGGTCTTCGAACAGTTCGAGCCGTTCGCGCGCTACGGATTCAACCGCGCGCACGCCGCCTGCTACGGCCTGATCGCGTACTACACGGCCTACCTGAAGGCGAACTATCCGGCCGAGTACATGACCGCGGTGCTGACGGCCGACAGCGGCAACCTCGACCGCATCGGGCTCGACGTCGAGGAGTGCCGGCGGATGGGCCTGTCCGTCCTGCCGCCGGACGTCAACGAGTCGGAGTCCGGATTCACCGCCGTCAATCCGACGACGATCCGGTTCGGGCTGGCGACAATCAAGAACGTCGGCATCGGCGCCGTCGACGACGTCATGCGGGCGCGGCGCGACGGCGGCGCGTTCCGATCCCTCTACGACTTCTGCGTCCGCGTCGACGGACGCCTCGTCACGAAGCGCGTCATCGAGAGCCTCATCAAGGGCGGCGCGTTCGATTCGCTGGGCAGCCGCGCCGCGTTGCTCGCCGGCTTGGACGGCGCCGTCGACTTCGGGGCGCGGCGGGCACGGAGCAAGGACGAAGCGCAGACGGGCCTGTTCCAGTTCTCCGCCGAAGAGGAAGCGCCGCCGCCGCTCCCGGACGCGGAACCGTTCGGCGAGCGCGAGACGCTGGCCATGGAGCGGGAGATGCTCGGCCTGTACCTCACGGGTCACCCGGTGCGGTTGTGGCAGGCTCAGCTGGAGCGGAAGACGCGTCACCGCATCGCCGATCTGAGCGGCATGAACGATCGCGAAGAGGTCGTCGTCGGCGGCATCGTCACGCACTTCAAGCCGATGGTGACCAAGCAGAGCGGCGCCCGGATGGCCGTGGTCACGTTGGAGGATCTTTCCGGCGCCGTCGAGACGATGGTCTGGCCGAAGACGTTCGAAAGAGTCGGCGAGGCGTTGACGAAGGACGCCGCCGTCGTCGTCCGCGGTCGTGTCGACGTCACGGACGCCCGCGTGAAGCTGCTCGCCGACGACGTCACGCCGATCGAGAAAGCGGCCGACGACGGCGGACGTGGCAACGGCGGCAATGGTGTCCGGGGCAACGGCGGCGCGGGCGGCAAGGTGCTGCACGTCCGCGTCTCAACCGCCGAGGAGATCATCCAGCTTTCGGACTTCCTGCAAGGCCGGACCGGCGATCGGGCGGCGTTCGCGCACGTGCAGACGATGAAGGGGGAGTCAGTGCACCAGCTGCGGCGTGGATTGCCGGCGACCGAGGAGTTCCGGCGCGAGCTGGAGGCGATCCTCGGCGACGGCGCGGTGTGGGAAGAGTGACGCGTCCCGGCGCCGGCGCGAGGACGACCGCCTGATGGGCGCCGCCGAGCGCGCGAAGCTCGTCCTCCTCGACGGTAACGGCCTCGTCTATCGCGCGTTCTTCGCGCTGCCGTACTTCACGACGACCGACGGTCGCCCGACGAACGCGGCCTACGGGTTCACGACGATGCTGCTGAAGCTGCTCGACGAAGAGCGGCCGACACACGTCGCGATCGCGTTCGATCGCCCCTCGCCGACGTTCCGCCACAGCGACTACAAGGGGTACAAGGCCCACCGCGAGGCGATGCCCGACGATCTGCGCCCACAGATCGGGATCGTCGAGGACATCGTGCGCGCGTTCGACATCCCGATCTTCGAGGCCGAGGGGTTCGAGGCCGACGACGTCATCGCGACGATCGCGACGCGGGCGGAGGCGCGCGACGTCGACGTCGTCATCGTCACCGGTGATCTGGACACGCTGCAGCTCGTGTCCGATCGCGTGCGCGTGCTGATGACGAGCCGCGGAATCAGCGAGACGACGCGCTATGACGACGCCAAGGTCCAGGAGCGTTTCGGGATCGAACCGGCGCGGATCCCCGATTACAAGGGCCTGCGCGGCGATCCATCGGACAATCTGCCCGGCATCCCCGGCGTCGGCGAGAAGACGGCGACGGCGCTCTTGCAGCAGTTCGGCAGCGTTGAGGATCTCGTCGCGCGCGTTGAGGAAGCGCCGCCGAAACTGCGCGACAAGATCCGCGCGTCCGGCGCCCAGGCCCTCGCGAACAAGCGCTTGGCCACGGCTGTGCGCGACGTCCCCATCGACCTCGACTGGGAGGCGCTCGTCCGGAAGGAACCGGACGCGGCGCGCCTCGCCGCGTTGTTCTCCACCCTCGAATTCAAGAGCCTGCTGCAGCGTTTCGAAGCCGCGCCGCCGCCGCAGGCAGCGGGAACGTACGAGACCGGCGCCGGTGCGGACGGGGCGCGGCGGGCGGCAGCCGCGCCGGTCGTCGGCATCGCGGTGCGCGGCGAAG
>VGFF01000047.1 GCA_016868955.1 Armatimonadota bacterium
ACGCCGCGCGCGACTCGCCGTTGTGGAAGTTGAGCGCGCCGCAGCACGTCTGCGCCGGCGTCACGACGACCTCGATGCCGTTGCGTTGCAGCACGCGCACGACGGCGTCCTGCACGCCGGCGAACAAGGTTCCCATCGCGCACCCGGCGAGGAGCCCGACGCGAGCCCGACGCGCGCCTCGCGCCGGGAACACGCTGGCGCCGTCCGGGAAGAAGTGATCCGGCACGCGCGGCAGCAGCGATTGCGAATCGCGCAGGCGCGCCGGTAAGAACGCGCCGACGTCGTCGAGCAGCGACGTGCGTTGCGCGAACCGCAGCAGGCGCGCCAGCAGGCGGAGACGGCGCGGATGCGGCAGCAGCTGCGTGAACGCGAAGCGTTGCGCGACGCGCGACATCCAAGACCCGTGCGGGCCCAGCATCGCGCGCGCCCGCTCGGCGATGCGCCCGTACTGCACGCCGGACGGGCAGGCCGTTTCGCAGGCGCGGCACATCAGGCAGAGGTACAAGTGATCGGCCCACTGCGGGGTGACCTGGGCGCGTCCCTCGGCTGCGGCGTGGACGAGCGTGATGCGTCCGCGCGGCGATTCCGCTTCCATGCGCGTCTCGCGATACGTCGGGCAGGCGTTCAGACAAAGCCCGCAGTGCACGCAATCGTACAACTCGGGCAGATGAAGTTGCGGGATCGTCGTCGCCATCTAGGTGCTCGTCTCTCCCAGCATCGCGGCGGTCGCGTACGAGAACGGCTCGTGCGATCCGATCGGCAGCTTCTTGTCGGGGTTCATCGTGCCGCGCGAGGCCAGGCGATCACGCAAGCGGCGCATGACGTTCAGCGTCGCATCGTCGAACATCCAACCGAGGTACTCGCGTTTCTCGATGCCGACGCCGTGCTCGCCGGTCACTGTGCCACCCGCGTCGACGCAGGCCTTGAGGATCTCCTCGCCGGCGCGCACGACCTTCTCGGTCATGCCCGGCTCGCGCGGATCGAACAGGATCACCGGGTGCAGATTTCCGTCGCCGGCGTGGAAGACGTTGGCGATGCGCAGCTGATGCCGGCGGCCGATCTCACGGATCCGCGCCAGGATCGCCGGCAGCTGGTGCCGCGGCACGACGCCGTCCTGCACGTAGTTGCTCGGCGCGAGGTGGCCAAGCGCGCCGCCGAAGTGCTTGCGCGCCTTCCACAAGTCATGGCGTTCCTTTTCATTGGATGCAATGCGCAGCTCAGCGGCACCGTGGGCCGCGCAGATCGCGCGCAGCTCGTTCATCGCGCGATCGGCGGCGCTCGCGGTCGATTCGACT
Source organism: Armatimonadota bacterium (assembly GCA_016868955.1). Classification (GTDB taxonomy): domain Bacteria; phylum Sysuimicrobiota; class Sysuimicrobiia; order Sysuimicrobiales; family VGFF01; genus VGFF01. The sequence goes on from VGFF01000047.1 coordinate 1,296, forward strand.
TCGAGCAGCAGCACGGCCGCGCCGTCCGCCGGGAGGCCGAGGCTGTACTGTGACTCGACGGCGCGCACGCCTTCCTCGTCCATCATCTCCATGGCTTGCGGCAGGATCCCCGTGGCGACGATCTGCGACACCGTGCGCGACGCCTCGTCGAACGACCGGTAGATCGCCAGCACGGTGCGGACGGCTTCGCGACGCCGCATGAGCCGCACGATCGCGCGCGTGACGATGCCGATCGTTCCCTCCGACCCGCACAGCAGTCCGGGCAGGTCCAATCCGGGCGCGTCGGTCGCCGCCGATCCGGCCCAGAAGACGTTGCCGTCGGCGTCGACGACTTCGCAGGCAAGCACGTGGTTGGTCGTAACGCCGTACGACAGACAGTGCATGCCGCCGGCGTTGTTACCGATGTTGCCGCCGATCGTCGAGGCGACCTGGCTTCCGGGGTCGGGCGCGAAGAACAAGCCAAGGTGCGCAACGTGGCTCGTCAACTCGGCGTTCGCCACGCCCGCTTCGACGAGCGCGGTGCGGTCGACCGCGTCGACTTCGACGATGCGGTCCATGCGTGTCAGCGCGACGATCATGCCGCCGCGGATCGGAATGGACCCACCGTTGAGGCCGGTGCCGGCGCCGCGCGCGACGATCGGCATGCCGGCGGCACGGGCGAGTCTCACACAGGCGGCGACCTCCTCCGTCGTGCGCGGCAACACGACGACGTCGGGCAGGGCCCGCCCGACGAGGAACGCGTCGCGCTCGTAGACGACCAGGTCCTCGGGACGATGGACGACGTAAGCTGCCCCGATCGCCTTCGACAGGCGGGAGACGAGAGAAGCTTTGTTCATCGAGACGGCACCTGGAATCGCAGCAGAGGAGCCCTCATCAGCTCGTGGAACACGTACCGTTAATTCTCGCAAACCCCACCGTGAAAGCCAACCCGGAGGTGCACGAAATGTCCGGTCCGAACGCGCCCGCCCGATTAGAACGGTCCATGCTGTCCGTTCCCGGCGCGAGCGCCAAGATGATCGAGAAGGCCGTGGCGAGCGCCGCCGACGCGGTCATGCTCGATTTAGAGGACGCCGTTCCCGCGGCCGGCAAACCGGCGGCGCGGCCGATCGTGGCGCACGCCCTGCGTTCGTTGGACTGGGGCGGAAAGATCCGCCTGTTCCGCATCAACGCGCTGGACACGGTCTGGGCGTATCGCGACCTCATCGAGGTCGTCGAGGCCGCCGGCCCCTCCATCGACGCGATCATGGTGCCCAAGGTCGGCCGGCCCGAGGACATCGCGTTCGTCGACATCCTGTTGACGCAGATCGAAGGCGCACTCGGCCTGAATCGCCGCATCGGCATCGAGGCACAGATCGAATCCGCGAGCGGGCTGCTGAACGCGGAGCGAATCGCGTTCGCCTCGCCGCGACTGGAAGCGCTCGTCTTCGGACCCGGCGACTATGCGGCTTCGATGCGCATGCCGCTGGACGCGATCGGCGCGCTCGACGAGTGGGACGAGGCCTATCCGGGCCACCGCTGGCACTACGCGATGCAGCGCATCGTCGCCGCCGCCCGCGCCGCCGGCCTGCGCGCGCAGGACGGGCCGCTCGCCGACTACAAGGACTTGGACGGATTGCGCCGCGTCGCCCGGATCGCGCGCGCGATCGGGTTCGACGGCAAGTGGTGCATCCATCCGGCGCAGATCGCCGTCGTCAACGAGGTGTTCTCGCCGACGCCGCACGAGCTAGTGTGGGCCCGCCGCGTCGTCGACGCGTACGAAGCGGCGGTCCGCGAGGGTCGCGGCGTGGTCACACTCGACGGCACGATGATCGACATGGCGTCGGTGCGGATGGCGCAAGCGGCGCTCAATCGGGAGCGGCGCTAAGGGTTCGTCCGGCACGGCGACTGCAGCGCCGGGCTTGTGATCCCGACGCCGACCGTCGGCTGATTCACCAAGCGCCAACCGAACAGCCCTTGCACCTGTCCGGCGACGTTGAGGATCGGCGCGCCGCTGTCGCCCTCGAGAACGGGGTCGATGAAGTTCATGCTGAAGACGGGCGTTCCGTCGCGTGCGTTCCAGACGTCGCGAACCGCGCCTATGGCGACGCGCCGCTGCGGAACCGTCCGCGAGCCGCCGAACCCGATGATGCGGATCGGGTCTCCGGCCCGCGGCGCCGGACCCATCGACAGGCTGGCGAAGTCCGGCATCGGCGCGTTCCACGCGGTGGCGAACGGGGCGCGCTCGCCGTTCGCGCCAGGGGCCGTCAAGCTGCGGAACGGCGCGTTCGGCGGGATCACGCGGACAACGGCCAGGTCCCGCGCCGCCTCGACGCCGCCAGCCGCCGTTCCGGCCGGCAACCGCGCCGCGCACGTGATCGCCGCGCCGAAGAAGTACCGCTCGACGAACGCGAGCAGATAGTACCGATTCGGCTCCTCCAACGCGAGCCTTACCACGTGCGCGTTCGTCAGCGCGGTCCCGTCGGGATGGCTGAAGAACTCGGTGCCCGCATAGACGCTGCGGTGCTGGGTTCCGTCACGCGTGAACGTCAGGAGCTGAAAGACAGCGCTGGCGGGATCGGCGGGCTGCGGCGCGCCCGCGGCGGTGCTGGCGGCCCGCTGCGCCGCCAGCACGCACAGCCAGAGCATCCACGTCCCGCGAATCCGCATCCCCACGCTACGAAGCAAGCGTAGTGCCAACCGCCATCGTCCCCTCGTAGGCGTGATCCAAGATCTCGACCGTATGAAGCACCGGCATGGGACGGCCGCCCGCCCCGGCGCGCGCCAGGTGCAGGCGCAGTTGATTCAGGCATCCGATGTTGCCCGTCGCGACTAAGTCCGCTCGCGTCGCCAGCAGGGCCGCCGCCTTGCGAGCGCCCAGAGCCGCCGCGATCGCCGGCTGCTCGACGTTGTACAGTCCCGCCGAACCGCAACACAGCTCGCCGTCGTCCAGCGATCGCAGCGAGACGCCGGGGATGGCCGCGAGCAACCGCCGCGGCTCTTCGCGGATGCCTTGCGCGTGGGAGAGGTGACACGCGTCGTGGTAAACGACGCGCAACGGCGCGCGCAGCGACGGTGGCGCCACGACGCCGAGCCGATCGAGAAAGACGCTGACGTCGACGACGCGCTGCGCGAACGCCGACGCGGCATCGCTTTCCGGCGCCCCGGCGAACAGGAGCGGATACTCTCGCATGCCCGAGCCACAACCGGCGGCGTTCGTGACGACCGCGTCGACGTCGGCGGGAAACGCCGCCATGGTCCGCCGCGCGAACCGCCGCGCCGTAGGGTCGCCGGCATGCATCGACAGCGCCCCGCAGCACCCTTGCTCGCGCGGCACGACGACGTCCACGCCGTTGCGCCGCAGAACGCGGATCGTCGCCGCGTTGATCTCGGGCGCGAGAACGCGCTGGGCGCACCCGAGCAGCAGCCCGACCCGGGCGCGGCGCGCGCCGATCGCTGGCGCGAACCCCGGTACGGGAACGGAGGCGGGGAGCGTCGGCGGCAGAAGCGCCAAGAGATCGCCCATCCAATCCGGCGTGAGGCGCCGCAACGCCCGCGCAATCGGCGCGATCATCGCCGCCAGACGCAACCGCGCCGGGTACGGCAGCGTGAGCAGGGCCAACCGCCGGCGGAACGCCGCAGCCGGCTCGCGCTTCGCGTTCGCCATCTCGCGGAAGGGAGTCAGCAGATCACCGTAGGCGACGCCGGACGGGCACGCCGTGACGCAGCCGAGACAGCCGAGGCAGCGATCGATGTGCGGCAGTGCGTGATCGAGCGGCAGCCGGTCCTCCAGCACTTCCTTCATGAGGACGATGCGCCCCCGCGGCGAGTCCATCTCCTCGCCGAGGACTTGGTACGTCGGGCACGCCGGCAGGCAGAAGCCGCAATGCACGCAGCGTGCGACCGCGGCGGCCATCGCCGGGCCGGCCGGTCCTCTTTCCGTGAGTGGAATCTCGTGTCGCATCGGATCAGACGTCGAAACGGCCGGTTGGATCGATGGCGCGCCGAACGCGCGCGCCGAACTCGTTCGCGGCGTCGACTCCCAACCGCGCACGAGGCTCGTCGCCGCGGAGCACGACGCCGCTCAGGTTCGCGGCCGTGAGCACGCTGTCCAAGATCGCGACGTCCTCATCGAAGGGCCAGGCGATCCACGCGACGTTCGCCGCCGCGGCGTATCGCCGGACGGCGCGCGTCATCGCCAAGCTCGTCTCGAGAACTCGCGCGCGCGTGAGCGTCGTCGGCACTTTCACGAGCAGATGGTCGGTCGCCCAAGTGAATTCTCGGGCCGCCTCCCAAATTCTTTCCTCCTCGGCGCCGCGCACGACGTCGAGAGTGATCGCTTCGCCGCCGAGCGCGCCCCGCAGGCGATCGACGCTCGTCGCGAGCGCCGATTCCTCGCCGGAGATCCGCATCAGCAGGTTCGCTGGCGGCACAAGGTCGATGCAGTCGCAGACGACCGGGAGCCGGGCGATTCGCGGCAACGTCGCGAGCGCCGCCGCCATGTCGCGCATGTGCGCGATCACCGTCACGGACGGTCCCGGCCAAGGAAACACCTTGAGGGACAGCTCCGCGATCGCGCCCAGTCGTCCCATGCTGCCGACGAACAGCTTCGGAAAGTCGAATCCGGCCGCGTTCTTGACGACCTTACCGCCGCCGCGGATCACGCGCCCGGCGCCGTCGACGAACCGGATGCCGATGACGAAGTCGCGCACGCCCCCGTGCCGCCAACGCCCGGAGCCGCTAAGGCCCGCGGCGACGGTGCCGCCGAGGGTCGCGCCGGCGTCGCGGAACGTGGGATCGAACGGCAAGACCTGACCGTGCGCCGCGAGGAGGGACGACACGTCCGACAATCGCGTTCCCGCCAGTGCCGTGAACGTGTATTCGGCGGGCTCGTATTCGACGATGCCGGTCAGCGCGGTGGTCTCGATCAGCGCCACGTCCGACGAGACTCTTGTCAGCGCCGGCTTCGTTCGGTTTCCGATCGGCAGGACGCGCGCATGGTCGCGTACGGCCTGTGCCAGCGCCTCTACGGTCATCGGTTGCAGATGGCTCGTCACGTCGGAGACAGCATCTTGCCCGGATTGGCGAGGCCGGCCGGATCGACGGCATCGCGCACCGCTCGCATCAAGGACATATCGTCGGACGAGAACATGCGGGGCAGATAGGCCAGCTTCTCGACGCCGACGCCGTGCTCGCCGGTCACGGAACCGCCCATTCGGATGCAGAGCTCGAGGATCTCGCCGGCGAGCCGCTCGGCGCGCTCCAGCGCGCCGCCCTCGCGGCCGTCATAGAGGATGAGCGGATGCAAATTCCCGTCGCCGGCATGGAAGACGTTGGCGACGCGAATGCCGTACGCCTGACTCAACAGATCGATCTCCGCCAGCGCGGCCCCCAGCCGCGACCGCGGCACGACGCCGTCCTGCACGATGTAATCGGGACTCAATCGTCCAACGGCCGAGAACGCGCTCTTGCGGCCTTTCCAGATCCGCGCTCGTTCCGCTTCATCGGCGGCCGGACGCACCGATCGGGCGCCGGAGTCGCCGAGCAGCGCCAGGAGGCGGCGGAACTCGGCGTCGACATGACCCGCTTCCCCGTCGAGCTCGACGATCAAAACCGCCGACGCGCCGGCGGGATACCCGGGGTGCGCCGCCGCCTCCGCCGCCTCGATCGCGAGCGCGTCCATGATCTCCATCGCGGCCGGCAGCAATCCGGACGCGACGACGCGCGCGACCGCGTCGCCCGCGGCGGCGAGGCTGTCGTAGGCCGCGAGCACCGTGCGCACCGATTCCGGGCGCGGCAGCAGTCGAACCACCACCTCGACCGCGATGCCGAAGAGCCCCTCCGAGCCAACGAAGAACCCCGTCAGATCCGGGCCGACGCCATCGAGGCTCTCGCCGCCGAGACGCGCGACGGCGCCGTCGGGAAGAACGACCGTCAATCCCAACACGTGATTCGAGGTCATGCCGTACTTCAAGCAGTGGGCCCCGCCCGAGTTGAACGCGACGTTGCCGCCGATCGTGCACACCGGCTGGCTCGACGGATCCGGCGCGTAGTAGAGCCCGTGGGCGGCCGCCGCTCGCGAGATATCGGCGTTGATCACGCCAGGCTCACAGACCGCGACGCGTTCTTCGGCATCGATCCGCAAGATACGGTTCATGCGGTTCAGCGCGATGACGATGCCGCCGGCAACCGGCAGCGATCCGCCGGACAGGCTCGTGCCGCTGCCGCGCGCGACGAACGGCACCCCGTGTTCGGCGCAGGTGCGCACGACGCGCGTAACCTCGTCGGTGGATTCCACGACGATGACGGCTTCGGGGACGGTACGGAAGGCGGTCAGAGCGTCCGAAGCGTAGGCGGAGAGCGCCGCCGGAGACGTGAGGACACGTTGCGCGGGCACGCGGCGGGCGATCTCCGCCAGCGCCCGATCGCGATTCACGGCGTCGTTCGCCATACGGTCAGCAACAGCACCCCGAACACGACGAACAGGACGCCAATCACGAGCCACTGCCCGACGATGAACCAGCGCGGCAAGATTTGGAACGGCCACCGCCGCACGTAGTCCTCCGCGAGCGCATAGTAGGCTGCGGCGCTCCGTGGGCCGGCGAGCAGCGAAGCCACGCCGACGAGGACGAAGCCGACACCGAAGCAATCACGCGCGGTCACCGCGACGACAAGGATCGTTCGTTTGGCTATGGCGCGAAGGCGCGCGTGGCGGCGGCGACGCCGGCGCCGCCGGGGAACCCGAACCCTTCGCCGGCGAGGATCCCCTCGAGCGCCGCGATCAAAGTCAGCACTGGCTGCGCGTACGCGTTCGCGCCCATGACGCCGATCCGCCAGATCTTGCCGCGCAGCGGACCGAGCCCGGCGCCGATCTCGATGTTGAATTCCTGGAGCAACCGGCAGCGCACGCGCGCCTCGTCGACGCCGGCCGGCGTCTCGACGGTCGTCAGCTGCGGCAGCCGGCACTGCGTTGGCGCGAACAATTTCAAGCCGATCGCCTCGAGGCCCGCTTGCAGCGCCTTCCCGGCTTTTTCGTGCCGCGCCCAGCGGCTTCCCATGCCTTCCTCGAGGCACATCCGCGCCGCTTCTCGGAGCGCGTAGATCATCGTCGCCGACATCGTGTGGTGATAGGTGCCGCCGGACCAGTACGAGAGCAGCGCCTCCAGATCCAAATAGAAGGATTGGTTGCCGCGCGATCGCGCCCGGATCCGATTCCGCGCCGCCTCGCTCACCGTCACCGGGCTCATTCCCGGCGGCGCGCCCAGACACTTCTGCGTGCACGAGTAAACGAGGTCGATCCCCATCTCGTCAGCGCGCAACGGGATACCGCCGAGCGCCGTGACCGCGTCGACGAGCAGCAGAGCGTCATGCGACTTCGCGATCGCGGCAACGTCCTCGATCGGGTGGCGGACGCCGGTCGATGTCTCGGCGTGCACGATCGCGATCAACTTCGGCTTCTTCGCGGCCGCCGCCTTGCGGACATCCTCCGGGTCGATCGGCTGCCCCCAAGGAGCCTCGACCGTCGTGACCAACGCGCCACAGCGCTTGAGCACTTCCTGCAGCCGCGCGCCGAAGTATCCGGCGGTGCAGACGAGCGCGGAGTCCCCCGGCTCGACCGCGGTCACGCAGGCCGCTTCCATGCCGGCGCTGCCCGTCCCCGAGACTGCGAGCGTCAGCTCGTTCTTCGTTTCGAAGACGCCGCGCAGCATGCCCATCAACTCCGCGAGCACCGCCATGAACTCCGGGTCGAGGTGTCCCAACACGGGCGTCTGCAGCGCGCGCATCACGCGCGGGTCGACGTTGGCCGGGCCGGGGCCCAACAGCAGGCGGTCACTCGTACGCAGATCGCCGATCGTCATTCGATCTTCCTCCAGGCCGTCGAGGTGGCATCGATCGTCGTTTTCACGGCGTCGATGATCCGAGCCACATCGCCGCGCACAACGCGAACAGCGCCACGTTGATGCCGTGCGCGACGAAACACAGCGGGCAGTTCACACGAAGGCGAACGCGCAAGGAGTAGAACAAATACGCGCTGGCGGCCGTCGCGACGCCCGTCGCCGCGACCGCCATCCCCAGCGCCGTTTGCACTCCCGCGAAGTACCCCCACGCGGCGAACGGATAGAATCCCAAGCCCAAGACGCTATTCGGGACGCCGAGCAGTCGCGCCTGCGGCGTGCGGACGATCACGGCGCAGGTCGCACCGTCCATGCGGCAGATCCTCGGAATCCACGGCGCGTCCGCGTGGACCCTCCCGATCGTCACCAGCGTGAAGTAAGCGACGTTGGCGAACCCAAGCGTGCACAGGACCGCGACGAGATCCGCGATGCGTCTACCTCGGGATTCACGTCGTTCGCAGGCCGAGCAACGACGTATTCCGCCAGTGCTCGAATCCGCGAACGACGCGCCGCTGCGCTTCGAACTGCGTCGAGTAGAACAGGAACACCATCGGCACGGTCTCTTGCAGCCGCATCTGAGACTGATCGTAGATGCGCTTGCGCCGCGCGGCGCCAGCGAACAGCCGGCCTTCCTCCGCCAACTTGTCGAATTGCGCGTCCGAGTAGTTCAGGGAGTTCCGGTTGTCGCCGGTCTTGAAGTTGTTGTAAAGGTAGTCGTCCGGGTCGGTCTGCCCGGGCGTGCCGAGCAGGGTCAGCGTGTAGCGCTTCTGGAACACCGTCGGCAGGGACACGCTCCAGTCGGCGGCGACGATCCGCAGGAGGATGCCGGCGCGTCCCAGCTGCGCCCGCAACACCTCGGCCGGCGTGCGCAGGAATTCGTACGTGCTCGTCACGTACAGCTCCGCTTCGATGCCGTTCGGGTGCCCGGCTTCGGCGGGCAGCCGCCGCGCGCGCTCGACGTCGACCTTGTCATAGACGTTGCGCGTAGGCGCGAGTGACTCGGCGGAATGGCCATCCGGTCGCGAAGATGCAGCCGACGCCGAACAGCGCCGTGTCGACGATCTCCATGCGGTTGACATCCCAGGCCATGGCTTGCCGCACGCGCACGTTGTTGAACGGCGCGATCGCGTTGTTGATGAAGAGGTGGCTCCGCCAAGTCGAAATCGCCTAACCGTTACCCGTCCACGAAATCAGGGCGGCTTCACGCCCGATCCCAATAATCACATATCGGACGTCTATTTCTAATTATGCTTATTTACCTTTTTCTCCCCCCACCATTATCAACGCAAGATCGTTCACATTCGTACCTGTTGGTATCGTTCGCATGAGGTCGTCCATTTGAACGAGGGCGGTATAGGCGTCGTTGGCGGCGAGGGCGGCGCGGAGGTCGATTCCTGCCAGGCGAGCACGCTCGGCGGTTCCACCATCGGCGACGCCGCCGGCCGCGTCTGTCGGTCCATCCGTCCCATCCGTCGCGAAGCTGACGATCGTCGCCGCGGACGTCCCGGCGAGCGCCAAACCGGCCGCCAGCGCGAGCTCTTGATTGCGTCCGCCACGCCCTGCACCTCTGACCGTCACCGTCGTTTCGCCGCCGGCGATCAGGCACGCGGGTCTGCTGGCGGGGCGCTCTCGGGCCACGACCTCCTTGGCGATGGCCGCCATGACGCGACCGACTTCCCGCGCTTCCCCTTCGAGGAGCGTCGTCAGAACGACGGCGTTGTAGCCGAGCTCGCGCGCCCGCGACGCCGCGGCGTCGACGGCGACTCGATTACTTCCGACGACGGAGACGTAGACCCGCTCGAAGACGGGATCGCCGGGCTTCGGGGTCTCGACGCCAGGATCTCCGACGCCGCGCTCCAAGTATCGTCGTACGCGGGCGACGACATCCGTCCCCGACAAGTATCGATCGACGACCGCGACCGCATCGCTTGTGTTCGTCGGATCCGGCGACAGCGGGCCCGACGCGATGGCGTGCAGCGGATCGCCGAGGACGTCCGACAACACGAGCCCGATCACCGTCGCGGGCGCGGCGGAGCGGGCCAACCGACCGCCCTTGACCGCCGACAAGTGCTTCCGCACGCAATTGACGTCCTGGATCGGTGCTCCGCTGCGCAACAACAGATTCGTGATCTCGATCTTGTCGTCGAGCGTCACGCCGCTCGCCGGCGCCGGGAGCAACGCCGATCCGCCGCCGGAGATGACGAACAGAATGAGATCCCGGTCGCTGCTGGCGCTCACGTCGGCGAGCATTTCCGTCGCGGCACGGGCGCCGGCCTCGTCGGGCAACGGATGACCCGCCTCGACGATGCGCACGCGCCTCGTCGCTCCACCGTGACCGTGCTTGACGACGACGAGCCCGCTGTCGATGCGATCGCTGAGAAGATCTTCGAGCGCCAGCGTCATAGCGTGAGCGGCTTTGCCGCAGCCGTATACGCGAACGCGATCGAACCGATCCAGGTCGAAGTGGCGATCGTCGACGCGCAGGGTCTGTCCGTCGAGAGAGAGTCGGCGGCGAACGGCTTCCCGAGGATCCGCCGCGCGCAGCGCGTGCTCGAGGATCGACGCCGCGTCGGCGCGTACGCGCGTGTCGCCCTTGTTCAACCAGCGCGCATCGATCCACAGCGAGCGATCGTACGAACCGTGTCGTCCGCCTCCCTCACGCCCCACGTGCGCTCGAAGCCTCCCGTGACACCGTCAGAACTCTGCGGACGCCGCCACGATTCGGCCGCAGCGCCTCGACGGCGACGTCCGAAATCGACTCTTCGGCCAACGCGCTCGCGACGGTGTCCCGCGCGAGCGGCACGAGGTTGTTGACATCGCTGAGGTGCGCCAGCAACACGTCCTGGCGACTGCCCGCGTGCATGGCGATGACCGCTTTGGCCGCGCCTTCATTGCTGAGGTGGCCGCGATCGCCGAGGATGCGATTCTTGAGAAACCACGGATACGGGCTGACGTCCAACAAGCGCAGGTCATAGTTCGCTTCGATGACGACGAGGTCAGCGCCGCGCCCGCGCTCGACGAACGCTTCGCTCACGCTGCCGAGGTCGGTCGCGACGGCGACGCGGAGTCCGCCGGCGTCCACCACGAATGCCACGGGCGAGGCCGCATCGTGCGACACGGGCACCGCTTCGATGCGGAACGGACCGATCGAATAGTGTCCCTCTTCGACGATCCGGTCGGTGACGGCGCCGTCGAGGCCGGAGCAGGCGGCGAGCGTCGCTTCGTTCGCCACGACCGAGACGTCGAGCATTCGCGCCAGCGCGCCAGCGCCGCGGGCGTGATCGTCGTGCTCATGGGTCAGCAACACGGCCGCGATCTGGGTCGTCGGAAGGGCTGCGGCGCGCAGGCGCCGCACCGACGTCTCCGCGGCCAAGCCGGCGTCGATGAGGATCGCGGTTTCGCCGGCGCGAAGCCACAACGCGTTCGCTTGGCTGCCGCTGGCGACGACGAAGACGTCGACGCTGGCCATCGGAGGAGAGTCGCCTTGGGTCATGCTGGTCGACTGATTCCGTCGTCGTGCGAGAGACCCCTGCTCGCGGCGAGCGCGCGGCGTTTGAGTTCGCGTTTCCACTTCTGATAGGATGCGGATACCGGGCGGGTGTAGCTCAGCGGTAGAGCATCGGCTTCCCAAGCCGAGGGTCGCGGGTTCAAATCCCGTCGCCCGCTCCAGGGTGAATCCGAAACCGATAGAAACGCAGAAGGGCGGCGAGTCGCCGCCCTTCTCTTCCTTGTCCCGCGTTCCATGCCCGAACTTTCCAACGCTCCTGCACGCTACGCTTGGACGCGAACCTCCGCTTGACACCGACTGCAGTATCCGTAGACCTCGAACGCGTGCCCGACGACCTTGAACTCCGGATCCTCGCTCGGCGGCTGGACGATCTTCGAGGGACAGATGTCGACGCAGAACGCCCGGCTGCACTTCAAGCACACGACGTGGTGATGATGGTGCTCATCGCCCTGAAATTCGAATCGCGAGATCTCGCGATTCTGCAAGTTCACTTGGTTCGCGAGACCGACCTCCGTGAGCAGCGACAAGTTGCGATACACCGTGTCGAGGCTGACGCTCGGGTGCTCCGTGCGAACTTTCTTGAGGACCTCTTGCGCGCTCATCGGGGCTTTGGACTCAAGCAGCGTGCGCACGATCGCCACGCGCTGGGGCGTCAGCTTCAAACCATTGTCACGCAAGCGCTCCAGAATATCACCGAACCGCATCTGTCACACTCCCCACTTGCGCATGACCCAAATTCTTCTCCCGCCGATGTCCCATTTCAATAGTTCTGAGACTGTCCGCGAAAACTCCTTCCGTCCAATGATCCAGGAAGGCAGCAATCGCAGATCGCGGAAGAAAGATTGGCCAAGATGAGGGCATCGTCTTCCACAACTTCCGATACCCGCTTGTACAGCTTGAACCGCCGCGGTTCCCGTCCTTCTTCGAAGATCGCTATCACGGTCTCCAGGGGCGGGCAGTCCGGTAGACCGCACGCCACTTCCGATACGGTGACGAAACTTCCGTCAGGAATTTCAAACGCGGCCGTTACCCACGCTTTGATCGCGGCTACGCGCCCGCCATCCGGCCGCTCACGTTCGATGAATAACGACATCGCACTCCTCACCGCAATCCCGTACACGTCTCCTACGAACGAGACGGTTACGAGGATTCATCCCGACCCCGCCTTTGGAGAGGGCCAGAGCGCGACGACCCCCGATTCGTACCCGGCCGCGAGGAACCGGTCCCTTGGTTGCCAGGCCACCCGGCTGACGCCGCTCGCTTCCTCGGCCGTCCCCAAGGTGCTTCCGCCCGTCCGCCGGACGGACCAGAACACAACGAGCCCGTCGGTACCGCCGCTCGCCAGCACTGCGTCGTCGCGGAAGGCGACGTCGGTGACGAGCTGCCGGTGGCGAGCCAGCGTCACGGGGCGGGTGCCGGCTGGGCCGGCGCCCGAGAAGTCCCACACGATGACATCGGGCGACCCAGCGGTCGCGAGCCAACGGGTGGATGGAGCCCAGGCCAACGCCCGCACTTTGGTGGGATATCCGGACATCTCGAGATCGTTGCCGTCAGCCGTCATCCAGATGTGGACGGACCCGTCCTGGCATCCGCAGGCGACGACGCGGCGATCCGGGCTCCAACGCATCGTCAGCAATGCGCCGGCGTAAGAGAAGGTCCGTTTCGGCTCGGGCTCCCCCGGCCGCCAGACCCGGACGGCTCCATAGGTGCTCGTGGCGAGAGCGTCGGACGAGGGACTCCATTGCAGCCCGGTGACGGTGTGTCCGTGTGCCGGCAGCTCGTGCACGAGCGCGCCGGCGGGATTCCAGACGCGAACGAACTTGCCGGAACCCGACGCGAGCCAGCGGCCGTCCGTGCTCCAGGTGACCTGTTCGACCCACGCGGCGCCGCCTTTCGCCGCCGCGAGGCGCGCGCCGCTCGCGCTCCAGATGCGCACATAACCGTCCTGCCCGCCGGTCGCCAGCATCGCGCCATCCGGCGACCAAGCAATGGCCAGCCCTCCGAAGGTGTGGCCGTCGGCGCGAAAAGCCGGCTCTCCGGTCTTGGCATCGAGCGCGAGGACCTCACCGGCCGCGGTCGTCACCGCGAGGTGATGACCGGTCGGAGACCACGCCATGTCGGTGACGTACTCTCCGAGGTCGGTGCGCCAGTATGGCTTCAGACGGGGCGTCTTCGTGGAGCGGGCCGGACCGGATTTCATCGGACCAAGCAGGCGCGCATCCCGGCCTCCAACTCGTGCCGGTCGAGCTTGCGGCCGATGAAGACGAGTTGGTTGCGGCGCGGCTGATCTCCCCACGGCCGGTCGGGGCGGCCGTCGAACAGCATGTGCACGCCCTGGAAGACGAACCG
>VGFF01000048.1 GCA_016868955.1 Armatimonadota bacterium
CGAATCCGGTATCGGATCGCGAAGCGCTTCGTCTCGTCGGCGGCACGATAGGTCCAGCGCAGGATCCGCTCATTGCCGTCGCGGGCCGTTTCGTAGGGCACGGGCGCATTCGTCGCCGCGTCGTGCACGCCGAGGTACTCGATGTCGTACGAGCCGTATTTGCCGGTCGCGCGGAGCCGCAGATCGGCGCGGGAGAACGACCCCGTGAAACGGTACGTACGGACATCGTTTACCAGGGCGTCGCCGTCCGCCAGGAGCCGGATCTTCTGCTCGATGAGCGGGTGGTCGTAGGACTTCTGCTGCGCGAAGACCGGCGCGGCCAGGAGGAGGAAGACTGTGGCGACCAAGGCGGAAGCCGCGACGTAGGCGGGCGGACGAGCGCGGCGCGCGGCGCGGGGCTGCGCTTGCATCATGCCCACGTGGTCAGCATACCGTGTGCCGGCGCGACGGGTGCGCCGGCGGCAAATGGACGCTGGGGCTCGCGGGCAGGGTGAACGCCGTCGTCCTGCGAAGACTTCGCGCATGGAATTCGCGAATAAAGTCGCCATCGTGACCGGCGCTTCCAGCGGGATCGGGGCCGCCGTCGCCACCGCGCTCGCGGGCCGCGGCGCCGCCGTCGCCGTGCACTACGCGCGCAACCGCGCCGGGGCCGAGCGAGTCTGCGAGACGATCCGCGCCGCCGGCGGACGAGCCCGGACCTTCGCCGCCGATGTCCGCCGCCCGGACGCGTGCGTTCAGCTCGTCGACAACGTCTTCCGGCTCTGGGACGCCGTCGACATCGTCGTCAACAACGCCGGCGTCGTCGACCGGACGCCGCTGGACGCGATCACCGAGGAGGTCTGGGACGAACAGATGGATGTGCACGTCAAGGGGCCGTTCTTCCTGAGCCGCGCCGCCGCCGCCCGGATGCCGAGCGGCGGCGTCATCGTCAACGTTTCGTCGATGCGCGGCGTGATGGCCGCCGCCGACGCGCCCCACTACGCCGCCAGCAAAGCAGCGGTGACAATGCTGACGAAGTCGCTGGCGCTCGCGTACGCGCCGCGCGTGCGCGTGAACGCGGTCGCGCCGGGGTACACGGAAACGCCGGCGCACGCCCATCGAACTCCGGCGAGCCGGGCGCAGGTGGAGTCGACCATCCCGATGGGGCGGTTCGCCAGCTCCGAGGAGATGGCCGCCGTCGTATGCTTCGCGGCGTCCGAACGCACCCGGTTCATGACGGGGCAAACGATCGTCGTCGCCGGCGGCATGGCGATCGGCTAATCGCGCTTCCTACTGGCTCATTCCGAAATCGCTGGGCTTGACGTTCTCCAAGAAGCGCTTGAACTGCTCGGCGTCGTCTTCGTAGTCGGATTTCTTTAGCGGGAGCGCATGCCCAGCGACTTTCTCGTCGACGAAGATCGGCGCGTCCATCCGCAGGGCCAGCGCGATCGCGTCGCTGGGGCGCGAGTCGATGGCGCGCTCGTCGCCGTTGACCTGCAGGAACATCTGAGCGTAGTACGTCTGATCGCGAACGTCCGTGACGACGACCCGCTTCAAGGCCACGGAAAGCTTTCCGAGCACGTCCCGCAGGAGGTCGTGCGTCATCGGGCG
This sequence comes from Armatimonadota bacterium, assembly GCA_016868955.1. Lineage (GTDB taxonomy): Bacteria > Sysuimicrobiota > Sysuimicrobiia > Sysuimicrobiales > VGFF01 > VGFF01. The sequence goes on from VGFF01000048.1 coordinate 1,591, forward strand.
CGGCAGCGTAACCCCTTGAAGTTGCAGCGCGATCGCCTGCGCCTCCGAGCTTCCGACCCAAATCGGCAGCGCCAACGACTCGTTCGTGTCGGTGAGGAGGACGACGGGATTCATCTGGTGATCCATCGCGACGCCCTTCACCTTCATGGCAATCAAGAGCGGGCCTCCCAAGTCGTGCTTGGGACCGATTCTACACGGCTGATTCCCGGCCGTGAATCCTGGACGGGAGTTCACCCGGGCCTTGCGCTTCAGACGGTGGAGAACCCGGTTTCGTCGTGCACGTAGACGCGCCCGTTCGCCCGCAACCGGACGCTGCACCGCCAGATCGTGTGCACCGCCGCGAGATACCCTCGGATGCGGCGCGGATCGAGCGTGCGATCTTCCTCCGTGTGCGCCAGCGTCAGCTCGTCGGCTTCTGGATCGATGACGGTGACGGGCGGCTCCCCCTTCGCGATCTTCTGGCGAATGAAGAGGTTCTTGACCTGGGCCGGGTCCGCGACTTGAGAGCGATCCTTCGGGTCGCCGACGAACAGATCGAGGCGGCGAACCATCTCGTCGTCGAGCTATTCGTCGAGGAAGCGGATATCTTCGTAATCCCGCCGTACGTCGAATACGCGCGGCCAGCCGCCGGGCGCGTGCAGCCGGCGAAACAGCGCGTATCCGAGGGCATACGTGAACGGCCGGTTGCCGAACTCGGCCGAAGCGATCGCCCACTGGCGCGGCGACAGGACTTCGCGCAGAATTTCCCACTCAACGAACGTTGCCCACCCCTCGTTGATCGTGGCCCGCAGGTGCTCGTGCTCCGTGTAGGACATCGCCTGCATCTCGTCGCGGCGAGTGAGTAGCACGTTCTCGAACGCCGCCCGCGCCGGCCGGCTGACTATGCAGCGCTCGACGAGCACGTTCTCGACCTCGTCGATCAGTTCGCGGTCTTCTTCGGCGGGCGCGTCCGCGAATTGGCAGCGCGCGATCGCGTCGAGGCAATTCCGGTAGACGTTCTGGCCGTAGTCGAAGAACTGCGATGGGATCAGATGATCGATCAGCGTCGAGATCCGATCGTTGAGGAATTCCAGATTCGTCCCTTCGAACTGGCGCAGCAGATCCTTGACGTCGAGATCCTTGATCGAATGATAATCGAACGTTTCCTCGATCGCGTTCGTTACCACCTCGAGGTCGAGGCAGGCGCCGGCGCGCGTGTAGTCGATCACAATCGCGTCCTCGAAGAAGCACGGGCTAAGGCCGCGCATACCCAGCGACTCCTGTCGCGTCTTCAAGGCGTACCGCGCCGTATGCGTGGAGACGTCGGGCGGCATGTGCTTCTCCTCGCGGCGCATGCGATTGCCGCGGGCGACGATATCGGCGGCGATCCGCGTCTCGCCTTCGAGGTCCGTGTTGTACGGGAAGTCGACCTTGTGAATGCGCCCCCCTACGGCTCCACGATGTCCTCGGACAGGGAAACGTTGTACTCCGGGTGTTTCGTGTGCCCGATGACGACTCAGTCGACGTGCACGGTCGGAAAGTTCGCCAAATCGATCCGTTTCGACTGGATGAGCTCCAGCAGCAGCGACGGCAACTGCCGCCGGCTCTTGAATACCTCCGTCCAGTCGACGATGCCGCGGTTGGCCCAGATGATCTTGCCTTCAAAGTGGTACGCCTGCGGATCGTGAGTCGGACCGCGCTCCTTGAGCATCGCGAAGTTGATGTTGCCGACGAACGTGGCGATGTCCTCACGACGAAGGTCGGTGGGCGTGTGTTTGGCGATGCCCGTCTTGTGGCGGACCGACAGGCACATCCGCTGGACGGGCACGTTCGCCCAGCCGCCGTGCCGCTGGATCAAACGATCGCAGATCGGGCACGGCACGGCCTCTTCGTGCCAATAGAAGCCCTCGGCGTCGAGCTCGTCCGCCGGCACGAGGTCGAAGGGATGTCGATGGAACGGGCAACCTTAGACGGAGAACGCCAAGCCCGCGTCCGTCTCCGAATACCGCTCGATGTGGCGTTTGATCTTGTCCACCGTCGTGCTCTTGCCCGATCCTTGCGGGCCGACCAGTAACAGCAATCGCCGCTCCATGACCAGCGAGTGCGCGCGGAAGAATCCGACGATGTCTCCGATGGGTTTCACAATGCCGTGGATGCCAGCGAATACCGTCTCCGGCGTGTAGTCGTCGAGCATGTCTGCGATGTAGTGGTGCGCCGTGCGCCGAAGGCGGGGATCGGTTCGCGCCGCGGACACGTATTGCCGAATCGTCCGCAATTCCATGAGCGTCGCCTTCCCTTTCGAATGCCGTCGTGTCCGCGGTGACGACGTCCCCAACCGCGGCGATGGCTCGTTATACCCGCATGTCGTCGGACGCACACGTTCCCTGCCGCAACGAACCCCAAAGAACGAGGGCGGCGGAGACGGCGGGCTGTTTCGCATTCGCCGGCGCGAGAAAAACAAAGAGGGCGGCCGTTTGGCCGCCCTCTCGACTGCGTCGACGCGCCCTGGCGCGTTATCGATACGACGCCAGCACGACGTTGCGATCAACGTTCTCCAGTTGCTCGGTCCAGATCGGCAGCCGATTGTGCGGCTCGTGACGGCGCGGGTTCTTGTAGATGACGCCGAGCGGGACCTTGCCGCGCCGCGCAAAGTCTCGGACAAGCGCTTGCGCCGCCTCGACGCTCGTCACGTCGTGATCGTCCGGCACGTATGCGACGTGCTCGCGGAACCATTCGTAGGTGTTGAATTTGTTGTACGTCACGCAAGGCGAAAAGTCGTTGACGAGCGAGAATCCCTTGTGCTGGAAGGCCTCGACCAGGACCTTCGTTCCGTGCTTTACGTCGCCCGAGAACGACTGCGCGACGAACGTCGCCTCCGACGCCAGCGCCAGCAGCAGCGGATCGACCATCGGCGGCTTCTCCTCGCTGAACGTCTCGAACGTCTGGCCGAGACCGCCGGTCGGCGAGCTCTGCCCCTTCGTCAATCCGTAGACGCCGTTGTTCATGATCAACAGCACCATATCGGGATCGCGGCGGCAGACGTGCACGAAGTTTTCGACGCCGATCGCCAGCGTGTCGCCGTCGCCGGCGAGCGTGATGACCTTCAGCTCCGGGTTCGTCATCTTGACGCCGAGCGCGTAGGCGAGCGCGCCCCCGTGCGTGCCGTGGAACGCATTTCCGTTGAGGTAGTTGCGGATCTGCCCGCTGCAGCCGATGCCGCCGCACATCATCAGCTCGTGCGGCATGATCTCGAGCTCGGTCAGCGCCTGCTTGAGGCCGGCGAGCACCGCGAAGTCGCCGCACCCCGGGCACCACTGGATCTGGTGCCGCGGAACCGCGTTTTCGTCCCAGAGCTTAATCCCCTTCGTGCTCATTGCGGAGGACCTCCACTTTGATGGGTTGGGTGCTGCCGATGCGGACGATCGTGCCTTCGCGCTTCATCGCCTCGAGAACGGCGTCGGCGACCTCCGTCGGATGCATCGGAACGCCGTTGTACTTGACGATGCGCCGCGTCGAGATCAGCAGCTCGCGCTGCAGCAAGTCCGCGAACTGACCGCTGTAGTTCTGCTCGACGACGATCACCGCCGAGGCGTCCTCGAACAGCTTGCTAACGTACGCCTTTTCGAATGGATAGATGTAGGAGAAGTGCACGAGCGCCGCCTTGACGCCGCGCTGCACGAGCATCTCGCGCGCTTCCTCGAGCACCGGCCGCGTATTGCCCCAGCCGACGATCACCGGATTGCCGCGTGTGTCGCCGACCTGGAACGGCTTCTTCCAGTCCTCCCGCAGATACGTCTCCACCTTGCGCATGCGCTTTTCCATCATCTGCGTGCGCTTGACGGGGTGGATGGTCACGAACCCGGATTCGTCGTGCTCTGTACCGGTCGTCTTCGAGATGGCTCCCGGCGTGCCGGGCAGCGTGCGCGGCGAGATCCCCGAATCCGTGATCTCGTAGCGCCGGTATTCCTTGCCGTGGATGTCCTCTTCCTTGAGCAGCGTGCTTCGGTCGAGCTTCGGCTTCTGATCGAACACGCTCTCCAGGACCGTCTTCTTGCCCTCGGACAGGTTGAGGTCGGTCATGAAGAAGATCGGGCACTGGTACTTGTCGTGGAACTCGCAGGCGTCCAGCATGACGGTGAAGCACTCTTCCGTCGTCGCCGGCGCCAGGATGATCCGGGGAATGTCGCCGTGGCCGGCGCCGAGCAGCAAGTTAAGGTCGCCTTGCTCGGGCCGCGTCGGCATGCCGGTGGACGGTCCGGCGCGCTGAGAGTCGACGATAATCACGGGCTGCTCGGTGACGCCGATGACGCCGATCTCCTCGATCTTCAGGCTGATGCCCGGACCCGAGCTCGCGATCATCGTGCGCGCCCCCGCGATCGACGCACCGATCGCGGCGCGGATGCTCTCGCGCTCGTTCTGACCCTGCAACGCGCGCCCACCGTACTTCGGCAGGTACCGCTCCATGAACTCGAGGATGCTGCTCGCCGGCGTGATCGGATAGCCGGCGTAGAAACGCACGCCGCCGACGATGCCGCCGAATCCGAGGCACTCGTTGCCGGAGATGTAGACCGCCTTCTTGGCTGGGCGCGCCTCCAAGCGCACGCCGCTCTTGTACCCTTTGGCGGCGCAGATCTCGTCGACCGCGGCGCGGCCGCGCTGCGCCGCGGTCAAGTTCAGATCGACCAGATCGCGGCCGCGGCGGGCGAACCGCTCCTCCATCAGCTTGCCGAAGTACGCCAGATCGTCGTCGAATCGCAGGATCCGCAGCAGCGCCCCGAGCATGATCGTGTTCTTGACGACCTCCCGCTTCATCTCACCCTGCGCGATCTTGCGCGCCGGAATCGGGAAGATCTGGACGCCACGGGCTTCCAGCTCGTCGGTTGGCACGACGCCGGTCGAGGAGTCGTAGAGAAGCATGCCGCCCGGCTTCACGCCGCCTCCGTGCCGCAGGATGGTGTCGCGGTTCGGCTGCTCCGGCGCGTCGGGGTTGGAATCGTATTCCAAGGCGACGAGGATGTCGTAGGCGGCGTCGCCGAACGAGATCGCCGGTTCCTCGGTGATCATCATCGGGTCGAATTGGTGCGCGCCGTAAATCGTCGACGCGTACCCTTTTTCTTGCGCAATGGCGCTCAGGCCCGCGCGCGTGAGGATCTTCCCGAGGACCTCCGTCACCGTGGTCACGCCGTCCCGGAGCTGAACTCCTCCCACGAGAAGCTTCAGGTGGTTCACTCTGACGGACATATCTGCCTCCATGCCTGCGTGGGGACGACACTGCTGCGGATCGGGAAATAGGCGCCCCGAACAGGCTGTGGCGCCTTTCGCGATGTTCAGAAAAATGCTAGCACAGGCCATGACACGTTCGAATCAAATGACGTTATCCGGCGGATAGGTCGGCTCTATTCATTCGCCGCGACGGTGTCCCAAACGGTCTCGCGCCGCCGCGGCCGGACGAGGAGGCGGGACGTGCAATCTTATCCGATCTTGATCCAAAGAAGGCACGTTTGCGAGCGACGCGCGCCGGCGCTGCCAGACAGCGCCGCCATGCCAACCGCGTCCCGGGGGTCCTGACGATGACCGAGACGATCCTGATCGTCGAGGACGCCGACAAGATCGTCGGCTTGCTGCGTCTGTATCTGGAGCGCGAAGGGTACGCGGTACATGCCTGCGCCGACGGGCGGGCGGCGTTGGACGCGTTCGCCGCTCGGACGCCGAGACTGGTCATCCTCGATCTCATGCTGCCGGAGGTCGACTGCGTCGAGGTTTGCCGCCGCCTGCGCGCCGAATCGCCGGTGCCGATCCTGATGCTGACAGCCCGCGTCGACGAGGTCGACAAGTTGCTCGGTTTGTCCTTGGGCGCGGACGACTACGTGACGAAGCCATTCAGCCCGCGCGAGGTCGTCGCCCGCGTCAAAGCGATTCTCCGGCGCACCGGACGCGAGGCGCCGGCCCCCAATCAGCGACGCGTGCACGACCTCGAGATAGATGGACGTCGCGCGCCACCGCGTCACCGTCGGCGCGCGGGAAGTGCGCCTGACACCGCTAGAGTTCCGCTTGCTGCGGGCACTGCTGGAGTCGCCGACCCGAGCGTTCACTCGTGACGCGCTGCTCGAGCACCTCTACCCCTACAACGAAGCCGACGTCGTCGACCGCGTCATCGACTTGCACGTCGGCAATCTGCGGCAGAAGCTCGGCGACGATCCGTTTCGTCCGCGCTTCATCGAAACGATCCGAGGCGTCAGTTACCGCCTAGCGCGAACCGTCCGCCGGCCCGTCCATCGCGCGCGCGCATCCTCCTCTGGCGTTTGCTCGGCATCAATCTGCTCGTCGTCGGCGTCGCCGCTGGCGCCGCGGAGTTGACGGTTGGGTAGCTCGCGAACGGCATCTTCATGCGATTGACGAAAGACTTCCACATCGAAACCGATCCGCTGCAGCGGCTGTTCGTGACCGCGATGACGCAGGCGCTGCTGACCGCCGGGGCCGCTGCCGCGGCGCTGGGATTGCTGTTGAGCGCCGTCCTGTTCCGCCGCGTCGTCCTTCGCTTGCGCGGGACGACGGCGATGGCCGAGCGGATTGCCGCCGGCGACTACGGCGCCCGCATCGTCGTGCCCGATCGAGACGAAGTCGGCGCCCTCGCAGATTCCGTGAACCGCATGGGCGCGGCGCTGCAACCGCTGGAGGACCTTCGCAAGGACCTCGTCGCCAACGTCGTCCACGAGCTGCGAACGCCGCTCACGACGCTGCGCGGCTACCTCGAGGCGATGCAGGACGGGGTGGTGACGCCGGATCCGGAGGCGATCGCGTTGCTTCACGACGAGGTGATCCGCCTCTTACGGTTGATCGATGCGCTCCATCAACTTTCGTCGTTCGACGCGCGCGTGCCGCGACCGCGGCTCGCGACCGTCGACGTGGCTGGGATCGCGGCGCGCCTCGTCCGGCCGCTTGGCGGCGGAATTCGCCGCCAAGCGGATCCCGATCGCGCTGCGCGTCGCCGCGAAGGACGGCTTCCGTGGAGACGCTGAGATCGTCTCGCGCGCGCTGAACAATCTGCTGGATAAGGTATTGAAGCACACGCCCGACGGCGGTTCTGTCGCGGTCGAGGTCGCCGACCAGGGGACGGGCGCCCGGTTCGCAGTGTCCAACAGCGGGCCCGGCATCGCAACCGAGGATCTGCCGTTCATCTTCGAGCGGTTCTACCGCGGCGAAAAGTCGCGGGCGCGGGATCGCGGCGGGGCCGGCATTGGACTCGCGATCGTGCGCGAAGTCGCGTCCGCGCATGCCGGCGAGGTCGGCGCGAAGAGCGATGGGGAACGCACGATCGTATGGTTCACGATCGGCACGGCTTTACCGAATCCTGACAAACGCCTTACGTAAGGCGGATCACATCCTTACGACCCGAGCCGAACGTAGAATCAAACACTCGTGGGGGTGCTGCATGAACGTGCGTTCCCTGTTCGCGCTGATCGTCGTGGGGTCGATGCTCCTGGGCGCGGGCTCCGCCGGCGGCGCGGCGGAGAAGATGATGGACAAGAAGCCGGACGCGAAGATGATGGACGACAAGAAGATGTCCGGCGACAAGATGATGAGCGGCAAGGCGATGGTCGGCGGTCAGGTTCAGATCGCCGTGCAGCACGCGAACCTGGCGAAGTCGGCAAACGCGATCGCCGGCGTCAAGACGCATCTCCAGCACGTCGTCAATTGCATCGAGGGCAGCGGCGGCGGCATGTTCAAGGCCATGGGCGGCAACCCCTGCGAAGGCAAAGGACACGGCATCCTCCCCGAGGCGATGAGCGCGAACATGAGCGGCGGCGGCGCGAATACGAAAAAGGCGCTGGCGGCAGCGACGGCGGGGTGGAAAGCAACTTCCTTCTCGGCCGCGCGCACGCAGGCGGCCAACGCGCACGCGGCCTTGATGAAAGCGGAGAAGGGTATGATGATGGCGAAGTAATCTTCCGATCGACGCGGCGGGCTCGGACGATGAACGGTGCCGAGCCCGACCTTACTTGCGAAGGAGGCTCGTACCTACGGGAAGGAGTCTACGGCACTGGAGCGGTGCGGGCGCGGTGCTGGCGATGGGAATCCTCATTGCCACCGCGTCGGCGCAGCAGCCCCGTCAAGCGCCGGACTTCCGGCAGCGGCCAATGGGCGGCGGTGAGGAAGTCGTCCTGAACCAGCTGCGCGGGCGGCCGGTGGTACTTTTGTTCTGGGCGAACCATTGACCCGTCTGCAACCGTGAAGCCCCCGTGTGGGAGCGCACCTACAAACAACTGAAAGCCCAGAACAAGTCGTTCGAGTTCGTCGGCGTCGGATTGTTGGACAGCGAGCAGAACAGCCGCGGATTCGTCGCGCGACACGCCCTGACGTTCCCGAATCTCTACGACGCGAATGGAGACATCGCGCGCGCTTACGGGTTCACCTCGCAACCGTACACGGCGTGGATCGACGCGGCCGGAAACGTCGTCCGCCAGGGTCGCGGTCCGACGACGGAAGCGGAGTTCCGCCAGCTGATCGAACAGCACATTCGCTGAATGAACGCGGCCCGTGCCGCGGAGGAGCGTGATCGATGCCCAAGTCCCCCAGGACCGTTCTCGGCCTCGTCGCCGCGTTGACGCTGTCTGCCGTGCTCGCGGCGAGCGTCGGCGCCCAAGCCCCGAAGCCGGCCCCCGACTTCGATCTCCCGGCGCTGGGGAGCGGCCCGAACGTACGGTTGAGCACATTGAAGGGAACGCCCGTCGTCTTGCTGTTCTGGGCGGCGCATTGACCCACTTGCAACCGTGAAGCCCCCGTGTGGGAGCGCATCTACAAAGAGATGAAGGCCAGCAAGAAGAACGTTGCGTTCGTGGGCGTCGGGTTGTTCGACGGCATCCCGAACAGCCGATCATTCGTCCAACGACACCAGCTGACGTTTCCCAACGTGTACGATGGAGACGGGAGCGTCGCCAAGCGCTACGGGTTCGTCGGCCAGCCGTACACGGCCTGGATCGATGCTCGCGGCAACGTGATCCGACAAGGCTTCGGACCGACCGACGAGCCGGCGTTCCGGGCGTTGTTGACCCGTGTGATGCAGTAAGCTCGGGCACGCAGTCGAAGACAGCGGGAGCACGACGGAGACAGGAATGGACACAGCGAACTTTCCCATCGCATTTCTTGCGGGAGTTCTCGGCTTCCTGTCCCCGTGCGTACTCCCGCTCATCCCCGGGTACATCGCGTTCGTCTCCGGGGTCTCGCTGCAAGACATGCAACAGGGCAGTCGCGCCAGCCTTCCGCGCGTGATCGCCGGTAGCGCGTTGTTCGTCGCCGGCTTCTCCGTCATCTTCACGCTGCTCGGCGCCTCCGCGTCCCTCGCTGGCAACTTCGTTCTGGAATATCGGTCGATCATCACGCGCATCGGCGGCGTGATCGTCATCCTCCTCGGGTTGTCGATGCTCGGCTGGATCAAGATCCCGGCGCTCTACCGTGAGCGGCGCTTCCACCTGCACGAGAACCGTTGGGGGCTGGCCGGCGCCCTCCCGGTCGGCATGGCGTTCGGCTTCGCCTGGACGCCGTGCGTGGGGCCGGTGCTCGGCACGATCCTCACGCTAGCGGCGAGCGCCGACACCGTGCAACGTGGCGCAATGCTCCTCTTCGTGTACTCGCTCGGCCTGGGGCTGCCGTTCCTGGTGACGGCGGCGCTGTTGACTTCGGCGATGGGCACATTGCGATGGCTGATGCGCCAGGGGCGCCGCATCGAAACCGTCAGCGCGGCGCTGCTCATCCTCATCGGCATCGCGATGGCTTCCGATCAGATGTTCCGCCTCAACAGCTGGCTGTTCAGCATCCTCCCCTACCAGCCGACGATCTAGCTGCTTCCGGATTCTCTCGACTCCGCCGGCCCGCGGATGCGCCCGCGTCGCGGGTAGTCTATTCTGAATAGCGGGTTTTTCCGCACGTTCGGCGGTGAGGCGGTCTCGTGCAAATCGCGCAACAGATGTCGATCTTCCGCGGCATCGCGGAGGTTCTGAATCGCTCATTCACCCTTCGCGAGGCCCTGGATGCGGCGCTCTATCGCATCGTCGAGCTGCTCGGCGTGCGTTCCGGCTGGATCTTCCTCACGGAGCCGGAGACGGAGCAGCTCCGCATAGCGGCCGACGTCCGCCTGCCACAGGCCCTCAGCGTCGCCGGCAAGCGCCGCATGGCCGGCGACTGCCGCTGTATCCAGATGCTGCGAAACGGCGAGCTGACCGAACCGGTGAACTTCGTGCCATGCGCCCGCCTGGAGCAGGTGCTCCCGCAGGCGACGGAGTCGCACCGCCATGCCTCGGTGCCGCTGATCGCGCAGGACGAAGCCGTCGGCATCCTGAACCTCTGGCTCCCGCCCGGCCGCGAGTTCACGCACGAAGAGCTCAGCATGCTCGAGGTCATCGCGCATGAGCTCGCGGTCACGATCCAGCGCGCGCGCTTGTTCGACAAGGTGCGACATCAGGAGAAGATCCTCCGCGATCTGCTGCAGCGGTTGATGCTGGCCCAGGAAGCGGAGCGCCGGCGGATCGCGCAGGACCTGCACGACCACGCAGGGCAGATGATGACCGCGATCATCATCCAGCTCGCGCAGATGGCGACGCGCGCCGAGGAGCGTCAGGACGCCAACGCCGCCGCGCTACGGCGCCTGCACGACATCGCCCAACAAGGTCTCGATGATCTGCGGGCGCTCGTGCACGAGCTGCGCCCGTCCGTGCTCGACGACCTCGGGCTCGTGCCGGCCGTTCGTTCCTACGTGGACCGCGTCGTCAAACCGGCCGGCATCGAAGTCGACCTGCACCTGCTCGAGATGGCGCACCGTCTGCCCGCCGAGATCGAAACGGTCGCGTTTCGCATCCTCCAGGAGGCGGTGACGAACACGCTGCGGCACGCGCGGGCACGGCGCGTGGAGGTTCGGCTCGATCGGCGCGATCGCATGTTGATCGTCATGATCCGCGACGACGGCGTCGGCTTCGACCCGGAAGCGCCCGGTATCGGCCGCGGCAGCCTCGGGCTACACGGCATGCGCGAGCGCGCGCAGCTGATCGGCGGTACGCTGCAGATCATGGCGGTGCCGGGCGTCGGGACGACCGTGGTCGCGCGCATCCCGCTCCCCGAGGATCCCCACCAACCCAAGGGTCCAAGTCGACTGGAGGCACCGTGACAAACGCGATTCGCGTGCTCATTGCCGACGATCACAGCATCGTGCGCGAGGGCGTGCGCATGATCCTGGAGAGCCAGGACGACATCGAGGTCGTCGGCGAGGCCGGCAATGGGCGCGAGGCTCTGGAAAAAGCCCGGGAGCTGCGTCCGGACGTCGTCGTCATGGACATCAGCATGCCGGACATGAACGGCATCGAGGCGACGACGAAGATTCGGGCCGAGATGCCGGCGACGCAGGTTCTCGGGTTGACCATGCACGAAGAGGAAGGCTACGTGTTCCAGCTGCTGCGCGCCGGCGCCGCCGGCTACGTGCTGAAGCGGGCGGCGACCGAGGACCTCGTGACGGCGGTGCGCGCCGCCCGCCATGGCGAAGCGTTCTTGTATCCGTCCGTGGCGAAGCTCGTCGTCAAGGACTTCCTCGACCGCGCGTCCACGACCGAGAAAGCCGATACGCTCGACGGGCTGACGCCACGCGAGCAAGAGGTTCTGACGTTGATCGCCGAAGGCGCGACGAACATGGAGATCTCGAAGCAGCTGTTCATCAGCATCAAGACCGTGCAGACGCACCGCGCCCACATCATGGAGAAGTTGAATCTTCACGACCGGTCCGAGCTCGTCCGCTACGCGATTCGCAAGGGTCTCATCGAGGCTTGACCGCACGGCCGAACGCGGCCGCGAGGTCGCGGGCGATGTGGCGTCGGACGACCCAGCCGGACGCGCCGACCGATCTCGCCACGTCATCGAAGTCCGGGTGCTCCTCGCTCGTCATGAGGATGAGGCTGGCCGTCGGCCAACGGGACTGGACGTCGCGCCAACCGTCGGATGCCGGTCCTAGGCAGCAGCGGAAGTCGGCGAGGATGACGTCGGCCGGTTCGCCGTCGCTGGTCGCGAGCTCGTGCATGTTCGCGAACAGCCCGACGACGTGGGCGAGACCATCCACCAGCGCGTGAATGGCCTCGCGCACGTACGGAGTGCCTTCGACCACGGCGACTCGCAAACGCGCGCGCGGCGACGTCATATCCTGGAAGGCTAGCGGACGGCCACGGGCGCGGCCATCGGGCGTCCGACCGATTCCGACTCCGGTCAGGTCCGTAGAATGAGGGAGATGAACCGCGCGCTGCCCTTTCTCGCGGCCGCCGTGCTGCTTCTTCCCTTGTTCGGGCTCGGCCTGTTGTGGGTGGCTCCCGCGATCGCGACCGGGGGCCATCGCGCCTATCCGGTGCTGGCCGTCAATCATCTCGGTACGTTGGGCTGGGCATCCCTCGTCGCGATGGCGGCCATGCACCAGATGTTTCCGGCCGTTCTCGGCGCGACGGGGCGACCTGGATGGCGAGAAGCGGCGCAGTTGGCGGCGCACGCGGCAGGCGTCGTCATCGTGGTCGCCGGATTCCTCACCGGCCGGCCAACGTGGATCGCCGCCGGCGGCGCCGTGATCCTCGCCAGCACGTGGACGTTTGCGGCCATCATTGCGATCCACGTATGGACCCGCAAACGCTGGCTGCCGCTGACGCTGGGGATCGTGCTGTCGGTTGCGCATCTGACGTTGGCGGTGACCTGGGGCTTCCTGATGGGCGCCAACTGGACGACGTTGTTCTGGCCCGCCCTGCTCACGACGACCGGGCTCGGCGTCCACGTCGCGATGGGCGTCGGCGGCTGGTTCCTGCAGCTCATCGTCAGCGTGTCCTACTACTTGCTGCCGAGGTTCACCGCCGTCCGTTCGATCGGCGAGGGGTCGTTGTCGGCGGTTCTCGTGTCGATCAATGCCGCCATCGCGCTGTTCGTCGTCGCGTCGGTCACCGCGAGCGGTTCCGCCGCACGGTCGGCGGCGCTGCTGTTGGCCGGCGGTGGCCTGTTGTGGGCGCGGGACATCGTGCGGTATTCGCGGCAGCGGCGCGACCGAGGCCGGGACCTCAACGATCTCCACTGGCGGGCGGTCGCCGCCTTCGTCGTCGTCCTGGCCGCGGGCGGGATCGCGTGGGCGATCGGCGCCTGGCGCGTGCACGGCGCCACGCTGAGCGTGGCGGTCGTCGTGTCGTGTCTGGTCGGAATCGTGTCCCTGACGATCATGGGCCAGATCTACAAAGTCACACCGTTCCTGATGTGGTTCTATCGATACGGCAGAGGCCTTTCGATGGCCGAGATTCCCAAGTTGCCGGATCCGTACGCGCCGGCCGCCGGCTACCCGGCGTTCTGGTTGTGCGCCGCCGGCGCCGCTGGGCTGGCGGCGGCGGTGCTGACCGCG
>VGFF01000049.1 GCA_016868955.1 Armatimonadota bacterium
GTGAGCGCGATCCTCGTGCTCGGCTACTGGTTGCTCCGCTGATGAGCGGCCATCGCGGCGAGGGACGACTTCGGTTGATGGGTTGAGATGAACCATTCTCTGTTGACCTGGCTGGTCTTCCTACCGATCGCCGGCGCCCTGATGCTAGCGATGCTGCCGCGCCAGGCGCACGCCACGTTGCGCGGTGTCGCGCTGGCGGTTTTCGTCGCGGTACTGGCGCTGGCCGCGTACGTTTTCTTCTCGTTCCCGCCCGGCGAAGCGGGCTTCCGATTCGCGACCCGTACCCCCTGGGTGCCGGGCTTCGACATCGACTACCACCTCGCCGTGGACGGAATCTCATTGCCGCTCGTGTTGTTGACGGCATTCCTGTTCCCGGTGGCGTTGCTCGGCACGTGGGACAGCGTGCGCGAAAAGCTGAAGGAGTACCTGGCCCTCCTCCTGTTGCTGGAGGGCGCCGTGCTCGGCACGTTCCTCGCGCTCGATCTCGTCCTCTTCTACATCTTCTGGGAAGCCGTTCTGGTCCCGATGTGCTTCTTGATCGGCGTCTGGGGCGGCAAGCGGCGCGCTTACGCGGCCCTCAAGTTCTTCCTGTTCACCATGACCGGCAGCTTGCTGATGTTGCTCGCGATTGTCGGCATCTATCTGAGCAGCGGCACGTTCTCCGTCGTCGACTTGTACGCGAAGCCGCTGCCGGCCGAGATGCAGGGCTGGTTGTTCGCGGCGTTCGCGCTCGCGTTCGCGATCAAGGTCCCCGTGTTCCCGCTGCACACGTGGCTCCCGGACGCGCACGTCGAGGCGCCCACGGCGGGTTCGGTCATCCTTGCCGGCGTCCTGCTGAAGATGGGGACGTACGGTTTCCTGCGCTTCTGCTTGCCGCTGTTCCCAGAAGCGTCGCATGCGGCCGCGCCGTGGATGCTCGCGCTGGCCGTTGTCGGGATCCTCTACGGCGCCGCCGTCGCTTGGCCCCAGGCCGACATGAAGAAGCTCGTCGCGTATTCGTCCGTCAGCCATCTCGGGTTCGTGATGCTCGGCACGTTCGCGTTCACGATCCAAGGCCTGCAAGGCGCGGTCCTGCAGAGCGTTAACCACGGATTGTCGACCGGCGCGCTGTTCCTGATCGTCGGCGTGTTGTACGAGCGGGCGCACACGCGGGAGATGGGGGCGTTCGGCGGCGTCGCGAAGGTGATGCCGACGTTCGCGGCGCTGTCCCTGATCGTCGTTTTCTCGTCGGCGGCACTGCCGGGAACTAACGGCTTCGTCGGCGAGTTCCTCATCCTCCTCGGCACGTTTCGCGCCGACTGGCGATTCGCCGCGCTCGCGGTGCCGGGCGTCGTGCTGTCCGCCATGTACCTCCTGACGATGGTGCAACGCGTCTTCTTCGGTCCCGTGAACGTCGACGCCAAGCAGTTCCCCGCCTTGTCGGCGCGCGAGACGCTGGCGCTGGTCGCGTTGATCGCGACGATCTTCTGGATCGGTCTGTATCCGAAGCCGTTCCTCGAGCGCAGCGAGGCGGCGCTCGATCGCCTGAGCAAGATCGTGCAGGGCGCGCCGCGCGCCGAAGTCGTACCCGGGAGCGGCCGCTAACGTGTCACCCGCCGACGTGCAAGCCGTACTGCCCGAGATCTGGGTCGCCGCGACCGCGCTCGTAGTGCTCGGCGTCGATCTATTCTTGCGGGATTCGCGCCAGCGGGCGCTCCTCGTCGCGATCGCCTTGGTCGGGCTGGCGGGCAGCGCGTCTTCGATCCTTGCGTTTCCCGACGCGACGACGGCGTTTGGCGGCACGTTCACGCGCGACGCGGTCACGAACGCGCTGCAGCTCCTTACCCTCGCCGTCGCGGCGCTCGCGGTCCTGTTGTCGCGCGACTATCTGGCGCGGACAGGGCTGGAAGCGGGCGAGTACTACACGCTCCTGTTGCTCGCGTCGCTCGGCGCGATGCTGATGGCCGCCGCCGGCGACTTGCTGCTGCTGTTCATCGCGTTGGAGACGCTGTCGCTGCCGTTGTACGTGCTCGCCGGCTACGCGCGCACGAGCCGCCGATCGCAGGAAGCGGGCATGAAATACTTCTTGCTCGGATCGTTCGCGAGCGCGCTCTTTCTCTACGGCGTGGCGCTCGTCTATGGGCACACGGTGTCGACGAAGTTCGCCGTGATCGCGCGCGCCGAGACCGGCGTGCTGTTGCAGCTCGGCGTCGGGCTGATCATCGTCGGGCTCGGCTTCAAGGCGGCGGCGGCGCCGTTTCACGCCTGGGCGCCCGACGTCTACGAAGGCGCACCCATGCCGGCGACCGCGTTCATGTCGGTCGTCGCGAAGATCGGCGCGTTCGCCGCGTTGTTGCGGTTCTTGATGTTCGCGGCCCCTTTGCTGGCGATCTCCTGGCGTCCGCTGATCGAGGTTCTCGCCGCCGTCACGATTCTCGTCGGCAACCTCGCGGCGCTGCGCCAGGTCAGCGTGAAGCGGATGCTCGCCTACTCGAGCGTCGCGCATGCCGGCTACCTTCTGATGGGCGTCGCGGCCGGCTCGCCGGGAGGCCTCTGGGGCACGACCTACTACCTCTTCGTCTATGCCCTGATGAATCTCGGCGCGTTCGCGGTGCTGTTGTTCCTCACGCGCGACGGCGCCGAGGCGGATCAGGTGGCCGACCTGGGAGGGTTATCCGATCGCTCGCCGTTCCTGGCGGCGTCATTCGCCCTGTTCATGGCGTCGTTGGCCGGGTTGCCGCCGACGCCCGGCTTCCTCGCGAAGTTCTACCTGTTCACCGCGTCCATCCAAGTGGGATCGCTGTGGCTCGCGATCGTCGGCGTGCTCGGTTCGGTGATCTCGATCGCTTACTATATGCGCGCGGCGTACGCCGCCTACGGAGGACCGACTGCCGCCGACGTCACCGTGGCGCGGGCGCCATGGGCCGCGGCTGGGCTCGCGGTCGCGGTCGCGGTCATCCTGTTCTTTGCCGTGCTGCCCGGTCCGCTCACCGCCTGGGCGCAACAAACCGCCGCTCTCCTGCGCTAGCGGCCGAGGAACCCACAATGTCCAACGCCGAGAAGTTCGACGCGATCGTCGTCGGTGCCGGTCCGGCGGGCGCTTCTGCTGCCGCCGTAATGGGGCGGGCCGGATTGAACGTCGTCCTGTTGGAGCGCGGCGACGTGCCGGGCGCCAAGAACGTCATGGGCGGCGTCATGTACGGCCGGATGGTCGCCGACGTCGTGCCGGAATTCTGGAAGGCGGATCCACCGCTCGAGCGCGTCGTCGCCGAGGAGCGGATGTGGCTCGCCACGCCCGACGACGTCTTGAGCGTCGGCCAGCGCACGACGCACGTGACGCACGACGACGGCTGCCCGAACGCATTCACGGTGCTGCGCGCCAAGTGGGACCCGTGGTTCGCGGCCCGGGCCGAGGACGCGGGCGCGTTCCTCGTGCCGTCGACGACCGCCGTCGACGTATTGTGGGACGACGCCGGCAACGTCTGCGGCGTGCGGACCGGCCGCGAGGACGGCGATCTCTACGCCGACGCCGTCGTGATCTGCGACGGCGTCAACTCGTTTCTTGCGAAGCGCGCCCGCTTGGAGGGTCACCCGCCGGAGCCGCACCACCTCGCGCTCGGCGTCAAGGAAGTCATCGGCCTGCCGGCCGAAGTGATCGAGTCTCGTTTCAACCTCGAGCGGGGGCAGGGCACGACCATCGAGATCTACGGATCGGTCACGCAAGGGCACTCCGGATACGGCTTCGTCTACACGAACCGGGATTCGCTGTCGCTCGGCGTCGGCGTGCTCGTCTCGCACCTCATGAGGACGAAGCGGACACCTTATGACTTGCTCGAGCAGATGAAGCAACATCCGATGATCCGCCCGCTGATCGCCGGCGGCGACGTCCTGGAGTACAGCGCGCACGCGATCCCGGAGGGCGGCTACGACGCCATGCCGCGCCTTTACGGCGGCGGCGTGCTGATCGCCGGCGACGCCGCGATGATGGTCAACGGCCTGCACCGCGAGGGCAGCAATCTCGCGGCCGCCGCCGGGCGCATGGCGGGCGAGACCGTCGTGGAAGCGCACCGACGCAACGACTTCAGCGCCCGGTCGCTGGCCGCGTACGAAGCGAAGCTGCGCGACTCTTTCGTCGTGAAGGATCTCGTCAAGTATCGTCACCTGCCGGCGTTCGCCGACCGGCGGCCCGACCTCTTCGAGATCTACCCGCGGCTGATGAACCGCGCCGTGCACGAGATGCTGACCGTCGACGGTCTGCCGAAGCGCGACAAGCAACGGAAGATCGCGCGCGACTTTTTGGCGGCGCGGCGGCCGCTGCAGCTGGTGCGGGATCTGTACGAAACGTGGAAGGTGATTCGATGAGCGCGGATCGCCCCGCTGACGCGCCGATGCGCGTCGAAGACAAGCTGTTCACCTTGCGCTGGAAGCACGACAAGCAGTCTCACATCGACATCACGGCGCCGGAGGTGTGCGTCGAGACG
Source organism: Armatimonadota bacterium (assembly GCA_016868955.1). Taxonomy (GTDB): domain Bacteria; phylum Sysuimicrobiota; class Sysuimicrobiia; order Sysuimicrobiales; family VGFF01; genus VGFF01. The sequence continues at coordinate 4,461 of VGFF01000049.1, forward strand.
TGCCGCGGCGAGTGGCAACGACCCTGCACGACGTTCTGTCCGGCGAAGGTCTACGAGTGGCAGGCTGAGCAGGAGAAGATCGTCATCTACTTCGAGAACTGCGTGGAGTGCACGACGTGCCTGCTCGGGTGTCCGTACCGCGTGATCGACTGGCGGCACCCGCGCGGCGGTTATGGCATCCAATACAAGAACGGCTGACCGAAGCGCGCTGCCTAGCGCGGCGCGGAAGTCGCCGCCGGGCGGCGTGCCGTCGGGCGGAGGACGAGGAACCACACGCCGGCGACGAGGAGCGCGAGCGCCGCGATCTGTCCCGCCGCCAACGGCCCGACCACGTGCGTGTGCGCGCGCAGCGCGTCCAAGGCCAGCCGCACAGCGGACATCGCGATCATCGCGCGCCAGAACACCTGACCGGGAAACGCCGGCGCCCGCAACCAACGCCAGACGAACCCCAACAACACGACCGACGTGACGATTTCGTAGAGCTGCAGCGGATGCCGTGGCGCGTCTCCGGCGCCGGAAAAAACGACGCCCCAGGGCAATGAAGTCGGATCCCCATACAGCTCGCCGTTCATGAAGTTGCCGAAGCGAACAAGCGCGTTGATCGCGACGATCCAGACCGCGGCGATGTCGGCCAGGGACCACATCGAGATCCCGTGGCGGCGCTGCAGCGCCGCGAAGTAGACCAGACCGGCGGCGATCGCGCCGTGCGAACCGATGCCGCCGCGGTCCAATCGAATGATCTCGAGGGGGTCTGACAGAAAATCAGAGGGATGCGCGAGGACGTACGCGAGGCGGGCGCCGGCGAACACGGTCAGCACGAACGGCACGGCGTGACGTTCGACAACGACCACTGGGATTCCGAATCGCGGCGCCAGGCGCGGCGTCAGCCAGAGCCCGAAAGCGAGTCCCAGCGCCATCATCAGCCCGTACCAGCGAATCGCGAACGGGCCGAGCTCGAAGGCGATCGGGTGCATGCTACGGGCAAGCATAACAGACGTTCAATCGATCGACGTGGTTCGTTGACACCCCCTGCCCGAGGTGATAGCGTAACTCGCTAGGTAGTCAAATCGAATAGCAACCTTATCAAGAGTGGGCGAGGGACGGGCCCGATGACCCCCACCAACCTGTCGAGCGATCGATAAGGTGGGAATTCCCGCGGAGAAACAATTCCGGCAGATAAGGGCGTATCGCCCTCCAAAGGAATTGGAGGGCTTTTTGTTGCCCAAAATCGGTGATGAAGCTTCGATGACGACACTTCCGTCGTACTGTCGAGTCCGCGTTCCGGGGACTGCCGCGAATCTCGGCCCCGGCTTCGACGCCGTCGGTCTCGCGGTCGCGGTGCACAACACGCTGGAGATCAGTCGCAGCGCGACGCCGCGCGTCGTCGTCACCGGCGAGGGCGCCGGCACGCTGTCCGGCGACGCGTCGAATCTGATGTACCATGCGGCGCGCGAAGTCGCGCGCGCGACGGGGCACGCGGACGTTTCGTTTCAAATCCTCTGCGAGAACCGCTTGCCGATCGGGCGCGGTCTGGGAAGCAGCGCCGCCGCGATCGTCGGCGGGCTCCTCGGGGCGAATCGCCTGCTGGGATCGCCGCTGTCGCAAACGCAAATCGCCCACATGGCCGTCGCCCTCGAAGGGCATCCCGACAACGTAATTCCCGCCCTCGTCGGCGGGGTCACGATCGCGTCGATGAACGGCACCGGCGCGCACTGGATCCGCCTGACGCCGGCGCGGATGCCGCGCGTCGTTATCGCCGTGCCCGGCGTCGCATTGGCGACGGAAACCGCCCGGGGCGTCCTGCCGCGCGCGGTCGAGTTTCCCGACGCGGTGTTCAATGTCGGCAAAGCGGCGTTGTTCGTCGCCGCGATCGCCGAGAGCCGCTTCGATCTGTTGCGGGCGGCGATGGAAGATCGGTTGCATCAGCCGTATCGCAAAGCGCTGGTGCCCGGCTTCGACGACGTCGTCGCGGCGGCGAAGGGCGCGGGTGCGTATGGAGCGGCGCTGAGCGGCGCCGGTTCGTCGGTGCTCGCGTTGTGCGAAGATCGCCGCGCCGCGGCCGTCGGGGGGGCGATGCGCGACGCGTTCGCGCGTCACGCGGTGGAAGCACGAATCGTGGAGACGGACGTCGATCCGAAGGGCGCGCACGTCGTGTGCAGCGCCTGATCGGCGCGTCGATCAAGGGAGGCGGGAAGTGGCAACGGTAACCCAGCTGCGCTGTCGCGCGTGTGGTGCGACGTACGACGCCGGACCGGAGTACGTCTGCAGCGAGTGTTTCGGCCCCCTGGAGTCGGTCTACGACTACGAGGCCGCGGCGGGGGCGATCAGCCGCGCGTCGGTGGCGGCGGGGCCGACGTCGATCTGGCGATATGGTCCGCTGTTGCCGGCGGACTGCGTCGCCGACGCCGATCTCGGGCCGGGGTACACGCCGCTCATTCACGCCCGTCGGATCGGCGCGCGGCTGGGCCTGCGCAATCTGTACGTCAAGAACGACACCGTCAATCCGACGTGGTCGTTCAAGGATCGCCTCGTCGCGCTCGCGGTCGCGGCGGCGCGGCGATTCGGCTTCGAGGTTCTGGCATGCGCGTCGACGGGCAATCTGGCCGGGGCGGTCGCGGCGCACGCGGCGCGGGCCGGCATGCGCGCCGTCTTATTCATCCCCAAGGGCCTCGAGCTGAGCAAGGTAATGACGGCGGCGGTCTACAACCCGACCATCGTCGAGGTCGAGGGAACGTACGATGACGTGAACCGGTTGTGCACGGAGATCGCCAGCGAGCATCCGTGGGCGTTCGCGAACATCAACATGCGGCCGTTCTACTCGGAGGGCTGCAAGACGCTCGCGTTCGAGGCCTGCGAGCAGCTTGGCTGGCGCTTCCCGGACCACCTGGTCGTGCCGGTCGCCTCCGGCAACCTGCTCGTGAAGTCGGAGAAGGCGTTCGACGAGTTTCGCAAGGTCGGATTGGTCCAAGGCCGAACGCCCCGGATCCACGGCGCCCAGGCGGAAGGATGCTCGCCCGTCGCGGCGGCGTTCCGTGCCGGTGCCGACGTCGTCAAGCCGGTCCGCCCGAATACGGTTGCGAAGTCGCTGGCGATCGGCAACCCCGCCGACGGCAGCTTCGCGGTGAAGACCGCGCGCCGGACCGGCGGCGTGATCGAGTCGGTCACGGACGCGGAGCTCGTCGAGGGCATTCGGCTACTCGCCGAGACGGAAGGCATCTTCGCCGAGACCGCGGGCGGCACGACGATCGCGACGCTGAAGAAGCTCGCCGCCGCCGGCACGTTCGGCGCCGACGAGACGGTCGTCGCGTTCGTTACCGGCGCCGGCCTCAAGACCTTGGACGCCGTCGCCGCCAGCTTGGCGGAACCGGTTTGGATCCAGCCATCCCTCCGCGACTTCGAGCGAGGCGTGCTCTCCGCCGACCGGCGGACGCCCGTAGGTTGGGTAACGTAGCCTATACTATTCGTGTGATCGCGTCTTCGGCTACTAGGTGATAAGGATGAGCTTGTTGATCGAGCCTGCGAGGCAGGCCGACGAAGCGGAGATCCAGCGGCTCGCGAAGACGGTATTGGCGGAATTCCAGGTTCCGTACGACAAGCACGTGGCCGCCGCTCTGACGAATATCGACGGCCACTACAAGCAGCCGATGTCGGTGATGTTCATCGCCCGGATGGACGGCCGCATCATCGGCACGATCGGCTTGCGCGAGGAGGACATGGGCAAAGCCCGCTTGGTCCATCAATACGTCGACGCCGACTGTCGCCGCAAGGGCATCGGCGCGAAGTTACTCGACTCCGCGCTCGTGTATTGCCGCGTCTGCGGGTACAAGAAAGTGGAGCTGCAAACGGCGCCGTGGATGCACCAAGCCCAGCGCCTGTATCACTCGCGCGGGTTTCGAGAAACCAGTCGAACCGACAACGCGCAGCACTACGAGATGACCTTGCAGCGGTGACGCGGGCCCGGCGCGCTTGGGAATCGGCATGACGGAGACGGCGGCGGAGGTCCTCGCGGAGGTCGCGCGCGAAGCGCGCGCCTGCACGAAATGCCGGCTTTGCGAGACGCGAACGCAAGCCGTGCCCGGAGAAGGACCACCGGACGCGCCCGTGCTGTTCGTGGGCGAAGGCCCCGGGCAGCAGGAAGATGCTCAGGGGCGCCCGTTCGTCGGCGCCGCCGGTACGTTGTTGACGAAGCTCCTCGGCAGCATCAAGACACCACGCGAGAAAGTCTTCATCGCGAACGTCGTGAAGTGCCGCCCGCCCGGCAATCGGGTCCCTGCGCCGGACGAAATCGCCGCTTGCCTACCGTATCTCGTGCGTCAGATGGGCGTGTTACAGCCGCGCATCGTTTGTATCCTTGGCGCGACGGCGCTCGCCGCGTTGGCAGGGCCGAAGGAGAAGATCTCGCGCGCGCACGGACGTGCCGTCTGGGATTCAGGTCGGTGGTTCTTTCCGACGTACCATCCGGCGGCGGCGCTGCGCAGCACGGACGTGGGCGAGGTGATGCAGGAAGACTTCCGTCGCCTGCGCCGCCTGATCGACGTCGAGTGGGGCACGTCCGGTACCTGGAAGTCCGGGATCGTCGCGAAGCTGTTCGAGGGCGACGCGACGACCGAGCCCGTCGAAGACGGCGGGTCGGTTCGATCGGGCGCGATCTCGCTGGTTTGGACGATCGAGGCCTTGCACCCGACGTTCCGAAGCACGTCGACGGTGGCGGAGCTGGTCCGCCGCTTCGTCGCGCGCAAGCACAAGTCCGTGGACCGCGACCGACTGGACGTGACCCTGACGGAGATCACCGACGGCGCCGGCCGCGCCGTCACGATCGAGTCGGCGGAATGCGAGACGGTTCGCGCCGAGGCGGCGATCCGAGACTAAGAACCGACCGGACTTCGCGCTCTCGACCTGACGCGAGCGAACTTGCTCGAGCAACCCCCTCCAGCGAACGCGCCTAGCGAGCCCGCTCCACTGCCTTCGCCAAAGCCCGTTTCGCGTAGACCTTCGCGATGTGATTCTTGTATGTCGCCGACGCGTACAATTCGTCGGTGGCATCGATGCCGTCGGCGGCCTGCTGCGCCGCCGAGGCGATCGTCGCGTCGTCGAGCGCCTTGCCTTCGAGCGCGGCTTCGACCTTCGTCAAGCGAACCGCTTTCGGCCCCGCGCCAGTGATCGCCAGCCGCGCGTCGGCGCACTTCCCACCCTCGATCGTGACGAGCGCCGCCAGGCCGACCATCGCGTACCCTGAGGCCGGATGCGGGAGCTTCATATAGCACCAACCCTGGCCTGGGGGGCGACGCGGGACCCGCAGGTGCGTAAGGATCTCGTCGGGCCGCGCCGCTGTCGTCATCAGGTCGACGAAGAAGTCGCGGGCGGCGACCGCCCGCTCGCCGCCCGCGCTGCGCAGGTGCACGGTCGCTTCCAGTGCCAACACGGCGGCCGGATAGTCGGCGGCGGGATCGGCGTGCGCGAGGCTTCCACCGATCGTGCCGACGTTGCGCACCTGGATGTCGCCGACGCGCGACGCGGTCTCCGCGAGCAATGGCGCCTGCGACAAAACGGCCGCGTTCGCCGTCAACTCGTCGTGCGTCGTCAACGCGCCGATCATGATCGAACCGATGTCATCGCGGATGCCCCGGAGCTCCGCGACGCAGCCGATGTCGATGAGCGTCGCCGGCTGCGCCAGCCGCATCTTCATCATCGGCAACAGGCTGTGGCCCCCGGCCAACAGCTTCGCGTTGTCGCCATGATGAGCGAGGAGCGAGACCGCCTCGGAAAGATTGTGAGCCCGTACGTACTCGAACGCGGCCGGTATCACCGCGCACCACCTCCCGTTGCGGCCACCATGGTGGACCAGACCTTCTCCGGCATCAAGACCAATTCGTCGCGGTTAATCGGTTGGCCCATTTAGGTCGGGTCATCTCAGTCACCTCCGGCCGCGACGGCGGGGACGCGCATGCGCTGCGCCGCCGTGCGGATGGCGTTGACGATGTGCTGGTATCCGGTGCAACGGCAGAGATTGCCGTCCAGGCCGTGCCGGATTTCGTCGTCGGTCGGACTCGGATTGCGCTTGAGCAAATCGAGGGAAACCATGATCATGCCCGGCGTGCAGAAGCCGCACTGCAGTCCGTGCTCGTCCCAGAACGCCTGCTGAACGGGATGGAGGTGCGCCGGATCCGGCGCCAGGCCCTCGATGGTCGTGATTTCGCCGCCGTCCGCCTGGGCGGCGAGAATCGTGCAGGACTTGACGGCCTTGCGGTTCCAGAGCACTGTGCACGCGCCGCAGTTCGAGGTGTCGCATCCGATGTGCGTGCCGGTCAGGCCGAGCGCGTCTCGGAGGAAGTGGATGAGCAATGTGCGGGGTTCCACGTCCCGGGTTTGCGGCACGCCATTTACGGTTACCGTGGTTTTCATCATCGACCTCCCGAATCAGGGTGTTGTGCCTTCCGTGAGCTCGCAACAAACTCCTCCAACTGACGCCGGCGGGGCGCCGCCCCAGCCACCTCGTCCGACGGGGACCGCGAAGCGGCGCAGGAGGACGCCGACCGACCGCATAACGTGACGGCGGGAGGGATCACTCTGACACGAGGCCGTTCGCAGGACGCCGCCCGCCGCGTCGCGGGCCTGCGCACCGAGATCGAGCACCACAGCCACCGCTACCATGTGCTGGACGCGCCCGAGATCAGCGACGAGGCGTACGACGCGCTCGTGCGCGAGCTGCAGGAGCTGGAGGCGCGATATCCGGAGCTCGTGACGCCCGAATCGACGACGCAGCGCGTCGGCGCGCCGCCGAGCGCCGCGTTCTCGGAGGTCGCGCACGGATCGCCGATGCTCAGTTTGGCGAACGCCTTCACCATCGACGAGCTTCGCGCCTGGGATCGCCGCGTCCGCGGCGGCCTCGAAGACCAGGCGCCGAGCTACGTTTGCGAGCTGAAGATCGACGGCGCGGCCGTCAATCTCGCGTACGAGGACGGTGTATTTGCGCGCGGCGCCACGCGCGGCGACGGCACACGCGGCGAGGACATCACGCCGAATCTGCGGACGATCAAAAGCGTGCCGCTGCGGTTGCGCGGGTCGCGTCCGCCGCGTCGGGTCGAGGCCCGCGGCGAGGTCTATCTGTCGAAGAAGGCGTTCGAGCGCATCAACGGGGAGCGTGCGCGCGCCGGCGCGACGCTATACGCGAATCCGCGCAACGCCGCCGCCGGCGCGCTGCGTCAGATCGACCCCGCGGTGACGGCGTCCCGGCCGCTGCAGATGTTCTGCTACGGCCTCGGTGCGCGCGAGGGCCTGGATCTGCCGGGGCACTGGGAGGCCCTGGCGTGGATGCGCGACGCCGGCCTGCGCACGAATCCCGACGTGCTGCGATGCGACACGCTTGAGGATGTGATCGCCTGGATCGAGAAGCAAAGCGCACGTCGCGGCGAACTGCCGTATGAGGTCGACGGCGTCGTCGTCAAGATCAGCGACTACGCGCATCAGCGCGCGCTTGGCTCCACGGCTTCGTCGCCGCGCTGGGCCGTCGCCTACAAATTTCCGGCCGAGCAGGCGGTCACGCGGGTCGGGAACATCCGCACCGACGTTGGACGCACGGGGGCATTGACGCCCGTGGCCGAGCTGGAGCCCGTACGCGTCGGCGGCGTCATCGTGCGCAACGCAACGTTGCACAACGAGGACGAAGTGCGGCGGAAGGACGTCCGCATCGGCGACTCCGTGGTCATCCAGCGTGCCGGCGATGTCATTCCCGAAGTCGTTTCGGTGCTCGTCGATCGGCGGGACGGCGGCGAACGGGAGTGGCGGATGCCGACGCGCTGCCCCATTTGTGGATCGCCCGTCGTTCGTGGCGAGGGCGAGTCTGTCGCGCGTTGCACCGGCGGTGCGTCCTGCCCAGCGCAGGTCATCCAGCAGCTTCTGCACTTCTGCGGCCGCGCCGCGATGAACATCGACGGCGTCGGGCCGTCGATCCTGCAGCAGATGCTCGACGCCGACCTCATCCGCGGGCCGGCCGATCTCTATCACGTGACGAAGGAACAACTCCTCGGCCTCGAACGCGTGGCCGAGAAATCGGCGCAGAACGTCGTTGACGCCATCGAGCACTCGAAGGACACGATGACCGCGCGCCTGATCTACGCGCTGGGGATTCGTCACGTCGGCGCGACGATCGCCGAATTGCTGGCGCGCAATGTCGGCGACATTCGGCGATTGCTCGACGCAAGCGAGGAGGAGATCGCTGCCGTCGAGGGCGTCGGACCGGTGATCGCCTCCAGCGTCTACGCGTACTTTGCCGACGCCGCGCACCGCGACTTGGTGCGCCGATTGCTCGACAGCGGCGTTCGGCCGCGCAGCGCGCGCGGGACGTCGGACGGCCCGCTCGCCGGCAAGTCCTTCGTGTTCACGGGGACGCTCGCGGGTTTGCAGCGCCGCGAAGCGGCCGAGCGCGTCAAGCGTCTCGGCGCGAGCGTTTCGGAGACCGTCAGCGCGAAGACGTCGTACATGGTCGCCGGCGAGGATCCGGGCGCGAAGCTCGACAAAGCGAAGAAACTCGGGGTGACGGTCCTGGAAACGGAAGCGTTCCTGCGACTCATGGAGACGATGGAATGACCCGCCCCCGGGTCGCTTCGTCACGGACGATGTTTCGCTGGAGCATTGTCGGTCTGATCGCGCTCCTCGTCGCGCTCGCGTTGTGGTCGTCGCGTCCGGTAACGACACCGGCGCTCATCTACTTCACGCAGTGGGGCGCGGGCAATCGAAGTGCTACGCTCCAACCCGTGTTTCGAATGGTGCGCGGCCGCGGCCGAGAAGAGTTTGTTCGCCAGGCGATCGACGAATTGCTCTTGGGACCGAATACCGAAGAGAAGGCGCAAGGGTTCGTCACGGAGATTCCCACAGGGACGCGATGTCTCGGCGTTCGCATCGTCGGAACGATGTCGCACGTCGACCTCTCCAGCGAGTTCGAGAAGGGCGGCGGCAGCGCGTCGATGCTCGCGCGCCTATACCAGGTCGTCTATACGGCGACCCACTTTGCCGGCGTCGAGGAAGTCCGTATCTTGATCAATGGAAACATCCGCGAATCGATGGGCGGCGAAGGCGTCATGATAAACGTGCCCGTTCGCCGTCTGCCCGTACCGCCGCGGTTCTGATCCCGCCTTCGGAATCTGTCCGGAATGGAGTTGACGCGTACACCGTCATGGATTCCATCAGCGAATTGCATTGGCGGCGCGCCGTCCTGCGAGAAATGGGCGGAGAAGCCCGCGGCCGGAGGCAACACGAGGCCGGCAAGCTGACGGCCCGCGAGCGACTCGACTGTCTCCTCGACGCCGGCTCGTTCATCGAGTACGACGTGCACGTGGCCCACCGGGGAGGCGAGTGCGGCCTCGACCACATGGAGGCGCCCGCGGATGGCGTCGTCACCGGCGCCGCTACGATCGGCGGGCGTCACGTCTTCGTGTTCTCGCAGGACTTCACCGTATTCGGCGGATCTCTCGGTGAAGCGCACGCCGCGAAGATCTGCAAGATCATGGTTCAAGCGATGAAGGTCGGCGCCCCGGTCATCGGCCTCAAGGGCAGCGGCGGCGCGCGCAGCCAAGAGGGCGTCGTCGCGCTCGGCGGCTATGCCGGCATCTTCCTGCGCAACACCTTGGCCAGCGGCGTCATCCCGCAGATCTCCGCGATCATGGGCCCATGCGCCGGCGGCCGGCGTCGCGCGGCGGGTCGAGACGCAAGCCGGCGCCGAGGTAGCGGGCGGGGCGCTGCTCGTCGAGATCGAGGCCCTGCCGGCGCCGGACTAATCCCCGCCACGCGGGAGAAGGAGGATCGCCGGTGTCCGCGGAGCGGAAACCGCATTTCCGAACGCACGGCAACATCGACGTAGGCGCCGTCTATGGGCCCGACGACGGGTTCGACCTCGACCGGGATCTCGGAGAACCGGGCGCGTTTCCGTTCACGCGCGGGATCCACCCGACGATGTACCGCGGCCGATTGTGGACGATGCGGCAGTACGCCGGCTACGCGACCGCCGAGGAATCCAACCGCCGCTACCGTTACCTGCTCGCCCAGGGGCAGACGGGCCTCAGCGTCGCCTTCGATCTGCCGACGCAGATGGGGTACGACTCCGACCATCCCGTCGCGGAAGCGGAGGTCGGCAAAGTCGGCGTCGCGATCGACTCCCTCGCCGACATGGAAGTCCTGCTCGACGGCATCCCCTTGGACACGGTTTCGATCTCGATGACCATCAACGCCACGGCCAGCGTGCTGCTCGCCATGGTCATCGCGACCGCCGAGCGGCAGGGGGTTCCCGTCGAGAAGCTCGAGGGCACGACGCAAAACGACATCCTCAAGGAGTACGTCGCCCGCGGCACCTACATCTACCCGCCGCGGCCGTCGCTGCGTCTGATCACCGACATGTTCGCGTTCTGCGCTGATCGCCTGCCGCGCTGGAACCCCATCTCGATCTCCGGCTATCACATCCGCGAGGCCGGTTGCACCGCCGTCCAGGAGGTCGC
>VGFF01000050.1 GCA_016868955.1 Armatimonadota bacterium
CGGCGATCCTGCTCGGTACGGGTACCAACGTACCGCGCGGCGCGGTGGTCGGGCGGATCGGGACCACCGGGTACAGCACGGGACCGCACCTGCACTTCGAAGTTCGGGTGAACGGTAGGCCGGTCAATCCGATCGGGCGATGAACCAAGTAGGGCAACCGCTCAAGGCTCCCGCCGGAGCGGTTTTTTGATCCGGTCGCAAACGCGAAGACAGGTGAAGGGATGCCCATCGGACGTCGTGGATTGAAGTGGGTGGCCGCTACGGCCGTCATCGCGGTCGTGTTCTCGGCCGGCTATTGGGTGGGGCAGGGCGCGCGCAGCTCGGTGGAGGCGGCCTCCGATCCACACACGGAAGGGCGGCTGCTCTTGCAGGCCGTCGTGACCGCGGTCGGCCGCGACTACCTCGAGCGCAACATCGACTGGAGCAAACTTTACGACGCCGCCGCGAAGGGCATGTTGCAGGCGTTGGACGACCCCTATACCGCGTTCTTCACCAGTCAGGGCTTCAAGAAGTTCCAAGAGGACTTTCAAGGATTCTTCTACGGCATCGGGATCTTCGTCGACAAACGCAGCAACCGGCTAACCGTCGTGTCGCCGATCAAGGGCACGCCCGCCGATCGCGCCGGCCTCCTGCCGGGCGACTACATCGCCCAGGTCGACGGCGTGCGCACGGACTCGATTCCGCTGGAAGAGGCGATCGCGCGGATTCGAGGCAAGGCAGGCACGACGGTCCGGCTGCAAGTCGTGCGCCCGGGACGCCCGCCATTCGATGTCTCGATCGTGCGCGCCCGCATTAACGTCGCCACGGTCCAAGGCCCGGAGATCCTCAAGGACGACGAGAAGGCGCTGCTGAAGCAGTCGAACCTCGGCTATATCAGGATCGTCACGTTCAACAACGACACATATGCATTGTTCGCGAAGGCATTGGGCGAGGTCGAGACGGCCGGCGCGCGTGGCCTCGTGCTCGACCTCCGCTTCAACCCCGGCGGCCTGGTCAACCAATGCACACGGGTCGCGGATCACTTCGTGCCAAACGGCCCGATCATCCACGAGGTGGACCGAAACGGACGCCGCGATACCGTCCAATCGACGAGCCGCGCGAAGTACACGCGGCCGGTCGTCGTCTTGATCAACGAAGGAACCGCATCCTGCAGCGAAATCCTCGCGGGGGCGGTCGAGGATACGAAGGTGGGCGTGCTGGTCGGACAAAAGACGTTCGGCAAGGGTGTCATCACGTCCGTTGTCCGATTGCCGGGCGAGCGCGGGGCCACGATCACGACGGCGAAGTACCTCACACCCGCCGGACGCGACATTCACCGAAAGGGCATCGAGCCGAACGTCGCGGCCGGTGATCGCCTCGAGGGGAAGGTCACCGAGCGGGTGCTGGAGATCCAATCCGAACAGCTCCGCAAAGCGGTGGAGGTGTTGAAATCCCGGATCCGCTGAAGTAGCTCGGAGAGGAGACGTCCCGCGTGGCGCGTAAACGCAGCTCTCGACGACCTCGGCGACTCCTGGCCGCCGCTCGCATCCTGCTCCTGGTCTTCATCGTCGCTGCCGCGGCGCTGGCCGGCTACCAGTTCGGACAGCCTCGTGCGTTACGAGAGCCATTGGCGCAATCGACCGCGACACCAAGACCAGCGCCGACCGCGGTGCCGTCCGCGACGGCCGCACCATCGTCGGACGCGGCGTTCGAGACCCAGGCCCAGGGTGTCGTGGACGCCGTTCTGAGATCCGTCCCCGAGCCGGGCGCCGCCCGCCTGGAGCGTGAGGAGCGGCGGCGCCTCGATGCCCGCGCCTGGAAATGGGTCTCGTATCGCGTGTCGCTGCAATCGTCGGACAAGGTCAAGGAAGCGACCGGCGCCCTCGTGAAGGCGGTGGAGGAAGCGGGCGGCGTATTGCTCGTCAGCCGCCCGGAAGGGCGCGGCCAGCTCATCGAGTTCGGGCTCGAGGTCGGGAGCAAGGTCTACCCGATCGTGCGCGTCATGTTCGGCAGCGGCGATGGATCCCAGGCGCCAGATGCGCCGGCGGACAACCGGCCGCGCATCGCGATTATCTTCGACGACGCCGGGCAGAATCTCGCGGAGCTGCAGCGCATCGAGGCCATCGGCCGGCCGATGACGGTGTCGATCCTGCCCGGCTTGCCGCAGTCGACGGCTCTGGCACAAGCGGCCCCGCGCGCAGGCGTCGAGGTGATGCTCCACCTGCCGATGCAGCCGGAAGACGCATCAAGAGACAACCTCATGGGGGGCGGCGCCGTGCTCTCTTCGATGTCGGACGCTGAGATCGCCGCTGCCGTGGCGGCCGGGCTCTCCGCCGTGCCTGGGGCAGGCGGGGTCAACAACCACATGGGCTCGCGGGGTACGCGGGACGAGCGCGTCGTCCGCGCCGTTCTTGGCGTGGTACGGGCGCGCGGTCTGTATTTCATCGATTCGATGACGTCGGCGCAGAGCCTCGCCCACAAGACGGCGCTGTCGATGGGCGTGCCGTCGGCGGCCCGATCGATCTTCCTCGACAACGACACCGAGCCGGCGATGATCCGGGAACAAATGCGGGCGCTCATCCGCGCCGCAAAGCGCCGGGGAACGGCGATCGCAATCGGTCACGCGAATCGTCCCAACACCGCCGAGGTCGTCCGGGAGATGGTCGCCGAGATCGAAGCGGCCGGGGTTCGCATCGTCCCCGTCAAATCGCTGGCGGCTGCTCCGAAGCCGTGAAGGAATTCGTACCCGTGCCCCGTAGTACCACCCAAAGGCTCGGTTCGCCGACGTAACTCGTGTCTCGCAGGATGCGGGACGGAATACGAAGCGTGGAGGCGGATATGATGAGCAAGAGCTGGGGACACGTCGTCATGGCGGTCCTGGTTGCGTTGTCTCTGACGGTACCGCTCGGTCTGACGGACGCGATGGGCGCGGCGGCGTCCCACGGCACGGTCAAGATCGCGACACAGAGCCCGTTGTCCGGCGGGCAGTCGGTCCTCGGTGTGGGCATCAAGGACGGCGCGACGCTTGGCGTCGAGCAGGCCCAGGCGGCGCTGGCGCGAGCCGGCTGGCGCGTTCTCGTCGTACCGTTCGACGACCAAGCGAAGCCGGACGTCGGCGTCGCGAACGCGAAGCGCATCGTCGCCGACCGCGAGATCCTCGGCGTCGTCGGCCACCTCAACTCCGGCGTGGCGATCCCGTCCTCGGAGGTCTACAAGGACGCGAACCTCGTCATGGTTTCGCCGGCGAACACGAACCCGAAGATCACCGACCGCGGCTACAAGAACGTGAACCGCATCGTCGGCCGCGACGACGTGCAGGGGCCAGTCGGGGCGCAGTTCGCGAAGTCGCAGGGCGCGAAGTCCGTGTACATCATTCATGACAAGACGGCGTACGGGCAGGGTGTGGCCGAGTTCTTCCGGGACGACGCGCGCAAGCTCGGCCTGACGATCGCCGGGTTCGAGGGCACGGAAGAGAAGAGCAGCTTCGACGCCATAATCACCCCGATCGAGGCGAAGAACCCGGACCTCATCTACTTCGGCGGCATCTACGACCAAGCGGCCGTCTTCTTCAAGCAAGTCCGCGAGCGCGGCATCAAGGCGAAGTTCCTCGGGCCCGACGGGATGGACTCACCGGAGCTGCCGAAGATCGCCGGTAACGCGGTCGTCGGCATGCACTATACGACGGTCGCCGGACCGGCCGCGTTCTACCCCGAGGCGAAGACGTTCGCCGCGAACTTCAAGGCGAAGTTCGGCCGCGATCCGGAGCCGTTCGCGGCTCAGGCGTTCGACAGCGCGCGCATCATCATCGCCGCGATCGAGAACGTCAGCCGGCGCGGCCGCCCCGATCGCGCGTCGGTCGCCGCCGCCGTTCGGAACACGAAGAACTGGAAGGGCGTCACCGGAACGATTTCCTTCGACGGCAGGGGAGACCTGGCGAAAGCGAAGTACTTCGTGATCAATATCGTTTCCGCCGATCCTGCGAAGTGGGGCAGCAACAAGCTCGTGCGCGGCATCGACGTCGGGCCCGGCTCCCGGTAGCTGTTGCATCTGGTTCGCGTACTCGTGAGGGGCCCGGCGACGGGCCCCTCGATGCTATCGGCGGCCCGCGCGCGCCGATGACGACCGCCGTGGCGGCGATCGACTTCGAGCTCCTCGGCCGCATCTTTCCGCGCGTCCTCGTCGACGGCATCCTGTTGGGCTTCGTCTACTCGCTGATTGCGCTCGGGTACACGATGGTCTACGGCGTGCTCGAGTTCATCAACTTCGCGCACAGCGAGATCTTCATGGTCGGCGCGTTCATCGGCGCCGAGGTGCTGCTGATCCTGCAGGCGGCCCGAGTACTTGCCGCTTCGCCGCCGCTCTTGTCCCTGCTCGCCTCCGTCCTGGCCGCGGGCGTGATCGCCGGCCTGCTCGCGGTGACGATCGAGCGCGTCGCCTATCGTCCGCTGCGCGGGGCCCCGCGCCTCGTGCCGCTAATATCGGCGATCGGCGTCTCGTTCTTCCTGCAGGACCTCGTGCGCATGATCTGGGCGTTGCACCGCAACGCGTTCTACCTCACGTATCCGCCGATCGAAGTGTTCAATCAGCGATTTCCGGCCGGCGCCTACGCGTTGTGGGGCGGTGCGGCCGCGGTTGCGATCGCGGCGATCGGCTGGCTCATGCGCCGCGCCGGCCGCGGCGTCGCGCGCGCTCGCTTCGAAAGCCTCAGCATGCTTCCGAAGTACACGAGCATCGCGCTCGGGATCGTGTCGGTCGGCCTGCTGATCCTGGATCCGAACCGGGTACTGACGGTGCCCGTGAAATCGCTCGTTGTGATCGGCGCCTCGCTGCTGGTCCTGTCGGTGCTCGTCTACGTCGTCAACCAAACGAAGCTCGGCATGGCGATTCGCGCCGTCGCCGAAGATCAGGCGACGGCCAGCCTAATGGGCGTCAACGTCAACCAGATCATCTCTGTCACGTTTCTCATCGGCGGGCTCATGGGCGGCATCGCGGGCGCGTTGTTCGGCCTCCAGTTCGGGACGGTCAACCCTTATTCCGGATTCATCCCCGGTTTGAAGGCGTTTACCGCCGCCGTGCTCGGGGGCATCGGCAATATCCCCGGCGCGATGCTCGGCGGCCTCGTGCTCGGCGTCCTGGAGGCGCTCGCAGGTTCCTACCTGTCGCTGATCAGTGGCGGCGCGTTCGGGGCCGAGTACAAGGACATCTTCGCGTTCAGCGTGCTGATCCTCATCTTGATCTTCCGGCCCCGCGGCTTGCTCGGCGAGGTCGTGCGGGAGAAGCTGTGACGAACGGCGCCGCGCCCGCGGCCTCCTCGACCAGACGCTCGGCGATCCCGCCTGCGGCCTGGGCTCTGATCGCGCTCGCCTATCTTGCGGTGTCGGCGTGGTCTTCGGTGCGACTGCCGAACTCGCTGTTCGCGTTCCTGTTCTTCTTGAGCTCGCTGTTCCTGTTGTATTACGCGCCCGTCGCGACGGTTCTTCGCGTCGTGCTCGGCGCCGTCGCGCTCCTGTTGCTGATGCCGGTCATCGGCGCATCGAACGCGTTCTACCTCGAAGTCGCGACACAGGTCGGCATCTTCGTCGCGCTGGCCCTCGGCTTGAACATCGTTGTCGGGCTTGCCGGTCTGCTCGATCTCGGCTACGTCGCTTTCTTCGCGGTCGGCGCCTATCTGTGGGCCGTCATGGGATCGGCGCAGGCCACGGTTGCATTTGGCATCGCGCCGCTCGCGTCCTGGTGGTTCTTCCCGTTTCTGGTGTTGTCGGTGGTGGCGGCGGGCGTCGCCGGCGTCATGCTCGGGTTGCCCGTGCTGCGACTGCGCGGCGACTATCTGGCGATCGTGACACTCGGCTTCGGCGAGGTCATCCGCGTGCTCGCGAACAACCTCGACAAGCCGATCAACTTCACGAACGGGCCGCAAGGAATCTCTCCGGTCGGTCGACCGCCGTTGTTCTTCCTCGACGCTTGGAATCGTTGGCTGGCCGGCATGGGCCGGGCGCCGTGGGAGGAGTCTGCGGTCTACCCGTTCGTGTTCTACTTCCTCGTCATCGCCGTCGTCGCCGTCGTGATTCTCGTCACCCATCGGGTCGAGGACTCGCACGTCGGGCGGGCCTGGACCGCGATCCGCGAGGACGAGGCCGCGGCGGTCACGATGGGCATCCCGCTCGTGCGCATGAAGCTGCTGGCGTTCGCGACCGGCGCTTCGTTCGCCGGTGTCATGGGCATGTTGTTCGCCAGCAAGCAGTATTTCATCAACCCCGAGTCGTTCACGTTCATGGAGTCGATCGGCGTGCTGGCGATGGTCATCCTCGGGGGCATGGGCAACATCCCGGGCGCGATCCTCGGCGCTTCGCTGGTGACGATCTTGAATCTGCAGGTTCTCAAGGACCTGTCGATCTGGCTGAATGGCCTGCGGCAAGCCGGCACGATCGTGACGCTGCCGATCATCGGCAGCTACAACCTAGCCAGTCTGCCGGCTCAGCTGGAGCCCGCGAAGTACGAGCGCATGGTCTTCGGCGTCATCCTCATCCTCATGATGATCTTCCGGCCGCAGGGCATCCTGCCGTCGCGCCGCCGCGCGCGCGAGCTGCATGACGTGGCGGCCGCCGGTGAGGTCGCGACCAATGCTTGAGGCGCGCGGCATCGTCAAACGGTTCGGCGGGCTCGTCGCGGTCAATCAGGTCGACTTCAACGTCCAGGAAGGCATGATCGCCAGCATCATCGGACCGAACGGCGCCGGCAAGACGACGTTTTTCAACGTCCTGACGGGCGTCTGTCGTCCGGAAGCGGGCTCGCTGCGGTTCGGCGGCGAGGAGCTGGTCGGCCGTCGCCCCGATCAAATCACGGCGCTCGGCATGTGCCGCACGTTCCAGAACATCCGCCTGTTCGGCAACATGACCGTGCTCGAGAACGTCCTCGTCGGTATGCACACGCGCCTGGACGTGCGGTACGTCGATGCGCTGCTGCGGACGTCGCTGTTCCACGACGCCGAGCGGGCGGCATTGAAGCGCGGCGGCGAGCTTCTCGCGTTCGTCGGCCTGCGCGATGTCGCGAACGAGGTCGCGCGCAACCTGCCGTACGGTGCGATGCGGCGTCTGGAGATCGCGCGGGCGCTCGCGTCCTCGCCGCGTCTTCTGCTGCTCGACGAGCCGACCGCCGGGATGAACCCGGCGGAGTCGCAGGCGCTGATGGGATTTCTGCGGCGCGTTCGGGAAGAGCTCAAGTTGACGGTCGTGCTCATCGAGCACAACATGCGCGTTGTGATGAGCATCTCGGATCGCATCACGGTCCTCGACTACGGCGAGAAGATCAGCGAGGGCCCTCCCGAGCACGTGCAAAGTGATCCGCGGGTCGTCGAGGCGTACCTCGGGCGGCAGGCCCGGGCGCATTAGGCGATGACGATCCTGCGCGTGGAAGGCGCTGACGTCTACTACGGCAACATCCATGCGCTCAAAGACGTGTCGCTGTTGGTCGAGCGCGGCGAGATCGTGACCCTCATCGGATCGAACGGCGCCGGCAAGACCACGACGCTGCGCGCGATCTCCGGGCTGGCGCACCCGCGGCGCGGCACGATCGCGCTCGAGGGCAAGGACATCACGCGCACGCCGGCGCATCGGATCGCGACCCTGGGTATCGCGCACGTTCCGGAAGGCCGCCGCGTCTTCGGGCGCCTGACGGTGCGCGAGAACCTCGAGATGGGTGCTTACACGCGCCACGACCGAGATTGGATCGCCGCAGACCTCGACGAGGTCTTCGCCGTGTTCCCGAGATTGAAGGAGCGCATCCGCCAGACGGCCGGCACGTTGTCCGGCGGCGAGCAGCAGATGCTGGCGATGGGGCGCGCGCTGATGGCCCGTCCGCAGCTGCTCCTGCTCGACGAGCCGAGCATGGGCCTGGCGCCCTTGCTCGTCGAGCAGATCTTCCGGTCGGTGACCGACATCAATCGCGCCGGCACGACCGTTCTGCTCGTTGAGCAGAACGCGTACATGGCGCTGCAGGTCGCGACCCGAGGCTACGTGCTGCAGACCGGATCCGTCGTGTTGTCGGGGCCGGCCGAGTCGCTGCTCGCGAACGAGGAGGTGCGAAAAGCTTACCTGGGCGAGTAACGGCCGTGACCGATCCGTTACAGGCCCCCGCTAGCGTCTTCCGCAGGACGTTCGTATCCCATTACCAACTCGATCCGCCGGGAGGACTCATGTTCAAGGCTCGGGCTGTGCTAGTCGCTTCGCTCGCCGCCGCAGTCACACTCACCGCCGTCGGCGTTTCGCCGGCCCAGCAACCCGCGCCGACGCGGCGCGTGTTCAACGTTTCGATGACGTCGTGGAAGTTCGTTCCTGAGATCATTCAATTCAACGAAGGCGACACCGTTGTCATCAATTTGTCCAACGACGACACGCTGCCCCGTAACCACGACATCACATCGGCGTTCTTCAACCACGTGGACGTCAAGACGGTAGCGCCGATGCGCACCGGGAAGACGGACGAAGGCCGCCCGTTCTTTCGTCTCGGCCGAGGCGAGAAGGCGACGATGGAGTTCGTGGCCCGCGGCCGCGGCACGACGGCATTTCTCTGCTCCGTCTTCGATCACGCGACGCGCGGTATGACGGGCGCGTTCAACGTCACGGCGCCGGGAACCATGATCCACAACTGAAGACGTCGTTTACGACGCTCGAAAGGCTAGAGGGGCGGCGTTGGCCGCCCCTCTGTTTGTTTGGCCTCTCGGGCGCCGCGGACTCGGGCGACGGGGGTGACGCGCCCGGGCTACTTAACTTCCCAGCGCTCGAACGCGAAGGCCGAGTAATCGAGGTTCTGGGCCGCCATGCCGAGCATGCGCAGCATCGACATGATCTGGGCGCGGTGGTGAACCTCGTGGTAATACATCTGCATCAATTGACCGCCGGCCGTGCCCTTGGAATGCCAAGTCCGGCCGTCAGCCGCCGTGAACTCAAACTCCAACGGTCGGTTCCAGTTCTTCTCGGCGGCGATGAACGCTTCGGTCTTGGGCACCATCTCACGCCAGGCGTCGCGCAGCGCCGGGAACGCCGGAAAACGCTCCTCGGTGAAGAACTGCTCCGCCGGAGGCTCGCCTCGCATGCGGCGCGTGTACGCCCACTCGGCCTGGGCCGTGTGGGCGAGTGTCGCTCGCATCGTCTTCATGTATCCAAAAGGGAATTGCTTCGTGTAGTCGTCTTGGCTGACCTCGGCGAGCCAGCCGAAGAGCTTCTCGCGCGCTTTCGTGTGCATTTCGTACTGCCGCAGTGGCGTTTCCATCGATTCCGCTCCTTTTTGTCGTCGACTCCATCGGATGAGATGCCGCGCGAACCAAACCGCAGGAGATTTCTCCGCGCGACGGGGGCGCGCCTCCTCGTACATTAGTTTGACAGATACGAGAGACCGTCGTTACCATTCGTCTGCAAGGCGAAGACCGGCAACGTCCGTAACGTCGGCGAAGAGAGACCGCGAGCAAGGTGAAAGCGCGGCGCCGGCTTCCGGGTTCTCGGCCGTGAGCCGCGCCAGCGAGTCGTGCCCGAATCGAGGATACGACCGTAGCTGGCGCCGTTGGCCCGCGTGAAGGGCCTAGAGTGGACAACGATCTTACCCTGCGCGTCGCGGCGCAGAGGTGAGATGGGGCCATAGCTCAGTTGGGAGAGCGCTTGCATGGCATGCAAGAGGTCAGGGGTTCGAATCCCCTTGGCTCCACCAGTCGTCAATGAGGGTGGTACCGCGGAGCGAAGCCTCCGTCCCTTACCGGGACAGGGGGCTTCGTCGTTTTCCCGGGAAACACAGGCGTCCGGCGCGCGGCCGGGTGCCGCGGAGGTCGATGGATGAGCGACGGAGCGAACGTCTGGTTCAACGGCAAGCGTGTACCTTGGGAGGCGGCGACGGTCCACGTCACGACGCACGCTTTGCACTACGGTTCCAGCGTGTTCGAGGGCATCCGCGCCTACGACACGGCCGCCGGGACCGCGGCGTTTTGCCTGCCGCAGCACATCCGCCGCATGCTCGACTCCTGCAAGATCTACCGCATGGACATCCCGTATTCAGCGGAGGTGATGGCGGCGGCGACCCTGGATCTCATCGCCGCGAACGGCCACAAGTCGTGTTACGTCCGCCCGCTCGTCTTCCGCGGCGCCGGGCCGATCGGCGTCAACCCGAAGAAGAACCCGGTCGACGTCGTGATCTTCACCATCGAGTGGGGCCGCTACCTCGGCGCCGACGGCATCGAGAAGGGCGTCGACGTGATGGTGTCCTCGTGGCGTCGCATGGCCCCATCGACTCACCCGGCGATGGCCAAGGTCGGCGGAAACTACGTCAACTCGCAGTTTGTAACGATGGAAGCGGCGGAGAACGGTTTCACCGAAGGGCTGGCGCTGGACGTCGCCGGTTACGTCAGCGAAGGGGCCGGCGAGAACATCTTCGTCATCCGCGACGGGGTCATCCATACTCCCGGGCTGGCGAACTCGGTATTGCCGGGAATCACGCGGCACGTCGTGATGACGCTGGCGCACGACCTGGGCTTCGAGGTGAAGGAGACGCCGATCGCGCGCGAGGCGCTGTACGTCGCCGATGAGGTGTTCATGACGGGCACGGCCGCGGAGATCACGCCGATCCGATCGATCGACCGCGTGACGATCGGCGCCGGCAGCCGCGGTCCGATCACGGCCCGCATCCAAGAAGAGTTCTTCGGGATCACAAGCGGCCGTATCGCCGATCGCCATGGCTGGCTGACGTTCGTTCCGGCGCGCGCGCAGACGCCGGCCTAGCGGCGTCCGTTGCGCTAGCGGCCGGCATCCCGGTAAGGAGCGGAAGACACTCATGATCGATCGATACGAGCCCCGGAGCCTCGAAGAGAAGTGGCAGGCGCGCTGGGCCGAGGCCGGCACCTACCGCACGCCGTCGCAAGCGGAGCGGCCGAACTTCTACTTCTTGACGATGTATCCGTATCCCAGCGGCAACCTGCACATCGGCCACTGGTACGCGGTGTCGCCGTCCGACGCCGCCGCTCGCTACCGGCGCATGCGCGGCCACAACGTCCTGTTTCCAATGGGCTTCGACGCGTTCGGGCTGCCGGCCGAGAACGCGGCGATCAAGAACAAGATCCATCCTTACAAATGGACGATGGCGAACATCGAGCGCATGCGCGGGCAACTCCGGTCGATGGGCGCGATGTTCGACTGGTCGCGGGAGGTCGTGACCTGCGATCCCTCCTACTACCGGTGGAACCAATGGTTCTTCCTGAAGTTCTTCGAGGCGGGATTGGCGTACCGGCACAAGGCGCCGGTCGACTGGTGCCCCAACTGCAACACGACGCTGGCGCGCGAGCAGGTCGTTGGCGCCGACCGCCGCTGTGAGCGCTGCGGCACGCAGGTCACCAAGAAGGACCTCGAGCAGTGGTTCTTCCGGATCACGAAGTACGCCGATGAGCTGCTCGACTTCTCGCGGATCGAGTGGCCGGAGCGCATCAAGACGATGCAGCGGAACTGGATCGGCCGCAGCGAGGGCGCGGAGGTCGTCTTTCCGGTGCGCGACGTGGACGGCGTCGAGCACCCGCTCGTCGTGTTCACGACGCGCCCCGACACCTTGTGGGGGGCGACTTTCATGGTGCTGGCACCCGAGCACCCGTTGGTCGAGGCGTTGAGGACGCCCGATCATCGCCGCGACGTCGAGCGCTACGTCGCCGAAGCGAAGCGGCAAACCGAGATCGAGCGGCTGAGCACCGAGCACGAGAAGACAGGCGTCTTCACGGGGTCCTTCGCCACGAACCCAGTCAACGGGGCGGCGGTGCCGATCTGGATCGCCGACTACGTCCTGATGGGCTACGGCACCGGCGCGATCATGGGCGTTCCCGCGCACGACGAGCGGGACTTCGCGTTCGCGCGCCGCTTCGCGCTGCCCATCCCCATCGTTATCCAGCCCGAAGGCGAGCCGCTCAGAGAGCCGCTGGCCGCCGCCTACGACGGTCCCGGCCATATGGTGAACTCCGGAAGGTTCGACGGCACGCCGGTTCCGGAGGGCATCGGTCAGGTCATCGACTGGTTGGAGGCGTCGGGCCGCGGCAAGCGCGCCGTCAATTACCGCATTCGCGATTGGTTGATCAGCCGGCAACGGTACTGGGGTACGCCGATCCCCATTGTCTATTGCCCGACGTGCGGCGTCGTCCCCGTCCCCGAAGCCGACCTTCCGGTTCTCCTTCCGGAGGACGCGGAGTTCCTCCCGACCGGCGAGTCTCCCTTGAAGCACCATGAAGGGTTTCGGCGGACGCGTTGCCCGCGGTGCGGCGGCGAAGCCGAGCGCGAGATGGACACGATGGACACGTTCGTCGACTCGTCGTGGTATCAATGCCGCTACTTGTCGCCGCACTACGAGGCCGGGCCCTTCGACCCGGTCGAAGCCAACCGTTGGCTTCCCGTCGATCAATACACGGGCGGCGCCGAGCACGCCGTGATGCATTTGCTGTACACGCGATTCTTCGCGAAGGCGATGCGGGACTTGGGACTGCCCACCTCCGGAGAGCCGATGAAGCGCCTGTTCAACCAGGGCATCATCCTCGGCGAGGATGGTGAGAAGATGAGCAAGTCGCGCGGCAACGTCGTCGACCCGGACGAGCAGGTCGGGAAGTACGGCGCCGACACGGTTCGCGCCTACCTCATGTTCATGCGCCCGTGGGAGGACGGCGGGCCCTGGTCGAGCCGCGACATCGAAGGCGTCGCTCGTTTCGTGCGGAGGGTCTGGGATCTCGCGCTCCGTGCCGCGCCGACGGCAGCGCCTGCGGACGCGGCCGCGCTCGACAACTTGCGCCGCCGCACGCACCAAACCGTCAAGCGCGTGACCGACGACTTCGAGCGGTTCGCTTTCAACACGGCGATCGCGGCGTTGATGGAGTTCACGAACCACCTGTTCCGGGTTCGCGAGACGGGCGGGGCGGAAACGCCGGCCTGGCCGGAAGCGATCCGCGCGACGATCCTGATGCTGGCGCCGATCACGCCGCATCTGGCGGAGGAGCTGTGGCAGCGAACCGGCGGCACGTTCAGCGTTCATGAACAGAACTGGCCGGCCTACGATCCGGTTCTCGCGAAGCCGCAGCAAGTCACGCTCGTCATCCAGGTCAACGGCAAGGTGCGGGATCGTCTTACCGTCGACGCCGACATCACGGCCGAGGAAGCGCGCACCGCGGCCCTGGCGAGCGACAAGGTGGCGGCGCAGATCGACGGTCAGACCGTGCGCGACGTCATAGTCGTACCGGGCAAGCTCGTCAACGTAGTTCTGCGTTAGCCAGAATAGCGTTAGAGTCCTATTCGTTTCCCGTCCGAACGATTAGGGCATACGATCTGCTACTCCCTCCGCGACCGGTCCCCTCGCGGGATCGGTCGCGGAGGGAACCGTTGCTCACACGTCTCAAAATCTCGCACAAGATCGCGCTCTCGATCTTCACCGGGAGCCTCCCTATCGGTGTGATGCTCGTCCTCATCCTTGGCGGCATCAACGACCGCATCGGTTTCACGCAGAAAGAGAGGAACGGCCGCACGTATCAACGTCCGCACGTATCAACGTCCGCACGTATCAACGTCCGCTGATCATCGTCCTGCGTGGCATGTCGTCCCATCGTCTCCTCGTCGCCCGCCGCTGCAGGGGCGATCTCCAGGATGAGCGCGGCGTCGGATCTCTCGGCACCAGGAGCCAGGAAATCGGGCGGATCCTCGAAGTCGCGGGCGGCGTCGAGGTCATGGGCCTTACCGGCTAG
Organism: Armatimonadota bacterium; assembly: GCA_016868955.1. Taxonomy (GTDB): domain Bacteria; phylum Sysuimicrobiota; class Sysuimicrobiia; order Sysuimicrobiales; family VGFF01; genus VGFF01. Next base: position 13,718 of record VGFF01000050.1, read on the forward strand.
GCGTTCCAACAGATCATGTCGTCCATTCATGAAATCTCGCGGGCGAGCACGGACAACGTGACGTCGGCGGAGAGCGTGAGCGCAGCGACGCAGCAGATCACGGCGAGCACGCAGGAACCATCGGCGAGCGCGCGGCAGATGGCGCAGCTGCCCGAGGAGCTCGCGACGCTGGTCAGCCAGTGCAACGTGTAGCGGTGTCACTCTAGAAAAACGGAAGCCGGCGACCGGGCCGGTGCTCTCCGGCCGCGCTCCGCGAAAAACCATCTCTCTCGCGTTCTTCCGGATGGAGGCGCTTTCGTTATTCGGAGGTGCGTGTGCATACGCTGTCATCCCACTAGCGAATCTTCTTGGCCGTCGTCTGCATTGGTCTCGCGGCCGGCGTTGCTTGGCGAAGCGCGGACCGGGCGTCCTCGCCGATCCCGCTGCACGCCGAGCCGGCCCCGTTTCCCTCAATCGGGGTGCTCGACGCCGAGTCCTCGGTGCGCGATGCCGGCGAGGAACCTCGTCCGCGTAAGCGGCACCACGGGACGCGGGCGACGGCGGAACACCCGGCCACGACCGAGGATGGCGGTGGGTCGCGCCTGCGGGCACGCCGCACCAGAGATGACGGCGAACGCCCTTCTTTCGGGCGACGGAGGCGCCGCGCGGACGGACCGGACGCGTCGTCCCGATTCGCCGACGTGCCCCGGCGTCGTGACGCTGGTCGATCCGAGCGACGGCGGCGCGTCGTCGATCTCGTTTCGCCATAGGTCCTGCCGCCCAGCGAGGGGCGGTAGAATGACCTCATGGCTTCCATGGATCTGGGCGGGTTTCAAGCGACGATCGCCCGCACGTACGGCGATCGCGATCGTGCACGAGGGATCGACGGCACGTTCCGCTGGTTCGTCGAGGAAGTCGGTGAGCTGGCGAAGGCGTTGCGGCGCCACGACACCGCCGAGCTGGCGCTCGAATTCTCCGACGTCCTCGCCTGGCTCGTCAGCCTCGGCTCCCTCGCGGGCGTCGACATCGCGGAAGCGGCGCAGCGGTACGCGCACGGGTGCCCGAAGTGCCATCAGGCGCCATGTTCGTGCCCAAGAGCGTGACGACG
>VGFF01000051.1 GCA_016868955.1 Armatimonadota bacterium
TGCGGCAGACCGCGCAGTGGGACCCCGCCGCCGAGTCGCTGGCGGCGACCGTCGGCGCGCTCGCCGAGACCATCACCGACGCCGCGCGCGACGTACGCCGGCTCGTCGAAGGGGCCGAGGCCGATCCGACGCGGCTCGAGGCCGTCGAAACGCGATTGGCGCTGCTGCGAACGCTGACATCCAAGTACGGCGACACGGTCGAGGAGGTCATCGCGTACGGCGACCGCGCCGCCGCCGAGCTAGCGGCGCTGGAGGGCACCGACGAGCGCCGCGCGGAGATCGAAGCGGCGCTCGTCGGGGCGAACGACCGCTTGACGGAGGCCGCTGGCGTGTTGTCGGAGGCGCGCCAGAAAACCGCCGCGCGCATGGAGAAAGCGGTCGCGGTCGTCCTGCGCGAGCTGGCGATGCCGCAGGTCCGGTTCGGGATATCCGTGGGCACGCGGGAGGACGCCGGCGGCATCGCCTACGGCGACACGCGCGTCGCGATCGGCCCACTGGGATGGGATCGGGCGGAGTTTCAGCTTGCCGCCAACCCGGGCGAAGCGCCGCGGCCGTTGCAACGCGTCGCGTCCGGTGGGGAATTGTCACGGGTGATGCTTGCCGTGCAGACCGCGTTGGCCGGCGCCGACCCGGTGCCAGTCATGGTCTTCGACGAGGTGGACGCCGGCGTCGGCGGGCGCACCGGCGGCGTCATCGGCGCGCACCTGGCAGCGATCGCGAAGCGCGCGCAAGTGTTGTGCGTGACGCACTTACCCCAAGTCGCCGCTTACGCCGATCATCACTTCCAGATCGAGAAGCGGACCGAGCGCGGCCGGGCCCGCACAGCGATCGTGACGCTCGACCGTCAGCGGCGCGTCGAGGAGATCGCGCGCATGCTCGGCGGCGAGGAGCCGACGCCGGTGGCCCGCCGTCACGCCAAGGAGCTGATCGCGCGCGGCACGGGCGGGCCCGCCGATTCGGAGGACGCCGTGCGCTCGTGATAGAATCTTCGCGGGCATGGGGATGCGCAACCGACCCAAAACTAGAACACGTCGACCGGAGAGGGGGAGAGGATCCTCCTCTCTCCGTTTTCGCCCCTCGAGGTCGGGAGGTCGATCGTGACACGGTACGTGTTCGTGACCGGCGGCGTCGCGTCGGGACTCGGCAAGGGAATCACCGCGTCCTCCCTTGGCAGACTGCTGGTGGCGCGCGGATATCGCGTGACGATGCTCAAGTTCGATCCCTACGTCAACGTCGACGCCGGTACGATGAATCCCCATCAACACGGGGAGGTTTTCGTGACGGAGGACGGCGCCGAGACCGACATGGACCTCGGTCACTACGAGCGCTTCCTCGACGCCGACCTCAGCCGCGACAACAACACCACGACCGGCCGCATCTATGACACGGTCATCCGGCGCGAACGCCGCGGGGAATACCTGGGCGGGACCGTCCAAGTCATTCCGCACGTCACGAACGAAATCAAAGATGAGATCCGGCGTGTCGCGGACGGAGCTTCGGCCCAGATCGTGATCGTCGAGGTCGGCGGCACGGTCGGCGACATCGAGAGCTTGCCTTTCTTGGAGGCGCTGCGCCAGTTCCGGCACCAGATCGGCGAGCGCAACTGTGTGTTTATCCACGTATCGCTCGTTCCGTTCCTGCCGGGCTCGGGTGAGCTGAAGACGAAGCCGACGCAGCACTCTGTTAAGGAGCTGCGGAGCATCGGCATTCAGCCCGACGTGATCGTTTGTCGTACGTCCTATCCTCTTACGTCCGGCGCGCGGGAGAAGATTGCGCTGTTCTGCGACGTCGAGCCCGAGGCGGTCATCGAAGCGCGGGACGCCGAAACCCTGTACGATGTGCCTCTGATCCTGGAGCGCGAGGGGCTTGGGCGCCTCGTCGAGCGCCACCTCGGTTTGCCTGAGACCGAGCCCGACTTGGAGTCCTGGCGTTGGATCGTCCAGCGGGTCAAGGAGCCGAAGTACCGCGTCCGGATCGCGCTCGTCGGCAAGTACATGGGTGTAGAGGACTCCTACGTCAGCATCGTCGAAGCCCTTCGCCACGGCGGCATCGCTGCCGACGCGAGCGTCGAGGTCACGAAGATCGACTCGGAAGATCTGGAGTCGCTGTCCGAGGCCGATGTAGCGGCGCGGTTGCGCTCGTTCGACGGCATCCTCGTTTGTCCGGGCTTCGGAAGCCGCGGCGTCGAGGGGAAGGTCCGCGCGATCCGCTACGCGCGCGAGCGGCACGTGCCATTCCTGGGGATCTGCTACGGCATGCAGTGGGCCGTCGTCGAGTTCGCCCGGCACGTCTGCGGCATGGCGGGCGCGAACTCGACGGAGGTCGATCCCGACACGCCTTACCCGGTCATCGACATGCTTCCCGACCAGCAGCAGGTCACGGACTTGGGCGGCACGATGCGGCTGGGACGGTACGCGTGCCGTCTCGAGCCGGGATCGGCAGCGGCGCGCGCGTACGGCCAGGAGCTCATCGGCGAGCGGCACCGCCACCGCTACGAGGTGAACAACGGATTGCTCGATGCCCTGACGAGGAACGGCCTCCGCGTCACTGGCGTCAACTCCGACCGCGGGCTCGTCGAGATCGTAGAGCTCGCCGATCACCCGTGGTTCGTCGGCACGCAGTTCCACGGCGAATATAAGTCGCGGCCGACGCGGCCGCACCCGCTGTATCGAGCGTTCGTCGAGGCGGCTTTACGTCACGCCTCCGGCGGAGGGGCGGGCGAGGGCGTGGCGGTCCACAGGAACGATGCTCCGAACGCGGGGAGGACGCGATGAGTCAGGTTGCCTACGTGAACGGCGCGTTCGTTTCGTCCGATCAGGCGACCGTGTCCGTCTACGATCACGGCTTTCTCTACGGCGATGGCGTCTTCGAAGGGATCCGCGTTTACCACGGTCGCGTCTTACGGCTGCGCGAGCACGTGGCGCGCTTGTACGAGTCGGCGCGCACGATCATGCTGCAGATCCCGGCCCCGCCCGAGGAGATGGAACGGTTGATCGTCGAGACGGTCCGCCGCAACGGCTTGCGCGACGCCTACATCCGTCCCGTCGTCTCACGCGGCAGGGGCGATCTCGGCATCGATCCGCGCAAGTGCCCGGCTCCGACGATTGTCATCATCGTCGACAAGATCCAGCTCTATCCGGAAGAGGCGTATCGCGTTGGGCTGAAGATGATCACGGCGACGCACCGCAAGGCGTCCGCGGACGCGCTGAATCCGCGCGTGAAGTCGCTGAATTACCTGAACCAGATCATGGCGCGTATGGAGGCGAACCTGCACGGCGCTAACGAGGCGCTAATGCTCAACGCGCAGGGGTACGTCTGCGAGTGCAGCGCCGACAACATCTTCCACGTCAAGAACGGCGAGGTGTTCACGCCGGCGCCGCATCTGGGCATCCTGCGTGGCGTCACGCGAGACGCGGTCATCGAGATTGGGCGCGATCTCGGGGTCGCGGTCCACGAAGGGACGTACACGCTGCACGACCTGTACACCGCCGACGAGATGTTCCTCACCGGAACGGGCGCCGAGCTTGGACCGGTCGTAACGCTGGACGGGCGCTCGATCGGAGACGGCAAGCCGGGGCCCGTGACCAATCGCCTCATCGGGGCGTTCCGCGACCTCGTGGCGCACGAGGGAACGCCCGTCTTCGACGAAGCTTCCGTTCGCTAGAACCACGATCGAGGGCGACCCGCCATGTCCCGAGAGCCGGAAGAAATCCTAACGCGCGAAGTCATTTACCGTGGGCCCTACATCTCCGTCGAGCGGTTGACGGTCGCGCTTCCGAGTGGCAAGACCGCGACGCGCGACGTCGTGCGGCATCCGGGCGCGGTCGGCATGGTCGTCGTCGACGATCAAGGCCGGCTGCACCTCGTACGCCAATACCGCCGCGCGATCGACGACTGGTCTGTGGAGATTCCCGCGGGCACGCTCGAGCCGAACGAGCTTCCGGAAGCCGCGGTCGACCGCGAATTGGGCGAAGAGGTCGGCGTCCGCGCCCGACGCGTCGAGCACTTGATGACGTTCGTTCCGTCGCCCGGCATGTTGGACGAACGGGTCCACCTCTACCTTTGCCGCGATCTCGAGCCCAACGTCCTCGATCGGGAAGAGGAGTCGTTCGACGTCTTGCAGGTCGCCCGCGACGAAGCGCACGCGATGATCCGGTGCGGCGAGATCCAGGACGCGAAGTCCATCCTCGGCATCTACCTGTCCGATCCGGAGCGCGTCCGCGGCTCATGACGCGCGACGGGGCCGCGGCCATCGATGGTCACATCGACGCGTTCCTGGATTACGTGCGCGCCGAGGCCCGCCTGAGCCCGCACACGCAGACCGCCTACAAGACCGATCTGGACGACTTCGCGGCGTTCCTCGCGAAAAAGGACGTCGGCGCTCCGCGCGACGTGACGCGCGCGCACGTGACGTTGTACTTGTTTGCGCTGCGGCGCCGCGGCGCCGCGCCGGCCACGAGCGCGCGGCGGTTGGCCGCGATCAAATCATTCTGCAAGTTCCTTGTGCGCGAAGGCGTCGTCGCCGCTGATCCGACGGAGGACGTGTCGACGCCGAAGCAGCGGACGCGCCTGCCGAGGGTGTTGACGCCCGAGGAAGCGCTCCGGATCCTCGGCGCGCCGCCGGACGTGACGCCGCACGGGATCCGCGATCGCGCGATCCTCGAGCTGCTGTACGCCACGGGCCTCCGCGTCTCGGAGCTAGTGGGGCTGGACGTCGCCGACGTCGATCTGTCCATGGAGATCGCCCGGGCTCGTGGCAAGGGGAGCAAGGAGCGGGTCGTGCCGATGGGGAGCCACGCTGTGCGAGCGTTGCTGCGTTACTTGCGCGAGGCGCGGCCGGTCATCGCGCGCGGCGGCGCGGCCGAGTCGCTGTTCCTGCATGAACCGCGCGGGCGCCGCGGCGCCCGGCGGATGTCGCGGCAAGAGATCTGGTCCGTGTTGCGGCGGCACGCCCGCGCCGCCGGTATCGATCGACCAGTGAGCCCGCACATGCTGCGCCACTCGTTCGCGACGCACTTACTGGAAGGCGGGGCGGACTTACGGGCGGTGCAGGAAATGCTGGGGCACGCGAGCATCGCGACGACGCAGATCTACACGCACGTGGCGCGGGATCGCATCCAGCAGGTGTACGACAGCGCCCATCCGCGGGACCGCATGCGCCTGCCCGCCGGGGCCGGCGCGCGAGGTTCGGGTGCCGGAGAATCCACGCCGGCCGCAAAGCGACAGGGTGGTCGCACTTGATCGGACGGCGCTGCGCCGTGATCGTCATCGACGGCTTGGGCTGCGGCGAGTTGCCGGATGCAGCCGCGTATGGGGACGTCGGATCGGCGACGCTGCAGCACTTGGCCGCGGCCGTCGGTGGCGTTCGGCTGCCGCACCTGGGCGCTTTGGGCATCGGCAACGTGGTTCCCGTCGAGGGCACACCGCCGGCCGCGCAACCGCGGGGTTGCTACGGGCGCATGGCCGCGGTCTCGGCCGGCAAGGACAGCACGACGGGTCACTGGGAGTTGATGGGACTGCAGCTGCCGCGGCCGTTCCCTACCTACCCGAATGGTTTTCCGCGAGACGTGATCGGCGCCTTCGAGGCGCGGATCGGAACGCGGACGCTCGGCAACGTGCCAGCCTCGGGAACGAAGATCATCGAGCAGCTCGGCGACACGCACGTGCGCACTGGCTTCCCCATCGTGTACACGTCCGCCGACAGCGTCTTCCAGATCGCCGCGCACGAGAACGTCATCCCGATTCCCCGGCTGTACGATATCTGCGAGATCGCGCGCGCGCTGCTCGTCGCGCCGCACGCTGTCAGCCGCGTCATCGCTCGACCGTTCGTCGGTACGCCGGGCGTTTACACGCGAACGGAGCGGCGCAAGGATTTGTCGCTGCTGCCCACGGGGCCGACCGTGATGGACGCACTGCGAACGGCCGGCATCGAGGTATGGGGCATCGGCAAGATCGAGGATCTGTTCGCCGGGCGCGGATTGTCACGGTCCGTGCACACGCACGACGACGCCGACGGCATGGCGCAGACCGCGAGCGCGCTGGACGCGATGAGCGGCGGGCTTCTGTTCGTCAACCTCGTCGACTCCGACATGAAGTACGGGCACCGCAACGACGCGGACGGATACTCGCGCAACCTCGAGCGGATCGATGAACGGTTGCCGGAGATCACGGGGCGGCTGCGCGACGACGACGTGCTCATCGTCACCGGCGACCACGGCAATGACCCGACGACGCCGAGCACCGACCATTCGCGCGAGTACGTGCCGCTGCTCGTGACCAGCCCGCGCCTGCGCGCCGGCCTAGAATTGGGAACGCGCCAGACGTTCTCGGACGTCGGCGCAACCGTCGCGGACGCGCTGGGCGTCTCCTGGCGGGGACCCGGCGCGTCCTTCCTCTCCGAGGTGTCGCGATGACGCCGGCGCTGCGGGTGCGCCTGGCGGAGGCGGCCGCGGCCGTCGGCGCGCGCGTGCCCTTCGACCCGACGATCGGCATCGTCCTGGGCTCCGGGCTCGGGGCGCTCGCAGGCGAAATCGCCGCGGCCGGGACTGTGCCGTACGCCGACATCCCGCACTTTCCCCGGTCGACCGTGGCTGGGCACGCCGGCCGCCTGGTCCTCGGCACGCTCTCGGGCAAGCGCGTCGCGGCCCTGCAAGGCCGCGCGCACTTCTACGAAGGCTACGCGATGCACGAGGTCGTCTTTCCCGTGCGCGTGCTGTGGGCGCTGGGGTGCCGCACGTTGATCGTGAGCAACGCCGCCGGTGGATTGAATCCGGCCTTCGCGGCCGGCGACCTGATGATCCTGACAGATCACCTGAATTTTCAGGGCACGAATCCGTTGATCGGCCTCAACGACGAATCCTTGGGACCGAGATTTCCGGACCTCGGCCGGCCGTACGACCCGGACTTCGTCGCGTTGGCCCGCAGCGCCGCCGCGGCCGAGGCGATGCCGATCCGCGAGGGCGTCTACGTCGCCGTCACGGGCCCTTCCTATGAGACGCACGCCGAGCTGCGCATGATGCGCGGCGTCGGCGGCGATGCCGTCGGCATGTCGACCGCGCCGGAGGTGATCGCCGCTCGGCACCTCGGCATGCGCGTGCTCGGCTTGTCGGCGATCGCGAACGTCGCCACCGGCGATCAGACGACGACCGTCACCCACGAGGAGGTGCTCGCGGCGTCCAAGGCGCTGGAGCCCCGCTTTGTGCGCCTCGTCCGCCGGATCGTCGGCGAGCTGCCGTAGGAGGTCGCACAGATGCGCGCCTACGACCTCATCCTCAAGAAACGGAATGGCGCGGCGCTTTCGCGCGAAGAGTTGCACTTCCTCGTCGACGGGTTCGTGCGCGGCGACGTCCCGGACTATCAGATGAGCGCGTTCCTGATGGCGGTGTTCTTCCGCGACATGACGGCGCCGGAGACGGCGGACCTGACGCTCGTGATGGCGCACTCCGGCGAGACGATGGATCTGTCGCCGATACCCGGCGTCAAGGTCGACAAACATTCCAGCGGCGGCGTCGGCGACAAGACGTCGATCGTGCTCGTGCCGCTCGTCGCCTCCCTCGGTGTTCCGGTCGCGAAGATGTCCGGGCGCGGGCTTGGCCACACCGGCGGCACGCTCGACAAGCTGGAGACGATTGCCGGATGTCGCACCGAGATCAGCGGCGAGGCGTTCTTCGATCAAGTGCGGCGGGTCGGCTGCGCGATCGTCGGACAGACCGCCGACCTCGTGCCGGCGGACAAGAAGCTGTACGCGCTGCGCGACGTCACTGGAACCGTCGACAGCATCCCGCTCATCGCCAGCAGCATCATGAGCAAGAAGATCGCCGGCGGCGCCGACGCGATCGTGCTCGACGTCAAGTGTGGCGGCGGCGCGTTCATGCGCGATGTCGCCCTCGCGCGGCGGCTCGCCCAGGCGATGATCGAAATCGGCGAGGCGCTCGGCCGGCGCATGGCCGCCGTCATCAGCGACATGGACCAGCCGCTTGGCGACGCGATCGGAAATGCACTGGAGGTGCACGAGGCGATCGCGACGCTGCGGGGCGCCGGTCCGGCTGATCTGCGGGAGCTGTGCCTCGTGCTCGGAGCGAAGATGGCAATGCTCGGCGGCGTCGCGGCGAATGAGGTGGAGGCGCGCGCCCGCTTGGAGGAGAGCCTCGGAAACGGCGCCGCGGCCGGCAAGCTCGGGGAAATGATCCGCGCTCAAGGCGGCGACGCCACCGTCGTCGATGACCCTGATCGGTTGCCGCGGGCGCCGGTCGTTCGCGACGTCACGGCCGCGGCCGATGGACATGTGCATCACATCGACGCGATGGCGCTGGGGCTGGCCGCCATGGCGCTCGGCGCCGGACGGGCGCGCAAAGGAGACGACATCGATCCGGCAGTCGGCGTCGTCCTCGAGGCCAAGGTCGGCGCCGCCGTGCGCGCCGGCGACGTCCTGGCGCGCGTGCACGCGCGCGATGCCGAGCACGAGCGCGCGGCCGTTGTCGCCGTCCGCGACGCCTATACGATCGACGCGATGCCAGCCGCGGCGCCGCCGTTGATCCGCGCTGTACTCGGATGACGGACATCGTCGTTCCGGGGAACGCGCTCGTCGTCCTGCTGGGGCCGGCGGGCAGCGGCAAATCCACGTTCGCGCGGCGCTGGTTCTCCGAGACCGAGGTCGTCTCGTCCGATCGCTGCCGCGCGATGATCGCCGACTCCGAGATGGACATCAGCGTCTCGGCGCGCGCGTTCGCTCTGTTCAACGACATCCTGCGGCATCGCTTGGAGATCGGGCGTCTGGCGGTCGCCGACAGCACGGCGCTGACGACGCTGGCGCGCCGGGATCTGCGGACGACGGCACGGCGCGCCGGCGCGCCCGTCGTCGTCGTCGCGTTGGACGTATCGCTGCGCACATGCACCGCGCGCGACGCGGCGCGCGAACGCATCGTCGGGGAGCAGGTCGTAGCGCGGCACGTGGCGCTGTTGCGAGACGCGCTGCGCGCGCTGCCGCGCGAGGGGTACCAGGCGTGGCACCGGCTGCGCGAGGAGGAGATCGACGACGCGGTCGTCCGCGTCGAAGGCCGGCGGCCACCGGTGCCGGTGACCCCGGAGATGCAGGAAGCGTACGTGCGCGAGCCGTGGCGGCGCGTCAGTCGCTGACGACGGGCCGGCGCGTCGAGAGGGGGCGGAAGCCATGAACATTCGCAAGGTCGGCGTCGTCGGCTGCGGATTGATGGGATCGGGAATCGCCGAGGCGGCGGCGCGCGGCGGGTACGACGTCCTCGTCCGCGAGGTCTCCGACGACATTCTCGCGGCCGGGCTACGCCGCGTTGAAGATTCGATGAACCGGTCGGTCGCCCGCCAGAAGCTGACCGCCGAAGAGGCGGCGCGGGCGCGCGGGCGCGTGCGCGGCACGACGACGCTCGCGGAGTTCGCCGACCGCGACCTCGTCATCGAGGCCGCGGTCGAGAAGATGGATGCGAAGAAGGCGATCTGGCGCGATCTGGACGGGATCTGCGGATCGGCGACGCTGTTCGCGAGCAACACGTCGTCGTTGTCGATCACGGAAATGGCGTCGGTCACGGGGCGGCCGGCGGCGTTTTGCGGCTTGCACTTCTTCAATCCCGTGCCGATGATGTCCCTCGTCGAGCTGGTGCGCGGGTACCTGACGAGCGACGAGACCGCCGCCGCCTGCACGGCGTTCGCGACGTCGCTGGGCAAACGTGTCGTGATCACGAAGGACTACCCGGGCTTCATCGTCAACCTGCTGATGATCCCGTATCTACTCGACGCGGTGCGCGCGCTGGAGAAGGGCGTGGCGTCGAAGGAAGACATCGACGCCGGCATCACTCTGGGCCTCAACCATCCGATGGGCCCGCTGACGCTGATCGACTTCATCGGCGTCGACACGACGTATTACATCGCCGAGGCGTTGTACGAGGAATTCCGCGAGGACAAATACGCGGCGCCGCCCTTGCTTAAGCAGATGACCCTGGCCGGGCACCACGGGCGGAAGTCGGGGCGCGGGTTCTATGCGTACGACAAGAAGTCCTAGGCGCGCGCCGCGACCGCGTCAGGCGCTGGTCGGCCGCGGCTGGAAACAACGACGACGTGGATGACGATCGGGAGCGCACCGACGATGGAAGAGGCCTGCAAGCTCGTGACCGCCGACTTCATCGACCTGATGGGGCGGGCGCGCGCGATGTCCGCGACGGACGCGCACCTTCTCGCGAGCCTCGCCGGGCAACTGCGCATCAGCCAGGTCGTCGATCCGTGGATGACGGTTCGCCTGGAGATGCGCAAGTCGACGGTCCCCTTCTCGATGACCTGACGACAAGACAATTCAAGGGATGCGCCTTCGGCGGCGCCGGGGGTTCAGGCGCCGTCCGCGGAGTAGAATCAAGAATGGCTTCCAATTCGGGCGAAGCCGCGCTTCGCATCGAGACGGACAACATGAACATTTCGCCGCCCGCTGGCATCGTAACGTTCCTGTTCACGGACATCGAAGGGTCGACGAGGCTCCTGCGTGATCTCGGCGAGGCGTACGCGCACGCGCTCTCCGACCACCGCACCCTCTGCCGCGAGGTGTTCACCGCCCACGGTGGCGTCGAGATCAACACCGCAGACGACGCATTCTTCGTCGTGTTCCGCTCCGCGCGCGCCGGCGTCGCGGCGGAGGCCGCCGCCAAGCAGGCGCTGTTCGCGCACGCCTGGCCGGCGGGTACCTCCGTCCGGGTGCGCATGGGATTGCACAGGGGCGAAGCGCGCATCGCCGGCCGCGACTACATCGGCCTCGAAGTGCACCGGGCGGCGCAGATTGGCGCCGCGGAAGGCCCCTACGATCGACGCAGGACTGCCGCGAAGGGGGGGGGATCATGGAGCTCGAGCTGACTGAGGAGCAACGCATCGTCCAGAAACTCGCACGCGACTTCGCGACCGCGGAGATCCTGCCGATCGCCGCTGCCTTGGATCGCGAGCACCGCTTCCCGACGGAGATCGTGCGCAAGCTCGGGGAGCTCGGTCTGATGTCGATGCTCGTGCCGGAAGCGGACGGCGGCGCCGGCATGGACGCCGTTTCCTGCGTCCTCGCGCTCGAGGAGATCGCCCGTGCCTGCGCCGGCACGGCCGTCATCGCGTCGGTCAACAACTCCCTCGTCTGCGATCCGATCGCGCGGTTCGGCACCGCCGAGCAGCGAGCGCGCTTCCTGCCGCGCGTGATGCACGGACGCGAGATCGGCTGCTATTGCCTCAGCGAGCCGTCGGCCGGATCGGACGCCGCCGCCATCGAGACGAGCGCTGGGCTCGACGGCGACGCGTGGATCCTCAACGGTACGAAATTGTGGGTGACCAACGGCGTCGAAGCGTCGATCTGCGTCGTCTACGCGCGTACCGAGCCGGTCGCCGGCAGCCGCGGCATCTCGGCGTTCGTCGTCGAGAAGGATCGCCCGGGCGTCTCCGTCGGCCGCGTCGAACGAAAGCTCGGCATCAACGCCAGCTCGACCGCCGAGATCCTGTTCGAGGAGTGCCGCGTTCCCGCCGAAAACCTGCTGGGCGGGCGCGGCGAAGGTTTCAAGATCGCGCTCGCCACGCTCGACGGCGGGCGCATCGGCATCGCGGCGCAGGCGCTCGGCATCGCGCGCGCGTGCCTCGAGGACAGCGTCGCCTACGCGAAGGAACGGCGCCAATTCGGAAAGCCGATAGCCGACTTCCAAGCGATCCAGTGGAAGTTGGCCGACATGTCGACCCGCTTGGAGGCAGCGCGGGCGCTCACCTGGCGGGCTGCGTGGCTTCGGTCGCAAGGAAGGCGGTGCACACAGGAAGCGGCGATGGCGAAGCTGGCGGCTTCGGAGACCGCGATGTGGGCCGCGACCCAATGCGTGCAGATCTTCGGCGGTTACGGATACACCAACGACTACCCCGCCGAGCGGCACTTCCGCGACGCGAAGATCACAGAGATCTACGAAGGGACCTCCGAGATCCAGCGCCTCGTGATCGCGCGCAACCTGCTGTCGTGACGCCGTTGCCCGCGAAAGGCCGCGGTCGGCGCCGCTTGGGCGCGGCGTGGCGGACCGCTCGCCGCCGATATTGGATAATAAGGAGCTGAGAGCTGAGGTGAAGCTTTGTTGAACATCGTCGTCTGCGTAAAGCAAGTTCCCGACACCGAGCAAGCGATCCGAGCCAAATCCGACGGCAGCGGCATCGAAGAGAGCGGCTTGAACTGGATCCTCAATTACTACGACGAGCACGCCGTCGAAGAGGCGCTGCGCCTCAAGGAGAAGCACGGCGGAACGGTGACCGTCGTCGCCGTCGGTCCGCAGCGCGCGACCGAGGCGGTGCGCACCGCGCTCGCAATGGGGGCCGACGAGGGCGTGTTGGTCACCGACCCGGCGATCGACGGCGCCGACGGCATCGGCGTCGCGCGTGTGCTCGCGAAGGTCATCGCCGATCTTCCCTTCGAGGTCATCCTCGCCGGGCGCCTGGCGACGGACGACAACGCCGCGGTCGTCGGGGCGGCGCTGGCGGAGCTGCTCGACCTGCCGCAGGCAACGGCGATCTCGAAGCTCGCCCTCGACGGTCGCGTCGCGACGGTCGACCGCGAGCTGGAGGGCGGATCCGAGACGCTGGAGGTCGACTTGCCGGCCGTGTTCACCGTCGAGCGGGTCATCAACGAGCCGCGGTACCCAACGTTGCCCGGCATCATGAAAGCGAAGCGCAAGGAGATCAAGACGCATACGCTGGAGAGCCTCGCCCTGGACGGCGCCGTCGGAGCCGCCGCGGCGCGCAGCCGCGCGGTTCGGTTCGAGGCGCCGCCGAAGCGTCAGGCCGGACAGATCATGACACCGCCGACGCCGGAGGAAGCGGCTTCGGCGATCGTCGCGTTCCTTCAGAACGACGCGAAGGTCATCTAGCGACGAGCGCGAGAGGACGGTTATGGGCAAAGACGTTTGGGTCTTGGTGGATCACGAAGCCGGCGCGGTGCGGCGCATCACGCTGGAACTGCTCGGCAAGGCGCGCGAGATCGCCACGGCGCTCGGCGGTCGCGCCGGCGCGGTCCTGATCGGACCGTCCCGAGACGATACGAATACGAAGTTGGCGGCGCACGGCGCCGATGTCGTCCTGCGCGCCGAGGGAGATGGGCTGGGCGCCTACACGACGGAAGCTTGGACCGCGGTCGTCAGCGACGCCTTTCGCGCGCACGCACCGGCCGCGCTGCTCGTCCCGTCGACGGCCTGGGGGCGAGATTGCGCGCCGCGCATCGCCGCCCGGCTGGGCGCCGGCATCGTCACCGATGTCGAGGACCTCGCTTGGGAAACGGATCACCTCGTGGCCCGCCGGCCGATGTACACGCGTAAGATCCTCGCGACCGTCGCGCTGTCCGGGGATGGGCCGCAGATCGCGGTCGTGCTGCCGAAGGTCTTCCCGTTGCCCGATGCCGCATCCGACCGCGTCGCTGAGCAGGTCGCGTTGCCGGGCAGAACGTCAGATCGGGAGCCGCGCGTGCGCGTCCTGGGCCGGCACGAGATCAAGCGCGAGCGCGCCTCGCTCTCGGAAGCGGACATCGTCATCTCCGGCGGCCGCGGGTTGCGGGCGCCGGAAAATTTCGCGCTGCTCGACGGGTTGGCCGCGACCCTGAACGGCGCTGTCGGATCGTCGCGCCCGCCGGTCGACTCCGGTTGGGTGCCGCACGAGTACGAGATCGGGCAGACAGGCAAGACCGTCAGCCCGACGGTCTACGTCGCGGTTGGCATCTCCGGCGCGCCGCAGCACCTCGCCGGCATGTCGGGATCGAAGTTCATCATCGCCATCAACAAGGATCAGAACGCGCCGATCTTCCAGGTCGCGAGCCTCGGCGTCGTCGGCGACCTGTTCGCGATCGTGCCGAAGCTCACCGACGAGATCGGAAAGGCGAAGGCGGCGACATGACCGAACCGGCGCGCGGCGCGCCGCCTCTGCCCACGCTGTTCACGACGATGTCGGGGTTGTCGGTCGAGGAGCGCTACGGGCCGCCGCGAGAGAACGACGCGTCGCCGCACATCGGCAAGCCCGGCAAGTTTCCGTTCATCCGCGGCATCCACCGCAACATGCACCGCTGCCGATTGTGGACGAAGCGGCAATTCGCCGGGTTCGGCAGCGCCGAGGACACGAACGCGCACTTCCGCTATCTACTGAGCCAAGGACAGGACGGGTTGTCCGTCGGGTTCGACATGCCGACGTTCATGGGCTACGACTCGGATCACGAGCGCGCGCTCGGCGAGGTCGGGCGCGAGGGCGTGGCGATCGCTTCGCTCGCCGACATGGAGGCTTTGTTCGCCGGAATTCCGCTCGATAAGGTCAGAACGTCGATGACGATCAACGCGCCGGCGGCGATCCTCTACGCGATGTACGTCGCCGTCGCTGTCGCCGTCGCCGAGCGCGCCGGCGTGCCGCGGTCGTCGCTGCGCGGGAAGATCCAGAACGATTGCCTCAAGGAGTTCATTGCCCAGAAGGAGTGGCTCGTTCCGCCGCGTCCGAGCATGAAGCTCGTCATCGACACGCTGCTGTTCGCGGCGCGCGAGACGCCGCTGTGGAATCCGATCTCGATCTCCGGCTACCACATCCGCGAGGCGGGCGCGACGGCCGTACGGGAGCTGGCGTTCACGCTCGCCGACGGCATCGCCTACCTCGAGGCCGGCGTCGCGGCCAGATTGGCCGTCGATGGGTTC
>VGFF01000052.1 GCA_016868955.1 Armatimonadota bacterium
AAGTCCGTCGCCGCCGCCAGCGCCTGATCCGGGCGCGACGGCAGCCGCGCAGGGCGCGGCCAACAAGGAGGCGGTGCGCGAATCCGCCCTTGTCAACCAGATCGGCGAGCAAGGGCCGTTCGGCACGCTTCGCTATACAGGCGACATAGGCACGCCCGAGCGCACGCGCATCACGGAACTGTCGCCGTCCGGACAAATCCAGTTATCACAGCGCAACCAGTTGGCGGAAATCCTCGGGGGCAAGGCGCTTGAGCGCTCCGGCGAGCTGCCGACCGGGCCGCTCACCTTCGAGGGGATTCCCGATCCGGGCATCAATGACTTCTCCGCCGACGCACAGCGCGTCGGGCAGGATGTCTATAACCGCGCCAATCAGTTGTTCGAGCCGGATTTTGCGGAACAGCGCCGCGCGCTCGCATCAGACCTCGCCGCGCGCGGCATCACCGAGGGGGGCGAGGCGTATATCCGAGAGAACGACCGGCTGGACCGCAGCCAGAACCGCGCCCGCCAGGAGGCCGCCCTGCAAGGCGCGCTGGCGGGCGGAGCCGAACAACAGCGGCTCTACAACCTGTCCACTCAAGACCGGGGACGCCGCATTGCCGAGCGCACGGCCCTCCGCGCGCAACCGCTGAATGAGCTTTCGGCGTTCTTGCAAGGCGCGCCGGCGACCCCGGCGCCGTCCTTCGGCCCGCAGGCGCAATACAGCGTTCCGCCGGCGGACGTGGCCGGCGCGATCCAGAACGCCTATCTCGGACAGCTCAACGCCTACAACCAGGCAAACGCCTTGCGCAATGCGCAACTCGGCGGCATCTACGGACTCGCCGGGACTGCCGCGACAATAGGTGCGCCCTATCTCTTTGGCAGGCCGACGGCGTCCGGCCTTCTATCCGACCGCCGCCTCAAGACGGACGTGCGCCGCGTCGGCGAGACGCGCGGCGGAATACCGATTTACTCGTTCCGTTATGTGTGGGGCGGACCGACGATTCTCGGCGTCATGGCGGACGAAGCCGAGCGTGTATTCCCCGAGGCCGTCGGCGAATTGGCGGGCTTTAAGACCGTCAATTACGAACTCATCCAGTAGGAGGGGGACTCATGGCATTCGCCGCCGTTCCGCCGCCCGGCGGGACTCTCTTTCTCTCCCCGGCCCAGCGGTATCGCGACGATCCGCGCCGGAAGCTGATCGAAACGCTTGTCGAGGGCGCGTCGGCAACAACGCCGGTGCAATCACACTGGGAGGGTCTCGCGCGGGTCGCCAAGGGCGCGGCGGCCGGCTTAATACAGCGCAACTTGGCGAAAGAGACACGCGAGCGCGGCGAAGGCGCGCGTCGCACGCTCGCAGAGGCATTGGCGGTTGGCCAGGACCGCAAGGAGACAACTTACGATCCCGAGTACGACCTGCCGACCGGCGAGCGGATGGTCCCTGGCGATCCGGAAAAGATGATCCAGATACTCGGCGGCAACGAAGACACCGCCGGGCTCGCCGCGCAGTTCCAGCTCGGCCGCATCGGGGCGCGCGAACAATTGGCCCTGGGACTAGAGAAGTCGCGCGCCGAACGCCAGGCAAAACGCGAGGACGAGCGCAAGACGCAGTTGAGCGCGTCCGATCTCGCCGCCCTGGGATTGCCGGCGGGAACGATCGCTCAGCGCGACGCCTATGGCGGCCTGCAAGTGGTACATCAGCCGGACAAGCCTGTCGCGATACCAGAAGGGGGTGCCCTGTTCGATCCGAGAACGGGCCGCCGAGTGGCCGACAACCCTGGCGGCCCGTTTCGCGGAACGGGCATGGATCAACAGGCGTGGGCGCTCCTGTCCGAGGGGGCGCAGAATCCCGCTATCCGAACGACCCCGCAATATGCAGCCGCCTACGCTCATCTTAGCCAGCCGCGCGTCAATTTCGACCCGGCCTCGGGGCAGGCCGTGCAGATCGTGCCCCAAATACCATTCCCGCCGCCGACCGCCGCCGGAGCGCCCGGCGCGACGGCCCAGACGTCGCCGGCACCGCCGCCCGCCCCACCCCAGGGCGGCGCTTCGACTGGGGTTTCCGTCGCCCCCGTCGGACCGCCAAAGCTCACCATGGACGAATCCATGAAGCTCTCGAATCTGTCGCAGGCGACGCGAGACGTGGATGCGGTAATCAACACCATGATGGACGAAGGCGGCCGCATCAAGCCGGGCGCTCGCGATTTGCTGTTCTCGTCCGGGAAGATTGCCGGGATTGAGGGCATTCCATTCACGGACGGCCGGCAGATGCGGCAACAGGCGCGCCGCGCGGTCGAAGTGCTCCTGCGCCTGCGCACGGGGGCGGCCGCGCCGGAAAGCGAGGTCAATTCATACATGAACCAGTTCTTCCCGCGCCTGGGCGACACCGACGCGCAAATCGGCGAGAAGCTCGGCGCGATGCGCGCCCTGTTCAGCGAGGCGCATCAAATGTTCACCCAGTCGCGTCCCGGTCTGCCGCCGCTGCCGCAACGGCCGGGCGCCACGCCCCCGGCGTCCCGTGCCTTGCCGCCAGGCGTGACGGCCGAAAGCGCAATCGCGGAGGCGCGAGCCGCAATCGCGGCCGGCAAAAGCCCGACGGCCGTGAAGGCGCGACTGAGAGAGATGGGGATCGACCCGACGCCGCTTGAGGCCGGCGAGCCGCCGTCCGTGCCACAATTCCAGAGGTGACGTCATGGCGGGCTTGTTCGATGATATTCCGTCCGCCACCCGGGACATCGGCAGCCCGGCCGGCGCCGGCCTGTTCGACGACATCCCTGCGGCAAAAGGAAAAAGGCCGCTCGCCGACCGCGCCGCCGACTATGCCCTTGGGCTCATGCGGGCCGCATCCCAAGGCCTGACGTTCAACTACGGCGATGAAATCTCCGGGGCCGGAACCGAGGCCTATAGCGCGTTGCGGTCCGCCATCACTGGCGATCCGTACCGGTTCGGGGAGCAATACGCCGCTACGGTCGATCGCGAGCGCCGCATGGCCGACCAATTCCGCCGCGACAATCCGCTGGCCTCCACGACGGCGGAAACGATCGGATCGGTTGTTTCCGGCGTGGCAGCTGCCCCGCTTACCGCCGGCGCGGCGGCGGCCGGCGTCGCGCCGTCGTTCGGACGCCAAATCATGCAAGGGGCGGCGACTGGCGGCACGTTCGGCGGCCTTGCCGGGTTCGGTAGCGGGCAAGGCGGAGTGGACGACCGGCTCATGAGCGCGGCTGGCGGCGCGGCAGGTGGCGCCGCTGTCGGCGGGGCGATACCAGCCGTTGTCGGCGCCGTGCGTACGGGGACCGAGTTCGGGCGCAATCTCGCCGGCCGGCAAAATCCCGTCCTGCTATCCGACGCGAAGTTGTTGCAGGCATTCGAGCGCGACGGCATGTCCGCGAACGACGCCCTCCGCGCCGTTCAGAGCTGGAAGGCCGGCGGCGCCAATGTTGAGATGCTGATTGATGCCGGCGGGGAGAATGTGCGCGGCCTCGCGCGCGCGTCCGCCGGCGTTCCGGGCCCAGGTCGTCAGACGGCCGTTGACGCATTGGTCAAGCGCCACGCCGGACAGGGCGGAAGAATCGAATCGTCCGTCAACCGCACTCTCAAGCCGGACGAGTTCTATGATCTCGAAAGCGCAACCCTTACGCGCCTCAAGGCCGAGGCTAAAAAATTGTACGACATCGCGCGCGAAAGCGGCCCATCACTGAGATCAGAGAGGTTGGACGAGTTGTTGGCGCGGCCGCCGCTACAGACCGCGCTCCGCCGCGCCGCCGCCTACGCGCGCGCCGAAGGCAAGCCGATAGGGCCGGTCGATGCAACCGGCGTCGCGCGCGGCATATCGACAGACACGGCGCACTACACCAAGACGGCGCTTGACGACATGATGAAGTCACCCGCCGCGCGCAACCAACTCACCGGCGAAACGACCGCATGGGGTCGGATACTGACGACTCTCAAGACCGACTTTGTCGATGAGGTCGAAAGGCTCAACCCGGCTTACAAGACGGCGCGGCTGACCTACGCCGGCGACGCGGAGGTCGTGAACGCGCTCCGCGACGGACGCGGCTTCCTCACCATGGACAGAGAGGAAATTGCGCGCCGGATCGCCAAGATGTCATTCGCCGAAAAAGACGCGTGGAACACCGGCGTGTCGCGGGCGCTGATGGATATCGCACAGAAAACGCCGGATTCCGCCGACGCCGCCAAGCGGCTGTTCAACAACGAGTTGATGCGCGGCAAGATCGAGGCCGCGTTCGGAGACAAGCGCGCCTTTGCGAGATTCGAGCGCGATATGCTCAACGAATTGCGGTTCTATCAGAACGCGCAAGCGACATCGCCCCGCGCCGGCTCGCAAACGGATTTGCGCGCCGCCGAGCGCGCGGACGCCGGCCTCGAAGCCGGTCCGGCGTTCTGGTGGAACATGTCGCGCGGCAACATCGGAGCCGCATTGTCGAATGTTCTCGGCCCGGCGATCACGCGCAGCAAGGGTCTCAACAAGCCCACTTCGGCCGAGCTGGCGCGCACCTTGTTCAACATGGAAAAATCGGCGGTTGATGACATCCTCCAGCGCGCGATCAGCAGTCGCGACAAAGCTGCGCGGGATGCCATGCGCAGGGCGGCGATGACGCGCGCGGCGTCTGGCGGCGCTGGTGCGGCGATCGGCGCACAATTCTAGGGGGCGGACATGAGCGGATTCGACGGCTCGGGCAATTTCACGCTCACAAATCCGACTTTCGTCGCCGGCACGACGATAACAGCGGCGTCGGCGAACTCGAACAACACCGACGTAACCGGCGGGTTCAACAACACCCTAACGCGCGACGGCCAAGGCAAGCCATCGGCGGATATAGACTGGAACGCCAAGAAAATCACGAATCTGGCGAACGCGACCGCGCGCTCGGGCGCGTCGGCCGCCGCCCAAGTGCAAGATGGCGGATTTGTTTGGGGCGGGACAACGGGCGGCGCGGCGAACGCTTATACGATCTCGCTTACGCCCGCGATCACGGCCTACGCCGCCGGACAGAGATTCGCGGCGATTGTGCATGCCGCGAACACGGGCGCCGCGACGATAAACGTCAACTCTGTCGGCGTTAAATCCATCACGAAACAGGGTGCCGCCGCCCTGTCCTCCGGCGATATGCCGATCAATTCGGTCGCCTTTCTGATCTACGACGGGACACAATTTCAGCTCATCGACGTCGCCTCCGTGCAAACGGGCGATATAGCGGCTAGCGCCGTGACGGCGGCGAAGATCGCGAGCGACGCGGTCACAACGGCGAAGATTCTCGACGCCAACGTGACGACCGCCAAGATCGCCGACAATGCGATTACCGGCGCGAAGATCGCCATGGGATCGGACGCCCATGGCGATATCCTGTTCTACAACGGCACGGACTACGCGCGGCTGGGCGCCGGCACGGCCGGGCAGCTCTTGCAGACGCAGGGCGCGGGCGCAAACCCGGCATGGGCGACGGCGGGCGGCAAGCTGCTCAAGTACGACTCCTCGCTCATATCAACCTATGGCAGCACGGCGACCGTTATCCCTGGCGACGACTCGATCCCGCAGAGCACCGAGGGCGCCGAGGCGACGACGCTCGCGTTTACGCCGACCTCGGCGTCGTCAACGCTCAAGATCACCGTTACCGCGCATCTTGCCAACAGTTTCGGCGGGGCGCAGATCGTGGCGGCGCTGTTCAAGGACGCCGGCGCCGACGCCTTGGCCGTCGGCTGGTATCTGGCGGGTGGGGCCGTCGCCGGGTCGCAGGTTGTGACCTTCGTCTACTTCGAGGCGGCGGGGTCTACATCGGCGCGGACCTACAAGCTTCGATATGGTCCTTCGGCGGGAACCGCCTACATCAACGGCCATTCGACATCGCGCCAATACGGGGGCGTAGTGAAATCCGGCATCGTTGTCGAGGAGCTTGGCTAATGACCGGCGAACTGCACGACATCAGCGCCAAGATCGGCGAATTGTCGGGCCTGATCGACGGATTGCAGCGCGCGAACGCGATGGCGGAAGCGCGCGCCGATTTCGCGCGGTCCTCCATGCAGGGCTCGCTGGATGCGATCAACAAGCGCCTCGAATGCCTCGCGACGCTCCGCGTCCAGCATGAAACGCATGCCGAGCGGATCGCCTTCGTCGAGGGGGTCGCGCGCGACTACGCCGCGAACAAGAACCGCGTGCTCGGCGGCGCGGCCCTGCTCGGCTTCGTCGGGGCCGGCGTCGGCTGGCTGTTCTCGAAACTGTGGCCGTGATGTCATATGCTTGGATCGTCGTGAGCAGCATCACACCGGGGGAGCTGATTATCATCGGCCTCCTGGTCTACGGCCTCGTGCGGCGGAGATGACCATGGCCGTAATCGAGTTCGACAAGAACGACGCCGAGACGCTGGCGCGCACGCTCTACGGCGAGGCGCGCGGCGAAGGGATCGATGGCATGATCGCCGTCGCGTGGGTCGTCCGCAACCGTTTCGAGAGCGGCCAATGGTTCGCGGGCAAGACCGTCGCCGAGACCTGCCTGAAGCCGGCGCAATTCTCGTGCTGGAATGCGGACGACCCGAACGCCGACCTTATAGTTTCGCTTTATCCGGACGAGCGCGCGGCGCAGTGGTCGTGGTTCGCCGCCTTCGGTGTGCTCCTCGGCTATTGGCCGGACCCGACCGGCGGGGCGACGCACTACCACGCCATCGACGTCGATCCGCACTGGGCGCGCGGCCATACGCCGATCGCCATCGGCCGGCACAAGTTCTACCGTGGGATCGCGTGACGCCATGCGGACGTGCCCGACGTGCTTCCAAGATATCGAGCGCGAGCCCAAGGCGCTCGGGGGCGTCATTCTGGAGCCGGACAAGCATCTCCTGACCAACAATGGCGTGGTGTATCACCTGACACCGTCGGAGACGGAGGTGCTGTATCGGTTGATGCTGCGCGCGGGACGTGTCGTGTCGATCGAGACGCTGTCCGACGTGCCGAACACCGACACTTGGCTGCGCTCGGTCCGCATTTTCGTGTCGCGGCTGCGCAAGATGATCGCGCCGCTGCAAATCGTGTCCTCGTATGGCACGGGGTACTACATCGTCGATCCGGCGGCGGCGGCGGTCAGGGCGGCGGGGAAGTCATGGACGAGAGAACGCGCCTCGCGCGACTCAAGCTCCTGATCGATGCCGGGCTCCTGATCGCCTGCTTGGTGTCAATGGTCGTGCTTGCGGTGTATTTCTTCGCGTTGCCGGAGGGTATTTCGGCGATCCTCGGCACCGTGATCGGATGGGTTGGCAAGGCGTATACGGACTCAACAATCGGAAGGGACAAGACGCCATGAACCGCGACATGATCCTCGGCCTGATCCGACACCTTGCGACGTTTGGTGGCGGGTTGCTTGTGACCAAGGGCGTGACGGACGCGGGCACCGTCGAAACGGCCGCCGGCGCGCTCGTCACGATCGTCGGCATTATCTGGTCGGTGATCGAAAAGCGCAACCGCGCGCCATGACGGGGCTCTACCTTGTCATCGGGTTCGTCGGCCTATTCGGTCTCGTTATCTGGCTCGGGTTCCGCGCCGCCCGACAGACCGGAGAGATCGAGCACCGTGCCGAGACGGGCGAGGCGATGGCCGATCATGGAAAGCGCGCTGCGGCAATCGACGAAGCTGTTGCTCGCGCTGATCCTGACAAGCTTCGCGACGAGTTGCGTCCGGACCATAAACCTAAGTGAATGCGCGTGGTCACGGCAGATCACGCTGAGCGCGGCGGACGCTGGGGCGATCTCCGAGGACGCGGTGCGCCAGATCGCGGCGCATAACCGGAAGGTGCGGGAGTTCTGCCGCTAGACCCGTGTCGGCGTCATTGCCGCGTTAGCCAATTGATCGTCGGCGGCCCGACATGATCGCGGTCCCACACGAACCACGCGAACGCAACCGATCCGCCCTTGGGCTTGGTGCCGGCCGCAAGCGCCGCACCGCTCGGCATTGAGATTCGATACGAAAAGACGTGCACGCGCGCGAGCCGGGTTGACTGAAATAGCTTGGCGCGCTCTTGACCTTCCAGGAACGATAGCCGCAGCAACATCGCGACTTTGCGCTGCGCCACGATCAATGCGCGCAAGATGAATTCTTGTGCCAATCCATAGGGTGGATTGCAAACGATGTTTTCATCTAGCTGCACTGTATATCCATCGCGACTGGCGAGCACGGGGCGCGGCCCCCAAGAGCCAGTCACGAAATCTTGACGGAACCATACGCCCGATTGTGAAAGCCCTAGACGATCTTCGATATCCGAGCCGGCGGCACCGTATCCTCGTTGTCGCGCAATCTTTACGATGGTCCCGATGCCACATGCCGGGTCGTAGATATGACCCCGGAAATGTTCCGCATCAAATAGCGCATGCACGGCTTCCGGCGGCTCGACATAGAAGTCATCCGTCGCGCGCGGGTAGCCAGAGCCGCGCGGGTTGCCTTGCGGCCGCGCGGTCTTGGCGCTCATCGCCGCCTCGCGCGCACGACATTGATCGTCATTCCGTACTGCACCTCGAAGTGCTTCATCTTCCAGCGCGCGAGCGGCGTCATGACGCCCTTCACATCTTCAACGATGTAGTTTTTGACGTCCTTGCAGTAATAGCAGAAGTCCGCCTCATAATGCCCGATCGGCTCGAAGGGCTCGAAGTCCGCCTGATGGTCGGCATTGAGAACTGGCGCGAGTAGCTCATAGCGCACATGGTGCGTCAGGGAATGAATTTTGCCAGCCTTTTCGAGAAGCCGAAGCTCGCTCCAGCGCGCGGCCTCGGCCTGTGAATCGAACGTTATGCCGTCCACGACGGTCTTGCGGACGTTGAACTTGTTTCGGCGGATCATCGCATCAAACCTGCTGCGGCTTGAAGACGCGCGCGACATGTCTGGCGAGCGGATAGGGTATCTTCGCGATCGCCGCCGATGCCGCCTTGCGCGCGGGACTCTTGGATGAATGGAGGCGCGAAATTGATGGCAAGTCGCTATTGAACCAATCGCCGCCCTGCTTGATCCCGGAGTCATGATAGCCCGCGTTCGGCGTCTTGCTCGGGTCGCTCCTGAGTGTCGGCCGTCCCCGATTGTCAATGCCGAACCATGAACCGCCGTTGTTCTTGCGGCCCGTAAGGCCTCTTGTCATGGGCATCAGCGCAGGCACGTCGCCCCAAAGGTAGTAACTGCCGTAACTCCAGCGCGCGCGTCCGACCCATTTCTGCGCGCCCTTGACGTTCTCGACCACCAATGGGATGTGCCGTCCAGCCGCTTCGCACGCCTCGCGCTGGATGCGAAAGCATGCGTCGAACAGCGCCGTCAGTTTCCGCACGTCGCGCCGGCCGCTGCGGTATTCGGCCGCCATCGTCTTCGCCCGGGACCACGACATCGCCATGTAACTGTATTCCTGGCACGGCGGCGAGGCGACGATGAGCGCGGCGTCGCGGAATTGCGAGCCGTGCAGCGTAAGCACATCTTGCACCACGAGTTGCGCCGGGTATCGCGCTCCGTCGCCGTAATCGTGCCGTTCGATATCGAATCCGATCACGTCCCAGCCCTCGGCGATTCCGCCGTCGGCCCAGCCGCCCAGCCCGGCATAAAGATCGATCATCAGCGGCTTGGCGCTGGTCATGGATCACGCCGGCGTGTCGGGCGTTTTGGCTTCGAGCGGGCTGTCATGCGCCGGCAGCGCGTCGAGCTCGTCCGTCCATATTCCTTGCGCCTTCATCCGCGCCTCGATCTGTGGCAGCGGGCGCCGCTTCTCCTTGAGGCAGCGCCACACATTAGCGTGCCCCTGTTTCCACAACTTGTAGAATGGATGAATTTGATCGCGGGGGAGAATCAGGGCGTCGGCTGCGGAGTAGAAGAAAAAATCATTGCAATTGACGTACAGGCCGGCCGGCCTTTTATCGGGCGTGTCTGACTCCAAAAACGGCCCGCTATCGCCGCCGATGAACAGCGCGCCATCAACCAGCATCTCCGCGACTGCGCGCTCCTCGTCGCAGTATTCTTTGCCATCCCGCCCCGTGAAGATGACGGGATCGTTTTCTTCAGTCATTTTCGGTCTCCCGCGTAAAGGTTCCGGCGTAGTGCGGTTCGGATTGGATCACCTTATCGAAAGCGGCCTTGGCGTCTCGCAGGCGCGCCGGCGTGAAACGCTTCCGATTCCAATCGAAGCTCTCGGCGAGGCGCTGCGCAAACAACAGCGTCTCTTTCAGCGGCACTGAGCTCTCGCAAATGCCATACCCGCTGGAAAAGTGCGAGATGTTGTAGGGACCATCAGACAACTCGCCGAGATAAATCTTGCCGCCGTACAGTGGCAGCAGTCGGAACGGTCGCGGGTGAACGACGATCCCGCGGTAGAAATAGCAAACGGCCGACAGCCGCTTACCGCCCAGAACGCGCATGCGCATGGAGCAAGTGCGCCACACCTGGGACACGCTGTCGCTCATGACCGCAAGCGCCGCTCCAGCGAGGCGTCCGCATCGGCTTCGAGGATTGCGTATTCACTTGGGCCGGCGGCATCGGTCGTGGTTACGGCCTCGACATCGATCTCGATCTCCGGCTCCGCCATGCCGGGCCGCTTGACCGCATAGGCGCGCTTGCCGGCGTCGTACATCGCCTCGATTGCAGAGGCGCGCTGGACGGAGAGCGGGAGCTGATCGGCGAGCGCGCGCACCGGCGTCTTGCGCGCCATCTCGGCGAAATCGGTGTCCCATGGCGACGAATAGCCGAGCTTCTTTGCCGACTTGTATCCCTCCGAGCGGTCGCGGCGCTTGAGCACATCGGCAAGGTCCATCCACTCGAACGCCGGCGGCAGGCTGGCGTGCCGCGCCGATGCGTAGGCGCCGATGATTGGATTTGTCGCCTCGTCCCGGCCGGCATTCACCGCCGGAAAATGCACGATGCTCTCGACCGCGCCGTATTGGACCTCGTACTTGTCCGCCGCGCGGACGACGTGGCCGCGCACGATGTATCCCCAGTTGGCCGCCAGCGTGATGAGCCCCTTGTAGCCGGGGATGAATACGACCTTGCCTCTGAAGGGGACGAAAAATCCCTGCCCGGTCACGCCGTCGGGCTCGATGCCGAGAACAGCGGCCGTCATCGCCGCGCGCCAGAGCGAATGACGGTCGCATTCAATGAGTTTCGGATTGGTGCGCAGCGCGCTGATGATCGTTCGTTCGAGCCGACCGGCCGGCAAATGATGCGGCAGGACGGCCTCGAACTGCGGCAGCATGGCGCGCAGCTCGTGGCGAATGACGGTCAGGGCTTTGTTGTCGGCCATTATCCAGCCTCCAGATTGCGGGGGTCACATTCACCACGCGGTACCTCGGCGTCACGCGGCGGTGCGTCGTTCGCTGTGATATCGATCGTCGTGCGCACGGAGGCTTCGCGCGTCACATGCACCCATGCCACCGCCGCCGCGATGGCGTCCGCCGCGCCGTGCGCGAGGCCATAGCGCAACGCCTTCGGCAACGTGATGGTCGTCGGCTTGCCGGTCGAGCGCCGGATCGTGACGCGATAATCTGACGTCACGATTTGGCCGTGATCGCCGGCGGCCTGCAAGATCATCGCGCGGCACTCATCGGCGCGCTTGGTCGCCTCCCGCGCCTGCGCCCGAAACAGTCCGTAGTTGGTGATCGCCTCATTCAGCGGCGTGGCGGGCGCATTGATCACGAGCACTTCGTCGTTGGACTCGGGGTGCTGGCGCAACCAGGCCCGAACATCCTCGCTGGTGAGCGGCGGTTCGTCGCGATCCTTGACCCGGCGCCACAAATCATCCCATGCGGCCGTCACGTCGGCAATGATCGGCGCGAGATCGGCGCGCGTGTACGGGTAGGTGCGGAGGTCGTTGCCACCGACCAAGGCCGCGATGCAGCCCCATTTCATCTCGGGCAGGCAGGCGAACTGGTGCGCAAGTTGAATCTTGTCGCGGTCGCTGGCCTCGGTCTCCGTATAAGCGCGCCGCCAGGCGAGCGTGTCCCGGCTCTTGGTTTCAATGATGCCGGGGCCGTCCGGATGCGAGACCACGTCGAAGTCCACCGTCGCGCCCATGCGGTGCCGCTCGTTGATTGCGTAGTAATCGGCGCGGCGCAACTCCCATCCGTGCTTGCGCGCGACCGCCATGCCGATAACGGTCTCAAGCTCGCGGCCGAAGAATACGCGATCGTCGTCTTCGACCGATGGTAGTTCGATGATCCCGGACTTGAGCGCCCAAACCGCATATTGGGATGCGAGGCCTTCGTAGCCGAGTCCGAACAGGGCCGGCGCCTCGGACGATCCGCCGTAGCGCGCGCGGAGGGCCGCATGGTCGGGGCCGTGCTGAATGCTGATCGGCACCCGTCGGTAAGGGCTCGGCGGTGTTTTCGTCATGGCTCATCCTCGGCGCGGAAATTCGATCCATTTCCGACCGTCCAGTTCTGGCGTGGGGATTTTACGGCCGCGCGCGTCCGCCGCTTGCTTGAAGAAGAAGGCAACATCGGCGGCGATGCATTGATTTTTCAGCCCGCGCGCCCACTCGATGTTGAATGGCCGCGCGCCAGGGCCGCTCTCGGCACCGACGATGACCCAGTCGATTCCGCTCAGGTCGATGGCGGCAATCGACCATAACAACGGCTCGAAGGATACGAATTTTGTCGATGCTCGCGCAATTTGCAAATGTTTTAACCGGACGGTGTTCTTCTGGTCTTCGACGGACACGCCCAGCCAAATATGGGACGGTGCCAAGCCCGCACCGTACCGACCACGAAGGTATTTGACCATGAGCGGACTGCGTTTGGTCAGCACCTGAAACGTGTGCCAGTTGGCTTCTTCCATGGTGTCGAACACCGCGTCGATAAATGACTTGGGCACATCCTTGTGGAAGAGGTCGCTCATGGAATTGACGAACACGCGGCGCGGCTTGCGCCAAGCCAAGGGCTGCCGCAGCCGCTCGGGTCTCAGCGTCAAATCAAAGCCGTTCTCGAACGGATGTCCTTGCACCCCACGGAACCGTTCGGCAATGCGCTCGGCGTAACAAAAGTCGCAGCCACGGGTTATTTTGGAGCACCCAGTCACGGGATTCCACGTCGCGTCGGTCCATTCTATGGAGGTGCGATCAGCCATCAAGGCTATCCAGCGCCGTCATGACCGCCCGGGCGCGATATAGGTCGTGACCGCAAAACTCCCTTAGGGCTACATTGAGATTCAGCCCATGGGGGTGGACCTGCAGTACCAGCGGATGCGTGCAATAGGGGTTCATATCCGTGGGTTCAATCCCGCAAAAATCGCAGGACGAACATCCGCCAGGCTCTGTCCACGTTGTAGGTCTAGCCTGGGGGTCCTTCTGAGCTTCACTTCGCAACCTTGTTTGGCTGTCAATTCTTTCTGAGACGGTATTGAATTTTTTGACGATCGCCGCCGCGAGATCGATGCCGGCGACATCAGCCAGTATATCGAGATAGGTGACGACGTCCGCGCACTCGGCGGCGAGGAGTTCGCGCGCCTCGACGAGCGAAAAATCACCACGCTCTAATTTCTTAACAAGGCTACACGCCTCGCCGACCTCTCCCGCCACAGCGTTCGACCATTGCGAGAGGCCCCATCTGGAGTGGTCAATGGGCGTCCCTTGAGGCGTCTTGAAATCATTTATGCGCGCCCGATTGGCTGCGCGCAGCTCAGCGAAGGTCAGTAGCTTGGCGTCTGTCATGGTGCTGCGCCCTCGCTGGCTGCGGCTTCGATCTGGACACGTCGCGAGTCATGTACCTCACGGCGATCCCCATTTCCAACTCCACGGCCGGGCAGCGGCGGCCTCCGCGCGTCTACACGCGGCCTGCGCGTCCTTGCGCAGTCGCGTCGCCGTCGCCAAGTCGCCGTAGTTCTCGCGGTAGGCGGCGGTCGAGCGGATCGCATCTTCGGCTTGGTCGTTCGCGCGGGCGAAGGCCGGCATCCGCTCGCGGAGCCAAGCGATCTGGTTGGGGGCGAGGCTCATGACGGCGACCCGTCCGTTGGGACCTCGGAGAGATCGGGAATGTCGTCCGGCTCGCGGCGCTTGGTCCCGCGCCGATACACGAACCTGCTCTCGCAATTCGCGACGGCGCCTATTTCCTTGGCGGCCGCCTGTATGGAGCGGACGCCCTGGACGACGGCGATGAGAGATTCCGGGTCTTCGAGATCGACTGGGCACCACATGTCGATCCGCACTTGATAGCCGCTTTTCATGTCAGTCCCCCACGCGCCGCACGACGTCCGGCTCGACATACTCGCGCGCGCGGAGCAGCGCGTGGATGCCGGGGCGGACGAAATGCGCCTCGTGCTCCTCGTGCGTGAGCATGGAAGGGGCGCCGTCGTCCACAACGATCACGGCATCTACGGTGCGGGCGTCCGGCTCCAAGATGCCCATCTTGACGAGCTGCAGGCGCGCGCGCTCGACCACGTCGGGATCGCGCGTGATGCGGACGTGCGGGCTCTCGATGACATGCGCGTGGCCGGTCACCTCGCCATGCGCGAGCACGGCG
>VGFF01000053.1 GCA_016868955.1 Armatimonadota bacterium
GCGAAGGAGACCTTCCCCGCGCCGGCCAAGTGTCCCGCATGGATGCAACGACGTTCGACCCGCTGGGCGGCGAGGTTGTTTGGCAGCCGTCGGAGACGCTCGTCCGCCGCAGCCGGATCGCGCGGTTCCTCCGCGAGCATAACCTGCCGGACTACGATGCGCTCTATCGGCGATCCGTCGAGGACATCGGCTGGTTTTGGGATGCCGCCGTGCGTGAGATGGACATCGAGTGGTACACGCCTTACACGCGGGTCTTCGACGGCCAAGACGGGGTGCCGTGGACGCGATGGTGGGTCGACGGCCGCTGCAACCTCGTGCACAACTGCGTCGACAAGCACCGCGAAACGGCCCGCGGCGCCAAGCCGGCCCTCCGTTGGGAGGGCGAAGATGGCGCGTCGCGCGTGCTCAAGTATCGAGACCTGTACGAAGAAGTCTGCCGCGCCGCCCATGCGTTGCGCGCGCTGGGCATCGAACAGGGAGATCGAATCGTCGTCTTCCTGCCGATGATCCCCGAGGCCGCGATCATCATGCTGGCGGCCGCGAAGATCGGCGCCGTATTCACGCCGGTCTTCTCCGGCTATGCCGCCGACGCGGTCGCCGCTCGCGCCCGCGACTGCGAGGCCAAGCTGATCGTCACAGCCGACGGCTTCTATCGTCGCGGCCAGGTCGTGGAGACGAAACGGGTCGCCGACGCCGCCGCGGACGCCGCCCCGACCGTCCGCCATGTGCTCATCGTGCGCCGGACCGGGCACGCGGTGCCCTGGAATCCGGCTCGCGATCTGTGGTGGCACGACGCGGTCTCCCTGCAGCCGCCGGAGATAGCGACCGAACCTCTGGATCCCGAGACGCCGTTCATGATCATCTACACGTCCGGGACGACCGGCCGCCCCAAGGGCACGGTGCACGTCCACGGCGGGTTCCCCCTGAAGGCCGCCGCGGACATGGCGTTCCACTTCGACGTGCAAGAAGACGACGTGATGTTCTGGCTCACGGACATGGGATGGATGATGGGACCCTGGGAGGTCTTCGGAATTGCGTCCCTCGGCGCGACGATGGTCTTCTACGAAGGCGTGCCCGATTTCCCCGATCCCGACCGGTTGTGGCAATTGGTGGCCCAACATCGGATCACGATCCTCGGTATCGCACCGACCGCGGTACGCGCGCTGATGCGGTACGGAGAAGAGCCCTTGCGCGGCAGCGATCGGTCTTCGTTGCGCGTCCTCGGATCGACGGGCGAACCGTGGAATCCCGAGCCGTACTTGTGGTACCTGAACGAGGTCGGCGACGGCCGCTGCCCCGTCATCAACTACTCCGGCGGTACGGAGATCTCCGGCGGCATCCTCGGCGGGACGGTGCTGCACGCATGCAAGCCGTGCGGCTTCGCGGGTCCCTGCTTGGG
Organism: Armatimonadota bacterium; assembly: GCA_016868955.1. GTDB lineage: Bacteria > Sysuimicrobiota > Sysuimicrobiia > Sysuimicrobiales > VGFF01 > VGFF01. The sequence goes on from VGFF01000053.1 coordinate 1,400, forward strand.
AATCGCCGCGGACGTCTTGGACGCCGATGGGCATCCCGTTCGCGGAGCCGTCGGAGAGCTGGTCGTCAAGAGAGCGTGGCCCGGCATGACGCGCGGTTTCTGGCGCGACCCCGACCGTTATCTCGAGACCTATTGGTCGCGGTGGCCGGATATCTGGGTGCACGGCGACTGGGCCGCCACCGACGCCGATGGAATCTGGTACATTCTCGGGCGCAGCGACGACACCATCAAGGTCTCGGGTAAGCGCGTCGGACCAGCGGAGGTCGAGTCGGCGTTGACCGGTCACCCCGCCGTAAGCGAAGCTGCCGCGATCGGCGTTCCCGACGACATGAAGGGAGAGGCGGTCGCCTGCTTCGTCGTGTTGCGACCGGGGCACGGGCCGTCGGATGGCTTGCGAACGGAGCTGCAGGATTGGGTCGCCGCGCGCATGGGTAAGCCGCTGCGGCCGGCCATCCTACGATTCGTCACCGACCTGCCGAAGACGCGAAACGCGAAGGTGATGCGGCGGGTGATCCGAGCCTTGTTCCTCGGACGCGACCCGGGCGATTTGTCGAGCTTGGAGAATCCGGTCGCCGCCGCGGAGATCCAGGCCGCGCGTTGACGCGACGGGCTGTGGGAAACGGTCGAGGGACCTTCTGTTACCGCGTGCCGGATTCGAGGAGCAGCGCCTTGGCAGCTTCCATGAGATCGGTGCGCGCTTCCGGCATCGTTGCCCGTCCTGACCACACCGACAAGCGAAGGTCCGGATACTCGTGCACGCGAAACGCTTGCGCTTCCTTGGTGATCAAGTCGGAGATGGCGCGCACGCGGTCGGGGCCGGGCCCGCGCAGCAGGATCGCGAATTCGTCCTCGCGCATGCGGCCCACGAGGTCGCTCGCCCGTACGTGCGATTCAATGATCGCCACGACACGCTTGAGAACCCGATCGGCGACCTGCGGCCCGTAGCGTTCGGAATCGACGCGAGCTCGGGGATGACCACGCGGATGACTGCGAGCCTGTCACCGAGGCCGCGTGCACGCTTTACCGCCTCCGAATACACGTCGCGGAAGGTATCCGCCGTGTCGACCCCGGTCGTGATGTCCTTGCAGACGGTCTTCCTCGATGCTCTGGTGCGGCAGTACGGACGCGAGGGCGGCGGTTGGGCCTACACCGCTCTGTACGTCGGCTTTTGGTGGCTCGTCTTGGCGATCCTGTACGTCCGGAGAATCTACGTTCGGTTGTAGCCGCCTCACCGCTGCGCTTGCGTCGAGGCCCCGCCGTTCATCAAACCGGAGACGGTCGAGAGATGATAGCCCCGCGCTTGCAACATCTCCCGCACGTGGGGCAGCATGCGCAGCGTCGCCGGGATCCCCTGGTGCAGCAAGAGGATCCCGCCGTTGTAGACGCGAGCCATCATCCTTTGCTGCAGCGCTTCGTCCGAAATTTGGTGGTGATCACCGGGAGCGGCGGTCCAAAAGACGGTCGTCAGGTTCTGGCGACGCGCTTCTTTCAGGACGGCGCGGTTGTATTGCCCCCCGGGCATGCGAAAGTACGCGGCTGTTCGACCCGTGACGGAGAGGATCGCCCGCTGCGCCCGCGCAATCTCCTCGCGTGTGTCATCGGCGCTGAGATGCGTGAGGTTGACGTGGCTGTATGTGTGGTTCGCGATCTCATGACCGTCCGCGACGATGGCGCGCGCGAGATATGGGTACTGCCGGATGCGTTGGCCGATGACGAAGAACGTCGCCTTCAAACCTTCACGGCGTAGAGAGTCGAGCAACAACGTCGTGTAGATCGGCATCGGTCCATCGTCAAACGTCAGCGCCAGAGCGCGCCGGTGGACCGGACCGCGATAGATCTTGCCGCCGACGATCTGACCGCGCAGGTGTCCTGCCAAGCGGTCACGCAGCTCGAGAAGACGATCGCTCGCGTCGCCGGAGAAACCCGTCGCGTGCTCGTTGCCGTGGAACGGCGGTGCCTTCGGGGCGACGTGGGCGCGGGGCGGTCCGTCTACATTCCGCGGCGCCGTCGCGGGGCGGATCGTCGGATGGTACCAGGCGCGAAACGCCCGCATCTGCAGTTCGACAGGTCCGCTCGTTCTCCGCAGAATGGCCGCGTCCGCGCCGCTGATCGCGGCCGTGAACGAGACGTCCGAGCGGTAGGCGTTGAAGTATCCGCTCTCCTGGTGAAACGCGGTGAGTTGCAGCTCGTCCAGCGCCGGAACCGCCTTGAACGCCGCAGCCGCCAAGCTGACCGCGCGCGCCTGCAGCGGCGGCACGGCGTCCGGTCCGGATTCTGGGAACGTGAGGACCAAGGATGCCGCGATCAGGTGACCATTCGTGTCGACGGCGATTCGAATCAAGCGATCGGTGAGCCCGGCCGCTAGCAGCCCGACCAGCAACGACTCCTCGACGGGGACGAGGAATCCGGCCAGACGCGGATAGCGCGGACCGGCCGTCGTGCCTGCGAGCCTGGATCTTTCGAGTGCGAACGAGGCGCCGTGCCCGAGCGCCGGCGCAGCGACTGCACGCGCTGGCGGCTGCGGCACGAGCGTGGCGGTGCACAAGAACGCGATGATCGCGATCGTGGACGATCGGTGCAACTTTGTTCTCCGGGTGCGATACTGGCCTACGATCGCGATGCCCTTGGACGAGCGTCGTAGTCTCCCTGGTAATAGCGTACATGCATCGCGAAGAGTTCCATGCAAACCGCATGCCGCTCGAAGGTGACACCGATCGCACGGAGGTGCGAGGTGGCGGGAATTACCGGAATCGGAATGGTCGCACTACGGTCGGCGGATGCGATCCGGCTTGCGCGATTTTATCAGGAACGGCTTGGCCTTCGTGTCGTCGGCGGGAGCGCGAACTTGATCGATCTCGGCGTCGACGACGGCGCGCCGTTGCTGCGTATCAAAACGGTCGCCGGCGCGTCGCCGCGCCCGCCGCATACGTCCGGCCTCTATCATTTCGCGTTGTTGCTCCCCGATCGCACGCACCTCGCCCGGGCTTTCCTGCGGCTCGTCGAGACCAACACGCCGCTGCAAGGGGCCTCCGATCACCTCGTCAGCGAAGCGATCTACCTGGCGGATCCGGATGGGAATGGCATCGAGATCTACGCCGATCGTCCAAGGGATCGGTGGCCGTCGCGCAACGGCAAGCTGACGATGGCGACGGAGCCGCTCGATTTGCGGGATTTGGTCGGCACCCTGGGCGGCGTCCGCGAGCCTTGGACTGGCCTTCCGGCAGGGAGCCGAATCGGGCACATCCACCTGCACGTCGCGCTGCTACGGGACGCGGAGCGCTTCTACTGTGAACGGTTGGGTTTCGATCTCGTGATGCGGTACGGTCCAAGCGCGCTCTTCGTGTCGGTCGATGGCTACCATCATCACGTCGGCCTCAACACGTGGGCGGGCGTCGGCGCGTCGCCGCCCCCGCCGGACGCTTCAGGTTTGCACTATTATACGATCGAGTATGCGAACGAGCAGGCGCTGCGCGAGGCGGTGGTCGCGCTGCGGAACGCGGGCGTCGCCGGCACCGATGGCGACGCCCGCGTTTGGACTCAGGATCCATCGGAGATTCGGATCGCGCTCTCGTTGCGCTGGCGCTCCAGCTAGGACTCCAGCTTCTGCAGCCGCTCTTGCGCCGCCGGATCGGTCTCGCGCCGCTGTCGCCGAGCAGGCGCTGCAGGTCCTCAAGGCCGGCTTGCAGAGAATCGTTGTTCTCGAACTGACCGTTGGGCGTGAGCCGATCGCCGAGCTCTGGGAGCAATTGCGACATTCCATCCGCGGCTTCTTGCTCCGACAACCCGAACTGCTGCGCGAGTTGCGGGAACTGGTTTCCGATTCCCAGGGCGGATAGGAGCTGGTCTGGTGAGACGCCCTGATTGGCGCCCCGCCCCACCCAAGATTGCGCTTGCTATTGGAGGCCTCCCTGCGACAGGCCGTCGATCAGGCCGGCGAGGCCGCCCGGTTGAAGTTGGATCAGTTTGAGCACCATCTGCAGCAGCTCCATGAGATTTCCGCCGCTCGGGCTCGGTCGGCCACCTGCACTCGATGAGCCGCCGCCGAGCAATCCCCCGAGCATCGACGCCAACGGATTGTTCGCGCCACCGCCGAGCAACGCGTCGAGCGGCGATGCCTGTCGTCCCGGCCCGCTCTACGCTGACCCGGTTTGTAGCTGACCTGCGACCTGCGTCAAGATCTCGTCCAGCAGCCCCATGACTTCCTCCCTTGGCGGGGCTGGCCCAGACTACTTTCCCTTGCCCCCGCAATGATCGTTGCCGCGGTCGCCGCCCCTGTCGGCGTCCTTTCCATTCCCGTCTTTTCCTTGACCGGATTTCTCGTCTCCCTTTGTCTTCGACGTCTGCCACTTGTTCTCCGCTCCCTGACGTCCGGATCCGGACGCTGTTCCTTACGCGCGGACGAAGCCATCGCGCACGACTTTGCCTCGGTCCCCGCGTTCGAGGTTCTTGTTCGCCCACTGAGCGACCGAAGACACCAATGCGCCGTGATTCGGGAAAGTCGACGCCGGGAGCACCCCGGACTTCGTGCCAGTCAGGGTTGTTCCGCTCAACGGGAAGGAAACCGATCGGCCCGCGACCGTGGTTCCAGTGATCGCGCAAGTGCCGCCGCAGGCGCAGGTCCCTGCCGCGAACGGTTTGCCCTCGGCGGTCACCGTCCACGTGCCGCCGCTGTAGGGCCCCTGGTCGGGAACGCCGCCGATCGTTCCCGAGATCGTACCGGCGGTATTCGTGCCCGTGAACGTAAGGTCATAACCCACGCCGGCGGAAACCGTGGCCGCCGTCGCCGGACCGACGAGCAACAACGAGACGAACAAGACGAATGCGAGTGCGCGCGACATCCTTCATCACCTCTGCAACTTCGTTGGCCTGAAGACTCCGAATCCCCGGCCGTTTCGGCCGGCGCCACCCGCGAGAGGCCCCCCGCGTCTACGGCACGAGAACGATCTTCCCGAAGTGTTCCCGCGCCTCGAACATCCGGTGCGCCTCGCGGACCTCAGCCAGGGGCATAACCGTATGGATGATCGGACGGATTCGATTTTGGAACAGTAGGGACATCACGGCATGAAAGTCTCGCAAGTTGCCCATCGGCGCGCCGAGGATCTGGCGATGCCGCTGGTACACTTCGCGGATATCGAAGTCGGGACGCTCGCCGCCGGATGCGCCGCAGATGACCATTTTGCCCAATCGCCGCAGGCTCCGGATCGTCTCCGGCCACGTCACCGCGCCGACAGGATCGGACGCGACGTGGACGCCGAGGCCATCCGTCAGGGCAAGCACCCGTTCCGAGAACTTCGGGTGCGCCGACCGATCGATTGGGATTGCGCCCGACGCTTCCGCCTTGCGCACTTTTTCGGCGTCACCGACGAGCGCGAAGACCCGCGCGCCGGCGTAGTTGCCGAGGACGAGCGCGGCTGTTCCGACACCGCCGGACGCGCCGACAACGAGCAAGTCTTGCCCCGCCTGTAATTGTCCAGCGGTCATCAACCCGCGCCACGCCGTCGTGTAGCAGGCCGGCAGGACGGCGGCATCCTCGAACGGGACGTGGTCGGGCAGCGCAATCAAGTTCTGCTGGGGGATTGTCGTCAGCTCCGCGAACGCGCCCGGCCGGTGGTCGCCGAAGATCTTGTAGTCGAAGCACAGGGACTGCTCTCCGGCCAAGCAATAAGCGCAGCGGCCGCAGTAAAGGATCGGGTTGATCCCCACGCGATCACCAGGCCGGAATCCTTCGACCCCTTCGCCGACTTCCTCGACAACGCCGGCGCCGTCGCCTCCCGTGATGTAGGGGAACGGACGCGGCTTCCACGGAAACGGCGCTTTGCCGCCGGGCGGGCCCGAGCGCGCCCAGATGTCCTTGCTGTTGACGCCGGCCGATTTGATGCGCACGAGGACATCTCCGGGTCCCGGCTTCGGATCGGGCACGTCTTCGATCTTCAGCGTGTCGATGCCGCCGAATTGCCGGATGAGCAGCGCTTTCACGTCCGCGCCTCCCGGGCGATGACGCGCCGCGCTTCGCGCAACGCGGCGGTGAGCCGGTTACGGCCGCGCACGAGGTGCGTGCGCGTGACACGCGCGGCGTCGCTGTCGGCCGAAAGCGCGCCCAGCTTCAAACAGGGCTCCAGATCTGGCAGCGGCGGCACGTCTACGGCTGGATCGTGCCAGAACCGTCCCATGCGCGCGTAGTTCACGCCGACCAGCAGCCGCGACACCGCGTGCTGCACCTCGTTGAACCGATGGACCGCAGGATCGCCGACCGTTTTACCGTCGAGGGATTTGGCGGCCTGATAGAAGCGGCGAAGGTCGTCCTCGAGACCCCGCGCTTCCGCGCGCGGTCTCGACAAGTCGAATTGTCCGCCCGCCGCCTGCTGGTACTTTTCGAGTGTCGCGCCGATGTCGGCGGCGGTCATCGCGAGGTCGAGCGCGTACAACGGCGCGTTCGCTGTTCGGAATGCCGCGACGGCGTACAGCTTGATGTCACGCAGCAGGTTGCCGCGGTCGGCGATCTCGATCGTGTCGGCCTCGGTGTGCCATTCGATGTTCATGCCGCAGCCGCCGACCGCGTAGAGGCCGCGGGCGCGGATCTCCTGCTTCGGAATGTTCGACGACAGCATGAAGAACGTGGGCACGCCGATGTTGCTGAACGACTTGTCGCCAGCCCGCAGCGGCCGGCCGCCCTCGGCGTCCTGCCCGGTCACGTCCTTGATGAGCGCCTTGGCCAGCGACTCCGCCTCGGCCATCCAGAAGACGTCGTCGAACGCGGACGCGTCGCGGCACCCGGGCGAGTCGCAGTTGATGTGCGCGACGCAGTTCTCGTCGATGTCGATCGCGTGCGCGTCCGCGTACCACACCGACCCGGCATACCGGCCGTGCGAGTGGCCGGACCACCAGGCGATGCGTACGCTGCGGCGCAGCTTGTCGCGGTGCTTCCACAACACGCGCGCGCACTCCAGGAGCGTCGCGTCGCCGGTCGCGTTGTCGCCGATGCCTTCATGCCAGGAGTCGAGGTGGCCATGCATCAATACGAATTTCTCGGGCTCCTCCGTGCCGCGGATGACCGCTTCGAGGACGGGAATCTTGCGCCAGCGCTCCTCGAGGTTCGTGCTGTAACGGATGCGCACCGGCCCCGTTTGCGCGAGATCGCGCAGCCAAGCGCCGTCGGGCTTGCTGATCGCGATGACGGGGATGCGCGGCTTCCGCGGCAGCGAATCGAGGTCGGGCGATCCCCAGATCGTCGTGCAGATGCCCTCGTGGATGCGCTCGCCGGGGCTGATGAAGACCGCGCCGGCGGCGCCGGCGTCCTGCAGGCTCTTCACCTTGCCGGGAGACGGATACCCTTCCGTGAGGACGACCTTGCCGGCGACGTCGGCCGTGACTGCGTCGACCTTTTCGAAGATCGAGATGATGCTGCCGGCCTGCCCCGTGGAGAGGTAGACGAGATCGCCGTCGATCGGCTTGCCGCCCGTCGACGCGGACATCGCGGGCGTCTTCGCGCGCAACGTCTTCGCTTGCGGCGCTGTCACCTCGAGCGTGGCGCCGCGCGGCAGGCTGATCAGCACCTCGGGCTCGTGATGCGTGTGCGGTACGCCGAACGCGCGCAGCTGATCCATGATCGCGCGCGCGGCCACCAACTCTTGCTCGGTGCCGGACTCGCGCACGAGCTTCGAGAAGCGCTCGACGAGCGCCCAGGGCACGTCGAGAGACACGTCGGCTTGCAGCGCCGCTTCGGCGCCGTCTTTCCATTGAGTGAACCAGGTCGACAAATGGATTCCTCCTTCGGTGGGGTGATCCGTGGCTGTCTCGAGCGGAGCGCTATCGGTGTCGTCGCTTCCGCTCAGCGCGGTCGGAGGTAGCGCTCGAACCAGTCTACAATGCGGTCCAGCCGTTCGATGCGATTCTGCGGCGTGCCGGTGCGCGACATGTGGTGCGGCTCGCTCAAGAACAAGATCCACTCGACGGGCTTCTTCAGCGCCTTCAGCGCCTTGAACATCTGCTCCGCCTCGGACACGTCGCACAGCGCATCCTCGGACCCGTGCAGGATCAACAGCGGCGTCTCGCAGCGGTCCGCGTAGTTGATCGGCGACTGCTGCATGTAGAATTCCGGGTGAGTCCACGGCGGTCCGGGCGTTTCCCAGTTCGAGTGCAGGTAGCCCATCTGACTGTTGCCCCACGCGCTGTGGCGGTTGCTTGTCCCGCGATCGTAAACGGCCGCCGCGAACCGCGTCGTGTGCGTCACGACCCAATTCACCGCCCAACCACCGTAGCTCTCGCCCGTGATGCTTAATCGACCGGAATCGATGAACGGCCGCTCGCACGCGGCGTCGACGACGGCGAGGAAGTCCTGATAGTCGATCTCACCGCGGCGCTGCTTGATGTCAACCGTGAGCCGCGCCCCGTATCCTTTGCTGCCGTGCGGGTTCGTATAGAGGACGGCGCAGCCGGAGGCCGCGAGCAATTGGAACTCGAGCGTGAACGAATTTCCCCACGCCACGTAGGGGCCGCCGTGGATGTTGAGGACGAGCGGGACCTTGCGGCCAGCAGCGAAGTCGGGCGGCTTCATGAGGAAGCCGTGGATCGGCTCGTGGTCAGCAAGGTTCACCTCGGACAGCCAGCGCGCGTTCAACGCGGTGATCGGGCACTCCGTCGCCCGCGGCGCCCCGGGGGCCGACTCGTCGACGATCGCGGTGAACACTTCGCCCGGCCGCCGCGGGTCGCTGGCGGCGATCGCCAGGCGGCCTCGCCCGTCTCCGGACAACGAGTAGATGCGCCGGGCGCCCTCGAGAATCCGCGTCACGTTGAACGCGCGGCCGGTCGCGTTCGCGGCCTCGGTGAATCCGTGCGAGACGGGCCGCCCCCGCTTGAAGGCGGCTTCTCCCGGCACGTCCACGCGAAAGACATGCGTGCTGCCGTGGTCCGTGACGATGAAGCAAGCGTGTCGCCCGTCGGCGGCCCACAGCGGCGGTGCCACGTTGTGACCATACGCCGTGTGCATGTCGTCGATGATCCAATCACCGAGCGCGCGGTCGAAGTCGAACGTTAAGTTCGCGAGCTGCCGCGTCCGCGGCTCCGACAGCCACAAGCCGACGTTCGTCGCGCGGTCCTCGCAGCTGTCGCTGGCATAGAACGCGACGAAGCGACCGTCGGGGGACCAGCTCGGTGCCGCCGCCCGGCGTCGTGCCAACGACGACTGGATAAGAGCGGACGTCCTCGAGCGTCCCAACCTCCAGACCGATCGACGCCATGTGCGCCGCGAGGAAATCGGCGATGTCGCCGTGCTGAACCAGCTCGTTGTCGATGTATTGGCTGGGGATGCGGATGAGCCCCCGCGCGAGCGCGACGACCTCTTCGGTGATCACCGTGCCGGGCGGGACAGCGGTCATGAAGCTCCCCCTTATGGTGTGAAACGCTGTGCGATGACCTCGGGATGAACCCTGCCGAGCGACTACGAGATCCGAACCTTCGCCCGCCCATCTCTCACTTCAACCCGCGTGCCGAGCGCATCGCAGTGCGCCGCGAAACGGCGGAGAATCGCCGCGGCTCGCGCGCCGGACGCGACCTGCGACTCGCCGCGGTCGTCGAACGCGCACGGGACGAGCTCGATCGACCACAGCGTCCGCCCAGAGTCGTCGAACCGCAGTTGGAAAACCGCCGATTCGTGCAGCTCCGGCAGGCTGAGGAACTCCCAGCGATAGGGCGGCAGCGGTCGCATGATCGGCATCTTCGCGCCGGGCGCCATGACGTGGAAGACGTAGTTTCCGAGGCTGTAGAGGATCGGCTTGCCGCGATAGATCTCGACGCCGTGCAGCGTGTGCGGGTGGTGACCGAGAATGACGTCGGCGCCGGCGTCGATAAGCGCGTGCGCCATCGGCGGCTGGTAGTCGGCGAGCGTGCCCTGGAACGGCGCCGCCCAGCCCGGCGGCACGCCCCAGTGCACGGAAACGACGACGACGTCCGCGGACCGCTTCGCCTCTCGGATGCGGTCGGCGGCGTACCGGAGGTCCGGTTCGAACGGCGTGGTGCGGACGTAGGGTGACGTGCCCGGCTGTTCTTCCAGCGTCGCGTCCGCGACGTAGCTCGCCTCGACGCGCAGCGGCGCCGTGCCGGGCCGCTGTGGAGACGCCGCGGCGCCGGGCGGCAACGTGCAGTTGAATCCGCCGAACGCCACGCGCACGTCGCCGGCGCCCAGGACGCGGAACCCCGCGGCGGTCTCGAGCGTTTCGCCGACGCCGACGCAGCCGACACCCGACGCCTCGACGTGGGTCACGGTGTCGAGGAGCGCCGGAATGCCGTAGTCGAGCGCGTGATTGTTCGCGAACGTCACGACGTCCAAGCCGATCTTAGCCAGCTCGCCGGCGAGTACGGGATCGGCGCGGAACGCGATCGGCTTGTCCGCTGGATGCCCTCGGGCCGAGAGCGGCACCTCGAGGTTCGCGAACGCGAGCGTTGCTTCGCGGAGCAGATCGTGACAGCCGCTTGCACCGAGCGGATGGGTGAGCATGATGTCGCCGACGGCGGCGAGCGTCCACTGCATCGTTTCCCTCGTCGCGGGCTAGACGTTGCGCAACGACGGGTCGAGCGCGTCGCGCAGTCCGTCGCCCATGAAGTTGTAGCTCAGGACGGTCAAGAGAATGAGAACGCCCGGGTAGATCGCCAGCCGCGGCTGCGACCAGATGTACTGCTGCGCATTCTGCAGCATGTTCCCCCAGGACGGCGTCGGCGGGCGGATGCCTACGCCTAGGTAGCTGAGCGCCGATTCGGTCAGGATCGCGTAGGCGACCCCGAGCGTCGCGGTGACGATGATCGCCGGCGCGACCTGCGGCAGGAGGTGGCGCCGCATGATCCGCCCGTCGGAAGCGCCGAGCGCGCGCGCGGCGTCGACGAACTCCGCCACGCGCCACCGCAGGGTTTCCCCGCGGACGATGCGCGCGACCTGCATCCACGACGTCAATCCGATCGCGGCCATTACGACGAACGGACCGCCGCCGAAGACGGCGACGATGGCGAGGATGAGAAATAGCGTCGGCAACGCCATCATCGCGTCCGTGGCCCGCATCAGCCAGGCGTCGGCGAAGCCGCCGAAGTAGCCGGCGAGCGCGCCAATGATCGTTCCCGTGGAGATCGCGAGCGCCATCGACAGCAAGCCGACGACGAGCGAGACTCGGGCGCCGTCGATCAGCCGGCTGAGTACGTCGCGTCCGACCTCGTCGGTGCCGAGCGGGTGAGCGCCGCCTGGGGCGGCCAGAGTGCTGCCGGGGTCGGTAAGGAACGGATCGAATCCGGGCAGCGCCGGCACGAGGAACGCAAAGACGTGCACGAGAGCCAAGAATAGAAGGCTGGCGACCGCCGGGCGATTGCGGCGGAGCCGCCGCGCGGCGAGCGTCGCGAAGCGCGGCGCCTTGCCGTCCCGCCCGCGGACGGCGGCGTTCCCGAGGGCCTCAGTCATGGCGAATCCGTGGGTCGAGCCAGCCGTACGCCAGGTCGACGATGAGATTCGTCGCGACGACGACGCCGGCGATGACGACGGTGATGCCGAGCACCATGGGAAAGTCGCGCCCGATCGCCGAGGCGACCGCCAACTGCCCCATGCCGGGCCAACCAAAGATCTGCTCCGTGATCACCGCGCCGCCGATCACGCGCGGCAGCAGCAACCCCGTTACCGTGACCACCGGGATCAAGGCGTTGCGCAGCGCGTGATGGTAAACGACGCGCGACGTCGCCAGCCCCTTGGCGCGCGCCGTGCGCACGTAGTCGCGGGACAGCACCTCGAGCATCGACGAGCGCGCGTAGCGTACGAGCTGCGGCAGCAGGCCCGTCGCGAGCACGAGCACGGGCATGATCATGTGCACGATCCGATTCGACAGCGTGTCCGCGGCGCCGACGGTGAACATGCCAGAGCTCGGCAGCCACCGCAGCTGCACCGAGAACACTATGGTCAGGACGATGCCGAACCAGAACGACGGGATGCTGACGCCGATGAAGCTGAGAAACGTCGTGACGTGATCGCCGGTAGCGCCGCGGTGCGTCGCGGAGTAGATGCCCGCGGGCAGGGCGAGAACGACGGAGATGAGCAACGCGGCCCCGCCGAGCAGCAGAGTCACGGGCAGGCGCTCGCCGAGCACGGCGAGGACGGGACGGCCGTCGTTGAACGACCGCCCGAAGTCGCCACGGAGCAGATTCCACATCCACTTTCCGAATTGGACGTGCAGTGGCTGGTCGAGACCCAGCCGCGCGCGGTGCGCCGCGATCTGATCCGGCGTCGTCTCCATCGTCGTCATGATCGCCGGGCCGCCGGGCGCGGCGTGCACGAGCAGGAACGTAAAGATCGCCACGGCGAGCAATACACCGACCGCGTGGATCAAACGCCGCGCGACGAACTGGAGCATCGACGACGACGGGGCGGGCCCGGCCGCCGCAGCCGGGCCTACTCTCCTACCGCGATTGCCACTCGCTGACGTACTGGAACGCGTCGCGCAGCCCGAGAATCGGCACGTTCTGGATGCGCCGGTTGATCGCGCGGATCTCGTTCGGCCACCAGAAATGCATGTACGGCAGCTCTTCGGCCCACAGCTTCTGAACCTCCTCGTAAACGCGCGCGCGCTCGGCCGGCTCGATGCTCGCACGGCCCTGCTCCAGCAGCTTATCCATCTCGGCGTTGCGGTACTGCGGCACGTTGAACCCGGCAGCGGCCGTGCTGCTGTGCGCGTAGTTGAACACGTCAGGATCGGCGGGGTAGATCCACCAGCCGAGGATCAGCTCGTAGCGCCGCGGCAGGAACCGCTGCGCGATGAACTGGTTGAACTCGAGACCGTCGAGCTGCACCTCGACGCCGATCTCACGGAAGTATTGCTGCACGAGCGCTGCGAGACCGGGGAACATCTGCACCGTGGGGAAC
>VGFF01000054.1 GCA_016868955.1 Armatimonadota bacterium
GGCGTGGGATGACGCGGTGCTGCGCGAGCCGGCCGAGCGAGCGCTGGCGGCGGCGATCCGCGACGTCGCGCCGCGCGTGCGATCGCTGCGCCGCGCCGGAAGATATGACGAGGCGTTGGCGGCGATCGGCGCACTGGCGGATCCGGTCGCGATACTGTTCGACGCGGTCTTGGTCAATGACCCCGAAGCGGCGACGCGCGCGAATCGGCACGCCTTGCTGCGCGCGGTCGTCGAGTGTCAGCGGGGCATCGCCGACTTCGCGCGGCTTTCCGTCGTCACGCCTACGGCGCCGTAAGCGGCGGTGCGACCGATCGCGTCCAACGCCCTCATCGGCGAATCCGGGATGCGGCATGACGGCCAGGAGCTAGTCTGACCGCATCACAGGAGGCGGCCGGCCGCGCCCCGAACCAGATACGCCATGTCGGAGCTGGCGCGATTTCGGCTGCGTATCGAGGCGCTCGAGGAGACGGCGCTGTCGCCGCTGGCGGCGCGTGCCGCTCGGTCCCGCGGCCGACGCGTGCCCGACCCCGAAGACGATCTTCGCACCGCGTTCCAACGGGACCGGGACCGCGTCATCCACTCCAAAGCGTTTCGGCGGTTGAAGCACAAGACGCAGGTCTTCCTCTCTCCGGAAGGCGACCACTATCGCACGCGGTTGACGCACACGCTGGAGATCGGACAGATCGCGAGGACGATCGCGCGCGCGTTGCAGCTCAACGAAGACCTGACCGAAGCGATCGTCCTCGCGCACGACCTCGGTCACCCGCCGTTCGGGCACGCCGGCGAATTCGCGCTCGACGAAGCGATGAAGGCGCACGGCGGCTTCAAGCACTATCAGCAGAGCCTCCGCGTCGTCGATCTGCTGGAGCAACGCCGGCGGTCAGACGGCACGGTCGAGCGCGGACTGAATTTGACGTGGGAGGTCCGTGATGGCATCGGCAGCCACTCGAAGGGGCGTGCCGATCTCCGCAGCGACGAGCCCGCTCTGCCGGAGACTTTAGAAGGGCAAATCGCGCGGATCGCCGACCGGATCGCGTACGTGCATCATGACGCCGACGATGCCGTGCGCGCCGGCCTGTTGGCCGAGGATGAGGTTCCGGCCGACGTGCGCGACGTGCTGGGGCGGACGCGCGGAAAGTGGGTCGATACGCTGGTGCGCGACATCGTCCGCTCCAGCGAGGGCCAAGCGACGATCCGCATGGGTGAGCCGGTGCGGGCGGCGGTCAACGACTTGAAGGACTACCTGTTCACGCGCGTGTATTTGAATCCGGAGGCGAAGTCGGAGGAGCCACGCGCGCAGCGTCTGATCGGCATGTTGTTCGCGTACTATCTGGATCACCCGCACGAGATCCCCGAGGAATACGAGGCGCTGGCGGCGATCGGAGAGCCGTTGCCGCGCGTCGTCTGCGACTTCCTCGCCGGGATGACGGACCGGTATGCGGTGCGCCTGGCGGCGAACCTGTTCCTGCCGAAGAGCTGGTCCTTGTACGGAAGCTAGCTCGAACGACCTTGGAGGTGGAGAAACTGGACACGACCTTGTGGGCGCCGATCGCCGGCGGCCTCGGACTCCTCTACGCCGGATACCTCGCCAACTTCGTGCGCAGCCGCGATCCGGGCACCGCGGAGATGCGCGCGCTCATGGACGCGATCCACGAGGGCGCGATGGCGTTCCTGCGCCGCGAGTATCGCGCCATCGCCCTGTTCGTCGGTGTGGTGTTCGTCATTCTTGCCGTGCCCAATCTCATTCCGAAGATCACGACGGGGACTGCGGTTTGCTTCGTCATCGGCGCCGCCTCTTCGGTGATCGCCGGCTACATCGGCATGCAGATCGCGACGGCGGCGAACGCCCGTACAGCCAACGCCGCCCGGACTGGGCTCAGTGAGGCGATGGGCGTGGCGTTCTCCGGCGGCGCGGTCATGGGAATGTGCGTCGTCGGCCTCGGGCTGCTCGGAGTCAGCGTCCTCTATCTGTGGCTGCGCGATCCGAATCAAGTCATCGGCTTCTCGCTCGGCGCGTCCTCGGTCGCGTTGTTCGCGCGCGTCGGCGGCGGAATCTACACGAAGGGCGCCGACGTCGGCGCCGATCTCGTCGGCAAAGTCGAATCCGGCATTCCGGAGGATGACGCGCGCAATCCGGCGGTCATCGCCGACGCGGTCGGCGACAACGTCGGCGACACCGCTGGCATGGGCGCCGACCTGTTCGAGTCCTACGTCGGCGCGGTGATCGCCGGCGTCGCGATCGGGCTCGTCCATGCGCAGGAAAAGGGCGCGATGCTCGCGTTGGCGATCGCTGCCGTCGGCGTCGTCGCTTCGATCCTCGGCACGTTCTTCGTGCGCTCCGGAAGCGGCGCGAGCCCGCAAACCGCGTTGCGGTACGGCACGTTCGCCTCGGGGCTGCTCACCGTCGCCGGCGCGTTCTTCGTCACGCAGTCGATCTACGGCGACCTGCGGCCTTTCTGGGCCGTCACCGTCGGATTGGCGGCCGGCATCCTCATCGGCCTCGTCGCCGAGTACTACACGTCCGGGCGCGAGGTGCGCAAGCTCGCCGATTCCGCCAAGGCCGGACCGGCCACCGTCATCATCGCCGGCACGGCGCATGGCATGCTCAGCACGGTTCTGCCGATTGTCTTCATCGCGCTCGGGATGATCTGGGCGTTCCAGCTCGCCGACTTCTTCGGCATCGCGCTGGCCGCGATCGGCATGTTATCGATCACAGGCATGACCGTCTCCGTCGACGCGTATGGTCCGATCGCCGACAACTCGGCCGGGATCGCTGAGATGGCCGAGCTCGGCAAGGACGTCCGCGACGTCGCGGACGCGCTCGACTCCGCCGGCAACACGACGGCGGCGATCGCGAAGGGCTTCGCGGTCGGATCGGCGGCGCTGACGGCGATGGCGTTGTTATTCTTCTACGGCCAGGCGGCGAAGCTGGAGTCGATCAACATCATGAACGCGCACGTCATCGCCGGGCTGTTCATCGGCGGCGTCCTGCCGTTCCTGTTCGCGGCGCTGGCGGTGCGCGCCGTCGGGCGGACCGCGGAGGTCATGGTCACCGAGGTGCGCCGGCAGTTCCGGGAGATCGCCGGCATCATGGAGCGCAAGGCGAAGCCCGACTACGCCCGTTGCGTGGCGATCTCCGCCGACGGTGCGCTGCGCGAGATGATCGTGCCGGGACTGTCGGCGGTGGTGATCCCGCTCGTCGTCGGCCTGACCATGGGTAGGGAGGCGCTCGGCGGGTTCCTGGTCGGCGCGATCGCGACGGGCGTCCCACTCGCGCTGTACCTTGCGAACTCCGGCGGCGCCTGGGACAACGCCAAGAAGCTCATCGAAACGGGACACCTCGGCGGCAAGGGCAGCGACGCGCACAAAGCGGCCGTCATCGGCGATACCATCGGCGACCCGTTCAAGGACACGGCGGGGCCGGCGCTCAACATCCTCATCAAGCTGATGGCCATCGTGGCGCTCGTCTTCGCGCCGTTGTTCCGATAGAATCGTCCGCGAGGACGCGCCGCCCCGTCGGAGGGGCGGATCGGGTCCAAAGCGAAACAGATTCGACTCCCGCGACGTTTCCTTTTGGCAGAGGGGGGAGCGGGAAGGGCGTAGGGACCCGCAGCTGAAGCTGGGGGTCCCTACGCTTCCAGGCGGTTTTGTTCGGTAGTTTTCGGCAGGCGATGGAAGCGGGCCCTACCATGTTGACCGGCGAGATCAAGGATCAGATCCGTGCGCGCACCGATATCGTCGACCTCGTGTCGACGAACGTCACGCTCCGAAAAGCGGGCCGGCGATTCGTCGGCCTCTGCCCGTTCCACAGCGAGCGCACTCCGTCGTTCACGGTCGATCGCGACCGTGGATTGTTCCACTGCTTCGGCTGCGGAGCCGGCGGCGACGTCTTCGACTTCTACATGAGGACGCACAACGTCACGTTCCCGGAGGCGGCGGAGCAGCTCGCGAAGCGCGCGGGCATCGAGATCGAGACGACACCGGGCGAGCGGCGCCGATCGACGGAAACGGAGACGTTGTTCCGCGCCCTCGACGCGGCGGCCCGTTTCTATGAGGGCAACTTGGCGCATCCGGAGACCGGGAGAACGGCGCGCGCCTACCTCGAGCAACGCGGCGTCGACGGCGCGACGATGTCGCGCTTTCGGATCGGTTACGCGCCGGACGGCTGGGATCACTTGCTGCGCGCGCTGCGTGGCCGCGGGCACGCCGATGCGCTCCTCGAGCGCGCCGGCGTCGTCGTGCCGCGCGCGAACGGCGGTCACTACGATGCGTTTCGTCACCGCGTCATCTTTCCGATCCTCGATCTGCAGAATCGGCCCATTGCGTTCGGCGGCCGCGTGTTGCGCGACGAGGACACTCCGAAATACCTGAACTCGCGCGAGAACCCCGTCTTCCATAAGGGACGCACGCTCTACGGGCTGAATTGGGCGCGCGAAGCGATCCGCAAGCGCGGCCGCGCGGTCGTCGTCGAAGGCTACATGGACCTGCTCGCGTGCCATCAACTCGGCATCGAAGAGGCGGTCGCCACCCTCGGCACGGCGCTGACCGAAGAGCAGATGGCGTTGCTGCGGCGGTTCTCCGCCGCAGCGATCTTCGTCTTCGACGCCGATGAAGCCGGACGGCGCGCCGCCGAGCGCGCGCTGCCGATCGCAGAGTCTGCGGGTCTGCAAGCACGCGCCGTTACGCTGCCGGACGAGAGCGATCCCGATACTTTCCTGCGGGCGCGCGGACGTGACGCGTTCGAGCGCGCGCTCGAGGGGGCGCAGCCGTTGTTTTCATTCGGCTTGGCGCTCGCGATGCGCCGCCACGCCGGCACGACGCCCGAGGAGAAGATCAGGATCGTCGACGAGGTCCTGCCGTTGATCGCCACGGTTCGGCACGAGGTCGCGCGCGCCGAATACCTTACGCAGCTGTCGCAGCGGCTCGCGATCCATGAGGACGTATTGCGCGCGCAGCTTCGCGCCGTGGAACGAACCCGGAGCGACTCCGGACCCGGCGCCACACGCTCCCGGGAGGTTTCCGGGCATGCCGTCCGCTCGGTGGCGCGAAGGGGTGCCGGCGGCCGATACGCCGCCGAGCGCCAGCTGTTGATGCGGATGATCGACGAGCCGGCGGACCGGGCGCGGATGGCCCACGACCTGCTTGCCGCGGACTTCGCGGAGACTGCCCACCGCGACCTCTTCGGAAGGCTTTCCCAGCCCGATGCCGAACTCAACCGGATCAGGGAGTCAGTTTCTTCGGAGACGCGCGACCTCCTCGAACGCCTCATCTTCGAGGAAAGGCCCGCCGTCGTAGACATCGACGGCTGCATCGCGAGGATCCGGGACGAGCAGCGGAAGGAAAAGCTCCGGGAGCTCGTTGCACGGATCGACGAGGCGCAACGCGCCGGAGATGCCGACGCCGTGCGGGCGCTGCAAAGCGAAATCCAGCGCGTTTCTTCCGCCGGCGGCCAAGCCGCCGGAACCACGCCCGTCTCGTAACGCCCACGGTTCCGAGGCGTCGCGGAAGGGGAATCGTCGAGAACATGGCAGGGAAGCGCAAGTCCGCGGCGGTACCGCTGCGGCCGCTCAGTGAGGACCTCTCGCCCGCGCTGCGAGAGCTCATCGACCTAGGGCGCAAGAAGGGACACCTCCTCTACGAGGAGATCGTGAAGGCGATCCCCGAGGTGGAGACGAGCACGGAAGAATCCGAACGGGTGTTCGGGATTCTTCAGGAAATGGACATCGTCGTCAAGGACAGGGAAGGCGAGGAGGAGGAAGAGCAAGCGGGGCCGGTCGAGGTCGAGCCACTCGACGGCGTCTCGATCGACGACCCGGTTCGGATGTATCTGAAGGAGATCGGCAAGGTATCGCTGCTGGTTGCCGCCGAGGAGGTCGACCTAGCGAAGCGCATGGAGCGCGGCGACGAAGAGGCCAAGCGCAAGCTCATCGAAGCGAACCTGCGGCTCGTCGTCGCGATCGCCAAGAAGTACGTTGGCCGCGGCATGTTGTTCCTCGATCTCATCCAGGAAGGCAATCTCGGTCTGATTCGCGCCGTCGAGAAGTTCGACTGGCGCAAGGGCTTCAAGTTCAGCACGTACGCGACGTGGTGGATCCGGCAGGCCATCACGCGCGCGCTCGCCGACCAGGCGCGGACGATTCGCATCCCCGTGCACATGGTCGAGACGATCAACAAGCTCGTCCGCATCTCGCGCCAGCTCCTGCAGCAGAAGGGGCGTGAGCCGACGCCGGAAGAGATCGGCGATGAGATGAAGCTGTCGGTCGAGCGGGTGCGCGAGATCATGAAGATCGCCCAGGAGCCGATCTCGCTCGAGACGCCGATCGGCGAAGAAGAGGACTCGCACCTCGGCGACTTCATCGAGGACGCCGATGCGCCGGCGCCGGCGGAAGCGGTGTCGTTCACGATGCTAAGGGAGCAGCTCGAGGGCGTGCTCGACACGCTGACCGTGCGCGAGCGCAAGGTGCTGAAGCTGCGCTTCGGGCTCGACGACGGCCGGCCGCGGACGTTGGAAGAGGTCGGCAAGGAGTTCAGCGTCACGCGGGAGAGAATCCGGCAGATCGAAGCGAAGGCGCTGCGCAAGCTGCGCCATCCATCACGCAGCAAACGTCTCAAGGACTTCATCGAATAGTCGATGGGAGGCTCGGATTGAAGCACGACGTCAAGGATCTCAACCTGGCGCCAGGTGGGGCCCAGCGCCTCGCCTGGGCGGAGAACGAAATGCCGGTTCTACGGCTCATTCGCGAGCGGTTCGAGCGCGAGAAGCCCTTGCGCGGTTTGAAGATCGCCGCTTGCCTGCACGTCACCTCGGAGACCGCGAACCTGATGCGGACGCTGGCGGCCGGCGGCGCCGAGGTGGCGCTGTGCGCGAGCAACCCGTTGTCGACGCAGGACGATGTCGCGGCGGCCTTGATCGAGCACCACAAAATCCCCGTGTTCGCCGTGCGCGGCGAAGATCGGGATACGTACTACCAGCACATCGTCGACGTGCTGTCGATGAAGCCGTCGATCACGATGGACGACGGCGCCGATCTCGTGACCGTGCTGCACAACGAGCGACGCGACCTGCTGGAGGGCGTCGTCGCCGGAACCGAGGAGACGACGACCGGCGTCGTGCGCCTGCGCAGCATGGCGAAAGACGGCGTCTTGCAGTATCCGATCGTCGCCGTCAACGACGCGAAGACGAAGCACTGGTTCGACAACCGCTACGGCACCGGGCAATCGGCGATGGACGGCCTTCTGCGGGCGACGAACCTGCTGCTCGCCGGCCGCACGCTCGTCGTCGGCGGCTACGGCTCCTGCGGGCGCGGCGTCGCGTCACGAGCACGCGGGCTCGGCGCTCGCGTGCTCGTGACGGAGATCGATCCGATGATCGCGCTGGAAGCGGTCATGGACGGTTTCGAGGTCATGCCGATGGCAAAGGCGGCCGTTCTCGGAGACGTCTTCATGGTGGTCACAGGCAACCGCGACGTCCTGCGTGGCGAGCACTTCGAGGTCATGCACGACGGCGCCGTGCTGGCGAACGCCGGCCACTTCAACGTCGAGATCGACATTCCCGCGCTGGAGGCATTGAGCACGTCCCGGCGCGCGATCAAGGACAACGTCGAGGAGTTTCGGATGGCGACGGGCCGCCGCATCTACCTGTTGGCGGAGGGCCGTCTGTTGAACCTCGCCGCCGCCGAAGGGCACCCGGCCGCGGTCATGGACATGTCGTTCGCGAACCAGGCGCTGTCGGTCGAGTGGGTCGCCCGCAACGCCCCGCAGCTGAAGCGCCAGGTCTACGGCGTGCCGGAGGAGATCGATCGCGGCGTCGCCGCGCTCAAGCTCCGTGCGATGAACGTCGCGATCGACGATCTGACGCCTCAGCAGGCGAAATATCTCGCGTCCTGGGAGGAAGGCACCTAGCCTTCCGATCGTCGCGCGCGAATCACCCCGGAGCCGCCGTTCTCGAAAGAGATGGCGGCTCCGTTGTTTTAGTCCGGGTCAGCGGCTGCCTGGCTGCGCCGCATGCGGTCGTGGTGGCACGCTGCCCTCGACCTCGCGTTCCCGCCCCGCTGTCACGTCTGCGGTGCGGCCTGCGGCGGCGTTCTCTGCCCGGCGTGCATCGCCGCGTTCCCGGTCGCGCGCGCGGTTTGTCAGCGCTGCGGTCTGCCGTTCGCCGAGACGATCGCGGCCGATGCGGCGCTGGCGACCGCGGACCTGATCGTGCCGGTGCCGTTGCACGCGGCCCGCTTGCGCGCCCGCGGATTCAATCAAGCGGAAGAGATCGCCGTCGTGGCGGGCGAGCGTTTGGGAGAGCCCGTTTCCACCTCGTTGGTGAGGACGCGGGAGACGGCGCCGCAATCGTCCTGGAACGCGGCCGGTCGGTCGCAGAACCTCGGCGGCGCGTTCGCCGCGCCGACGCCGCTGCGCGGGCACGCCCCGTGGCTGATCGACGACGTCGTGACGACAGGCGCCACGCTCGGGAGCTGCGACGAGGCCCTCATCGGCGCCGGCGCAGGCGTCGTTCTGGCGGCCTCCGTCGCGCGCACGCCGCGGCCGCGGTGACGGCGGCGGTGGGCCATTTCGTCGTGGATCAGGCGCTGATCAGCGCCCGCGTCCGGATTAGGGCACGAAAGAGTGAGCCGGCGGCAAGTCGAGCGCCGTCTTCAGCCCCGGCGCCGCGCCGCAGATGATCGGTACGGTGTTGACGGCGATCGCGTGCGTGGCGACGTCGCCGTGCAGCCCGCCGGGGATCTCGACGTGAAACGTCGGGTCGCCCTCGATGCGCATACGATCCACCGGATCGTCGACGTTGATCGCCATCGTCAATGACAGTCGGATTACTTCCGCTTCGCCGAGAATGCCTGTCCCAACCTGATGCAGGCCGGCCACGTCGCCGGCTGCGGTGACGACGGGATCGACACGATTGGTGATGCGATCGAGCTTCCACCCGATGCCGGCCGCGATCATCGCGATCGATTCCGGCAATCCGACGTGGCCGAGCGCGCCGGCCGCGACGCGCGCCTCGAATTCGGCTGTCGTCAGCCCGGCGCCGACCTTGCGCTGCAGGGGCAGCCGCCGCACGCGGGCGTCGACGCGGCGCTCGACCTCGATGCCCCGTAGGTTATGGACGGGCGCCGTCATGACGAGAGGCAGGAGGTCCATCGCGAAACCGGGGTTGATGCCGACACCCGTGACAGTCGCGTTGTGCGCCTTGGCGGCGGCGTCGATGCGGCGCGCTGGTTGCGGATTGTGGTGCCAAGGATAGGACAGTTCTTCGCATGTGGAGACGATATTCGCGCCGGTCGTCAAGATCTCCATGAGCTGCGGCTCGACGTCGGCGAGCCGCGACTGCGTCGTGTGGATGACGCAATCCACGTCTTGGAAGTCGGCGAATCGATCGCGCACGACGACGTCGACGCGGGAGGTGCCGGCGAGCTCGCCGACGTCGCGCCCGACCTTCTGCGGATCGACGTCGACGGCGCCGACGATCTGCAAGCGCGGAGCACGATCGAGCAGGAATCGCGTGACGCCTAGACCGATCGGTCCGAGGCCGTATTGGACGACGCGCAGCGGGGTTGTCATGGGGTACCTCGTGGTTGGAATGGACGCGAGAGTCGCGCAAAGGCAGTATACCGGCGGGGTCGCCGTGGCCACAACTGGCGCATTTGATAGAGTGGCCCTAGACCGCGGGCACGGTACCGGGAAGCGTCGCGCGGACATCGAGGAGGTTGCATGCCGGCGTATCGATTTGCGCAGTCGCTGTCTCGGTTGGGCACGGAAGGAGCGTTCGAGGTCCTCGCGCGCGCGCGCGAGCTGGAGGCGCAAGGGCGCCACATCATCCATTTTCAGATCGGCGAGCCGGACTTCGACACGCCGGACAACATCAAGGAAGTCGCGACGCGGGCCCTTCGAGAAGGGGACACGCACTACACGCCGGCGGCCGGCACCGCCGCCACGCGCGCAGCCATCGCCGAGTACGTATCCCGGACGCGCGGCATCGTGGTCGATCCCGCCGAGGTCGTCGTAACCCCGGGCGCGAAGCCGGTGATGGTCGGTCTGCTGCTGGCCGTGCTCGAGCCCGGCGACGAAGTGCTGTGCCCGAACCCGGCCTATCCACTGTACGAATCGATCACTTCTTGGGTCGGCGCGACGCCGGTCCCGCTGCCGCTGCGCGAGCAGAACGCGTTCCGCGTCGACCCCGATGACCTGCGGCGGCTGATCACGCCAAAGACGCGCGTGCTCGTGTTGAACTCGCCGCACAATCCCTGCGGATCGATCCTGACGCCCGAGGATCTGGTCGCGATCGCCGAGATCGTGACGCAGCACGATCTGCTCGTGTTGTCCGACGAGATCTACAGCCGCATCCTCTACGAGGGCGAGCACGCGAGCATCGCCGCGCTCGACGGTATGCGTGAGCGGACCGTCCTCGTCGACGGGTTTTCCAAGACGTACGCGATGACGGGCTGGCGGCTCGGGTACGGGGTCATGCCGCGGCCGCTCGCCGACGCGGTGACCCGCGTCATGTTGAACGTCAACTCGTGCACGGCGTCGATGGTGCAGCGCGCCGGTATCGAGGCTCTGCGCGGTCCACAAGACGCCGTCAGCGCGATGGTCGCCGAGTTCCGGCGGCGGCGCGACGTCGTCGTCGACGGTCTCAACGCGATCGAGGGCATCACTTGCCTGCGGCCGCAGGGTGCGTTCTACGTCTTTCCCAACGTCAGCGCGATCGATCCCGACGGTAAGTCGTTCGCCGAATATCTCTTGTACGAGGCGGGGGTCGCGGTGCTGAGCGGCACGGCGTTCGGGCGCTACGGGCGCGGCCACCTTCGTCTTTCCTACGCGAACAGCCTCGAGAACCTGCAAGAGGGGCTGCGCCGCATCGCTTCGGCGGCGGTCGCGTTCCGCGCGCGAGGCGCCTGATCGGATCGGCGCCGCGCGCATCCGCGGCCCCCACCGGTTGCTTCGGGAGGGAGCGCAATTCGCGGAGAGCGCCGAGGATGTCTTGGCCGCGTTGGAGGTCGCAGCGTCGTCGTCGGCGCCCGCGGCGCCCGAGGACGAGTTGCTGAAGCTGTTGCGGGAGCCGCTCAACCCTGATGAGGTCGCGGCGTGTATGGGCCGGTCGGATTCGTCCGCGATCCTCGCAGCGCTGACTGCATTGGAATTGAAAGGGCTCGTGCGGCGCGTCCACGGGGGGCGATACTTGCGCAGCGGGCGTTGACGCTTGTGCTACGATAGGGCCGCTCGGGGGCACCCCCCAGGTTCCCATGGAGGGCGTCGTGGCACAGGCAAAGAGCCTCGTGGTCGTGGAATCCCCTACGAAGGCGCGGACGCTGAAGAAGATGCTCGATCGGCGATTCGACGTCGTCGCGTCGATGGGACACGTTCGCGATCTGCCGAAGTCGAAGCTCGGGGTCGACGTCGACGCCGATTTCACCCCCCAATACATCGTCATCAAGGGCAAGGGCCCGCTCCTCAAAGAGCTCAAGCAACAAGCCAAGAAGGCGAAAGCGATCTACCTCGCGCCGGACCCGGATCGCGAAGGCGAGGCCATCTCCTGGCACCTCGCGTCGGTGCTCGAGACGGTGAACCGGAACATCCAGCGCATCGAGTTCCACGAGGTGACCAAGGACGCGGTGCGGGCGGCACTCGCCCACCCGCGGCCGATCAATCGTCATCTGGTCGACGCCCAGCAAGCTCGTCGCGTCCTGGATCGACTCGTTGGATACAAACTCAGCCCGCTGCTGTGGCGCAAGATCCGCGGTGGCCTCAGCGCCGGTCGCGTGCAGTCGGTCGCCGTTCGCCTCGTCTGCGACCGCGAGCGTGAAATTGAAAGCTTCGTTCCGGTCGAATACTGGTCCGTTACGGCGAGATTCTCCAAGCAGACCGACGACGTCGCGTTCGAGGCGCGGCTGCACGCCAAGGACGGCGGCCGCATCGAGATTTCGAATCATGAAACCGCGCAGCGCATCCTCGCCGACCTGAACGAGGCGGCGTACCGCATCGCCGAGGTGCGGCGTCGCGACCAGCTGCGCAACCCGCTGCCGCCGTTGACCACCAGCACGCTGCAGCAGGACTCGAACCGGCGCCTCGGTTACTCCGCGTCGCGGACGATGTCCATCGCGCAACAGCTCTACGAAGGTCTCGACATCGGCGATGAAGGCACGGTCGGTTTGATCACCTATATGCGGACGGATTCCGTGCGCGTCACCGAGACGGCGCAGGAAGAAGCGCGCGCGTTCATCGCGGCGCGTTACGGCGAATCGTACGTGCCCGGCGAGCCACGCCGCTATACGTCGCGGCGCAGCGCGCAGGACGCGCACGAGGCGATCCGGCCGACCTCGGTGCAGCGCACGCCGGAACGCGTCAAGCAGCACCTGCGCGCCGATCAGTACCGGCTGTACAAGCTCATCTGGGAACGATTCGTCGCCAGCCAGGTGGCGTCGGCTGTACTCGACACGCTGTCGGTCGACATCGTGGCCTTCGATTACTTGTTCCGCGCGACTGGGCAGCGCGTGAAGTTCCCCGGGTTCCTCGTCGTTCTGCGGGACACCGCGAATGGCGAGGAGGAGACGGCGGAGGGATGGCTGCCCGATCTCACGGCCGGCGAGTTGCTGCGGCTGCTCGCGATCACGCCGCAGCAGCACTTCACGCAGCCGCCGCCACGATACACGGAAGCGACGCTCGTGAAGACGTTGGAGGAGAAAGGCATCGGGCGTCCGTCGACCTACGCGCCGACGATCGAAACGATCAAGAAGCGCGGTTACGTCCGCCTCGAAGAACGGCGACTGACGCCGACGGAGCTCGGCCGCCTCGTCGACAACCTGTTGCAGGAGCACTTCCCGGACGTCGTCGACATCGGATTCACCGCGGCCTTGGAAGGCGACCTGGACCGCGTCGAGGACGGGGCCGCGGATTGGTCCCGGGTCGTCCGAGATTACTACACCCCGTTCGAGAAGGACCTCAAGAAGGCCGAGCACCTTATCGAAGAGGTCGAGATGAAACCCGAGCCGTTGGACGAGGCCTGTCCGCGCTGCGGACGCGGCCTCGTCAAGAAGCATGGACGGTTCGGCGAATTCATCGCTTGCACCGGATATCCGGAGTGCACGTACACGCGCCCGATCGGCATCGGCGTGCCTTGTCCGAAGTGCGGCAGCGACGTCGCCGAGCGACGATCGCGGCGCGGTCGCACGTTTTATGGCTGCACGGCCTACCCGGAATGCGACTTCACGGCTTGGGATCGTCCCACCGAGCGCAAGTGCACCGAGTGCAACTACCCGATGGCGTTGAAGCGTCAGCGTGGGCGCGAGCCTTACTACAAGTGTCTGAACCCTGCTTGCGTCACCAACACGCGAGAAAAGATCGCGGCGACCGTCTGAGCACGCCGTCGCCGCGCCGCCTCATGACGAGCACCCTGGCAAGCGACCAGCGGGCGCGATCGGCGCGGCGGAGCGGGTGAAAAAAGTCGCCGGCGCCGAGATCGCCGATTTCCTGCGGCAGCTCGCCGGCGAGCGCGG
This sequence comes from Armatimonadota bacterium, assembly GCA_016868955.1. Classification (GTDB taxonomy): domain Bacteria; phylum Sysuimicrobiota; class Sysuimicrobiia; order Sysuimicrobiales; family VGFF01; genus VGFF01. The sequence goes on from VGFF01000054.1 coordinate 13,497, forward strand.
CTCGGCCGAGAACACGCTTACCGCTTACGGGCGCGACTTGCGGCGTTTCGCGGCCTTTCTCGACGACGACGGGGTGCCCGGATGGGGCGCTGTCGACGCTTCCGTGATCCGGCGATACCTGGCGCGCATGTCCCGGAGCGCTTCTCCGTCGACCGTCGCGCGCCACCTCGCGGCGCTGCGTTCCTTCTATCGTTATCTCGTTCGCGCGCAACGCGTGGCGGCCAACCCGTTGAGGAACATCCGCACGCCGAAGCAAGGGCGCCGGCTGCCGCGCGCCTTGACACCGGACCAGACGGGTACGCTGCTGCAAGCGCCCGACGATTCGCCGCGGGGGCTGCGCGATCGTGCGATCCTCGAAGTTCTCTACGCCAGCGGGGCTCGCGTCAGCGAGCTCGCCGGCATTCGAGTCGGGGAGTTGGGCGACGGTCGCACGCTGCGGGTCGTCGGGAAAGGCGACAAGGAGCGGGTCGTACATCTGACGGAGGCGGCGCAGGCGGCGTTGAACGAGTATCTGTCGCGGGCGCGTCCCGTGCTCGCGCGCACGGCGTCACCGCTCCCGGACGATTTCGTGTTCGTCAATGACCGCGGCCGCCGGTTGTCGGTGCGCGGCCTGCAATTCGTCGTGCGCCAAATCGCGCGGCAAGCTTCGCCCGGCC
>VGFF01000055.1 GCA_016868955.1 Armatimonadota bacterium
GGCCTTATGGTGAGGCGAACGCTGAAACAGCTCAGAGATACGATCGAGCGCTCGCGCGCGATCTACGGGCCGCTCGGGTGGTTGTTCAACGATGAGACCAAGACGTGGCGAGCGCAGAACGGCGCGCGCTTGACCATGGCGTATCTGGAGCGCGACACAGACGCCGAGAATTATCAAGGCCACAGCTACACGCGCGTCTACGTCGAGGAGCTCGGCAATTTTCCATCGCAGTCGCCCGTCATGAAGCTGATGGCCACGCTGCGATCCGGTGCCGGCGTGCCTGTCGGGTTCCGCGCAACGGGCAACCCTGGAGGGCCGGGCCACGGCTGGGTCAAGGCGCGCTACATCGATCCGGCACCGCGCGGCTGGCAGATCATCGCGACCACGTACACGAATCCGTTCGACGGCTCGGAGGCCAGGCGCGAGCGCGTCTACATCCCAGCGCGCGTGACGGACAACGCCTATCTCGGCAGCGATTACGTGACGACGTTGCAAATGAGCGGGTCGCCCGAGCTGGTGCGCGCTTGGCTCGAAGGCGACTGGAATGTCATCGCGGGAGCGTACTTCCCGGAGTTCTCCGCCGAGAAGCACGTCGTGGCGCCGCGTGCGCTGCCGGAAGAATGGTTGCGCTTCCGCGCGATGGACTGGGGTTCGGCGCACCCGTTCAGCGTCGGGTGGTATGCGGTATCGGACGGCGGGCTGCAGACGTTTCCGCGCGGCGCGCTGGTCAAATACCGCGAATGGTACGGCGCGAGCGCGCCGAACGAAGGGCTCAAGATGGACGCATCGGAAGTGGGACGCGGCATCGCGCTTCGCGACGGAGCCGAGCGCATCTCTTACGGCGTGCTCGATCCGTCAGCGTTTCGCGCGGACGGCGGACCGTCCATCGCCGAACGCATAAACACCGCGCTCTCACTTGCCGCGCGAACGAGCAGCAGGCGTGAGGGCATCGGCACGTTCCACCACGCCGATAACACGCGCGTGGCGCGGCGCGGCGCGCTTTCGGGATGGGATCAACTGCGCGCGCGCCTCAACGGCGACGACGGCCGGCCCATGATCTACTTCTTTTCGACCTGTGTGGACACGATCCGCACGCTGCCGGCCGTGCAGCACGATGTCGCGCGGCCAGAGGACGTCGATACGACGGGCGAGGATCACGCGGCTGACGAGACGCGCTATGCGGCGATGTCGCGGCCGTTCGTGCGGACCGTCGTCGCGCCGGCGCCGCCGGTGTACGACTACGCCGCAACCGCGACGGGCGGGATGCGATCGAACCTATCCATCCGAGAGATCATCGAACGGCAGCGTCGCCGCCGAATTGGCGACGAGGAGCAAGAACCATGAAAGCTATCGGCATCCTGCCCGGCGGCAGCATCGTCGTATCAGCGACCGGATCATCCGTCGGCGGGACGGTTGATTGCACCGGCTGTGATGAGATGTACATCGTCAACACATCCGCGACGCTGTATGTCGCCGTCCGATTCGGCGTCGGAGCGCAGACCGCCGTGATAACGACCGACTTGATCTTGCCGCCGCTCGGCACGGTGATTGTCGGCGTCAACTCGGCGATCACCGGCGTCGCCGCGATCGGCTCGGCGGCCGGTCCGACCATCGTCGGGTTCACGCCTATTCTGCGCGGCCGATAAGCGATGATCGTTGACGCGGCGGCTCAATCCGGAACGTTCGAGACGCGCGCCGATGCCGGCGAGGGTTCATCCGGCCTCGTCCGGTTGTGGCTTGAGGCGATCGATCTCGCGAGCAAGGAGGAGCGCAAGTGGCGCGAACGCGCGCAAAACGCGATCGACATCTACTCGGAGGCGAAGCAGCGCAAGGGCCGCGCGTTTCCGATCCTGTACTCGAACGTCGAAACGTTGGCGCCGTCGCTCTACAACTCAACGCCGTCACCGGACGTCCGTCGCCGATTCCGCGACAACGACCCGTTGGCCAAGCTCGGAGCGCAGGTGCTTGAGCGGGCGCTCAGCTTTTCCGTCGATGCCTACGACTTCGACCGCACGATAAAGGCGTGCGTCAAGCATGTTCTTTTGCCCGGGCGCGGCGTTGCGCGCGTTCGTTACGCGCCGATCGTCAAGGACGATCAGATTGCATACCAGTCGGTCGAATGCGAGCCAGTGCCATGGGCGGACTTCCGGCACGGCCCGGCGCAGCGGTGGCAGGATGTGCCATGGATCGCGTTTCGTCATACGCTCACGCGCGATCAGTTGCGACAGCTCAATCCGGACATCGGCGAGAAGATTCCTCTCGACATGGGCATCGACGGCACGGAACAGCGCGAAGGGCACTCCGCCACGCCGGACATATTCAAGCGCGCTGAGGTATGGGAGGTATGGGACAAGGAACGCCGGCGCGTGCTGTTTCTGTCGCGCGGCTGGCCGCACGCGCCAATCCGCGACGATGACGACGTGCTGCGGCTGGAGCAGTTCTTCCCGATCCCGCGCCCGATCTACGCGATAGACGGCATAGATTCGCTCGTGCCGCTTGAGGAATACTACGTCTATCGCGATCAGGCGGACGAGCTCGAACGCATAACGCAGCGCATCAACGGCCTTCTGTCAGTTTTGAAATGGCGCGGTGTTGCCGATGCGCGGCTGGCTTCCGTTTTGACGCGGCTTGAGACGGCGCGCGACGGCACACTCATCCCCGGCGACGAACTGCAGCAGTTCAGCGTCGATGGCGGCCTTGATCGCGCGATCTGGCTGATGCCGATCGACCAGGCGATCCTCGTCGTCGAAAAGCTTTACGAGGCGCGCGAGCAGATCAAGCGCGCGATCTATGAGATCACGGGGATCGCCGACATATTGCGCGGGGTAACGAACCCGCAAGAGACGCTGGGGGCGCAGCGCATCAAGGCGCAATGGGGCAGCTTGCGCGTTCAGGATCGGCAGACGGAGGTGCAGCGGTTCTGTCGCGACATCTTCCGGCTCAAGGCCGAAATCATCGCCAATCATTTTTCGATGGAACAGCTTTCCATCATGACAGGCATCGCGGTTGACGAGAAGTTGCTCGCGTTCTTGCGCGACGACGTTGTGCGCGCCTACCGTATCGACATTGAAACGGATTCGACAATCCAGGCGGATACGTCGCGGGCGCAACAGACGATGGGCGACTTTGTCCAAGGCCTCGGCGCATACATCACGGCGATCGGGCCCGCCGTACAGGCCGGCGTGGTGCCGATGGACGTGGCGGCGGACTTGCTTTCGGGCTTCTCGCGGCAGTTCAAGCTCGGGAAACAGGCGGAAGACGCTCTCGATCGCCTCTCACAATCCGGCGCGGACGCGGCCGCTCAACCACGTCCCGATCCGGGCGCGGCGGAGCAAGCGAAGCTGCAAGCCGAAACAACGGCGCGCGCGGCGGAGACGGAGGCGAAAACCTCGGTCGAGATGCGGCGGCTCGATATCGACGCCGAGCAGGCGCAGGCGAAGACGGTCCTGGAAGGCGAGCGCTTGAAGGGCGACGCCGCCAAGGCGCAGTCCGACGCGGAACTGAAAGCGCGTGAGATCGCCTTGAAGGAACGCGAATTGTCGCTTCGCGAGCGCGAGGCGAGCGTGAAGCTCGCGCTGGAGGCGTCGAAAATCCTTGACGGGCAGGACGCGCGCGGCGAGGCGCGCGAGGCCGCGATGGAGCGCGCGAAGCCGCAAATGGACGCGCAGGCTGCGGTGACCGCGCTGGCGCAGACGCTCCAAGAGGGATTCAAGCTCATGATGGAGTCGAACGCGGCGACGCAGCAATCGATCGCCGAGGCGTTCACCGCTCTCGCGGATACGATGAAGGCACCGCGCGAGATCGTTCGCGGACCGGACGGGCGCGCTTCCGGCGTCCGGTTGGTGGCGTGATGCTGAGCAGGTTCGCACACAGACAACGGATCAATCTGAATGACGACGACCGATGGCGGTTTACTGCCGCTCGGATATGAAACGAAGGAGGCTCACATGGCTACCAAGCGTCAACCGCTCGGCAATATCCGCGTGCGCCCATCAATCGCCGATGCGCTCATCGCGATGGCGGCGCGCGGGGCGATCACACGCTACATCCTGCGCCCCGAGCACTGGACGTTCATGGGGGCGCCCGCGTTCACCGTGATCGTCTCGTTCCCGCTCGCCTCGGTGAACTTTCTCCCCCTCAACACCGGCTCATCCGGCGATCGCGTGATCGTGCCGGTCGCGATGTGCGTCGCAGTACCGCTCGACTGGAAGCCGGGCGATCCAATCGCCGACTACGGCGATGTCGTGCGCGCCCGCGCCCTCGAGCTCGTGCCGGTCGTCGTAGCAGCGCCTGGGCACGTGTCCCAGGCGGCCAACATGTGACCGATCTCGTTCGTCTGCGCGCCCGAGCTGGGTGGTGGTGTGATGGGCGCCGATGACGCTATCACGATCTGGTTCAACCTGATCGGCTGCGAGTCGGCCTCCATAACCGGCACCCCGCGCCAGCTTTGGGCGCTGAAGGAGTTGCGCGTGCCGGACAAGTTCGGCCGCGAACGGGTAATGCCGATGACGATCATACACGAGACACTGCGCGCGCTGGAGCATACCAACCCGGCGGTCGCGCGCTCGACACAGCTGGTGATGTGATGTTGTTCTTCGTGGCCGCCGTCAAATCGTTCATCGTCGGGACGGCTGTGCTTATAGCCGCCGCCGGCACTCTCGCGATGCTTGACTCGTTCTGGAGGTGACGCATGTCAACCGTCCTTCGCACCGAGCTACTCACCGACCCGCTGGCGCGCGGTTACGCCGGCATGACAGACACGCAAGCCGCATCGAGCTTGAACACGGCGAACCGAACGGTCGAGCGCGAAAGCCTGAGCGGCGCGGAGATGTTCAACGCCCCAGTCGCCTCCGAATACAATGCACTCGCCGCCGACAAGAAGGACAACGTCAAGCTCGTTCTCTCGCTCGGTGGCGCCATCGACGTGCGCACCGGCACGAACGCGCGCGCCGTCATGCTGGACGCCTTCGGCGCCGGCACTCAGACGCGGACCAACATCGGCAACATCGTGAACCAGACCGTGAGCCGCGGCGTTGAGCTCAAGATCGGCTTCGTCAAGGTCGGGCACGTCAAGGATGCGAGGGCATAATGGGCGCTGTCACTTGGACTGCCTACGGCACGGCAGACGACGTCGGCGGCACCGGCGATTTCAAGTTCGACGGGCGGCTCGTCTATGTGCGGTTCTTCGCGCGTCGGTTTACCGCTGCGGACGCGCTCGCCCGCGCGACATGGGCTGAATATGCGCATCTCATTCCCGTCGCGTCGGCATCGCCGTTCAAGGCGGCGGCGGTCGTGGCTGGCCGCACGACGAATTTCCAGACTCTGTTGGGAGTACGGTAGATGGCCGACAACGTTGTAGCGGACCCCGGAGTAGGTGGCGCGACATTTGCGGCCGATGACATTACCGGCGTCCATTATCCTCGGACGAAGCTTGTGCATGGCGCCGATGGCGTGAACGACGGCGATGTATCAACCGCGAACCCGTTTCCCGTACAGATCAGGGCGACGTCGGCCGCGCTCGTCGGCGGCGATGCGACCAACGGCCTCGATGTAGATGTGACGCGCGTCCTGCCCGGAAGCGGAGCGACGGCGCTCGGCAAGGACGAGGACGCCGTTCATACTTCGGGCGATACCGGCGTTTTCGTCCTCGGCGTCCGCCAGGATTCCGGCACCCCGCATGCGGCGGACGGCGATTATATCCCGTTCAGCATAAACGGCTCCGGGGCGCTGCGCGTCGTACAGGTCGGCGGCCTCGCGGCGGGGACGAACAACATCGGCGACGTTGACGTCCTGACCGTGCCGGCACCGCTCAGCACCACGGGCGGCGGGACCGAGGCGACGGCGCTGCGTGGCGGATGGCTCCCGTATCGCCGTGGCGAGCTCCGCCGCAAGGGACTCGAATGGTCCCGCGATGACGAACTCGACCTGCGGCGAGAGCTCGAACGCGCCTACGCTGAAATCATTGGCGAGGCGCGCGAGGCCGAATCGCCGCCGGTCGCCGTCAAAGAATTGCAGGCGGCCGTGGCGCCGCACGTCAAGACCGGCTCGGATATGGCGCTGCCTCCGGCGGCGGCGATAGACTTTGCGGCATTGGCGCGCGATCTCAGGGCCGCCGAAGCCCTGCTTGAGATATATGAGCGCATGCTGGACGACGACGAGACGACGCTTCTCATGCTACTGAGCGGACCGTGACATGACGACTTACGTGCTGCGCAACGGCAAGCTGGTCGAAAAACATAGGGCCGCGCCCAAGGGCGGCGTGCATATATGGCGCGACCTGCCGGGCTACCGATCGCCGCTCGGCACCGGATGGATTGAAGGGCGGGCGGCGCGCCGCGAGGACTTGAAGCGCGGCCACTGCCGCGAGGTCGATCCGACCGAGTTCAAGGCCGAATACCACAATGAACGATTTGCTCGGAAGCACGGGCTCCCGCTCGCCGATGACAGGCCGGCCCGGCCGACAACCTACGATCCCGATCCGCAATTGACCCATCTCCAGAGGGAGCTCCGCAATGGCCGATGACGCCGAAACCGGACCCAGCATGACCGATACCATGGGCGCGGTATGGGACCGCATGAACACCGAACCGCCGCCGGCCGTTCCGGCGGATGCGCCAGAATCGCCGCCGCCCGCCGCGCCTGCCGAAGAGGCCGCTCCAAAGACGGCCTCGGACGCACCCGCGCGCGGGCCGGACGGGCGCTTTGCCAAGAGCGCGGCGCCGGCGGCGGACCAGGACAAGACAGAACTCACCCCGGCGGCTGACACCCCGGACCCCGCGAAGCCGGCGACGGCGGAAATTGACATTCCGAAGTCGTGGGCGGCGGAAAAGCACGATCTCTTTCGCAAGGCGGACCCCGGTTTGCGCGCCTACATCGCGCAACGGGAATCCGAGATGCGCAAGGGCATCGACGATCTCCACGGCCAGCTTGGCGAAAAGGCGAAGCTCGCGGACGATATCGGTCGCGCGCTGGCACCATACGAGGCAATGATTCGCGCCGAGCGGGCGACACCCGCTCAGGTGGTCGAGGCGCTGCTTCCGGCTGCCTACGTGCTCCGGGTCGGGAGCCCGCAGCAAAAGCTCGACTTGATCCGCAGGACAGCGGAGCAGTGGGGCATCGACCTTGGACAGTTGGCCAAACCGTCTGAAAACATCGCGGAACTTGACCCGTATGTAGCCGAAACACGCAGGGAGCTGTCGCAAGTCAAGGCCCGGCTCGAAGCGTTCGACCGCGCCTCGCAACAGACGCGTCTCGACGCGATCCAATCGGCGATCAACGCCTTCGCCGATGAAAAGGACGCCAACGGCAACCCGCTCCGGCCGCATTTTGACGAGGTGGCGAATGACATCGGCCTCCTCTTGAAGAACGGCAGGGCGGCTGATTTCGCCCAAGCGTATGACATGGCCGTCTACGCCAATCCGACGACGCGCGCGCGCGTGCTCGAAGCGGAAAAGCAGGCGGCGGAGGCCAAGCGACTCGCGGAAGCGAAGACCCGCGCGTCAGAGGCCAGACGGATCGCCGAGACCAACGTCACGAGCAAGGCCGGCGCGACGTCCCAGCCGGGACAGACGCTGCGCGACAGTCTCGAACGCGGCTACCAACGGGCGCAAACCGCCTGAAAGGTGATATCCAATGCCATCGGCAAACAGCACGTTCACCGAAATGGTGACGACGACGTTGCGCGACCACACGACAATTGTGGCCGACAACGTGAGCACGCACAACGCCCTCTACAACCGTCTCAAGCGGAAAGGACGAATCAGCATCAAGGACGGCGGCTATGAGATCGTGAAGCCGCTCGACTATGCCGAGAACGCAACATATCAGCGCTATTCCGGCTACGACGCGCTGAACATCGACGCCTCCGAGGTTATGTCGGCGGCCAAGTTCGACTGGGTCCAGGCGGCGGTGCACATCACGGCGTCCGGACGCGAGTTGCGCATGAACAGCGGGCGCAATCAGCTCATCGATCTCGCGGAGGCGCGCGTCAAGAACGCCTTTCGCACCGCTGCGAACAAGACGAGCGTTGACATCTACTCCGACGGAGCGCTCGCCAACCAAATGGGTGGGCTGGCGCACATCATCCAGAACGCCGGAACGGGCACGGTCGGCGGGATCAACTCCTCGACATATACGTTCTGGCAAAACAAGTTCCGCGAGATGGCGGGCTCCGGGGCGTGGACCAAGTCCACGATCAGGGGCGACATGAATGCGATCTGGCTTTCCCTGGTTCGCGGCAACGACAAGCCGGACATCATCGTGTCATCGCACGATTTCTTCGCGGTCTACTGGGAATCGGTGCAAGACTTGCAGCGCTATGCAAGCGACGATCGCGCGACGACCGGCTTCCAGGCTCTCAAGTTCGTGACGGCTGACGTCATCTTCGACTCCAATACCAACTTCGGCACGACGGCCGAGAAGATGTACTTCATCAACACGGACTATCTGGAGCTTGTGGTGCATCGCGACGCGAACTGGTCCCGGAGCGACGAGAAGATGTCCGTCAACCAGGATGCCGTCACCATCCCGCTGTTCTGGATGGGCAATCTGTGCTGCTCGAACCGCTCTCTCCAGGGCGTTCTCATCGACGCGGCCTAGGGAGGACAACATGACATCTCTCATCGGAGCACTTACGTCGGCGACGCTCAGCTCGTTGACGGACGGCCGGGCGTTCAGCAAGCTCGATCGCTACACCGACCATTCCGGCAACGACTGGGTCTTTGTCCTGGCGTCCATCGCGATCACGCAGTACGACACGGTCGCGATCAAGGCGAACGGCAACGCCGCGCCGATCACGGAGGCGCTGAGCAAGTCCAATCACCAGATTGGATTCGCGCAAGTCGCCTTCACGGCGGGCGATCACGGATGGGTCATGGCGCGCGGCAACCCGACGATCCGGGCCGCCGCGTCGTGTGCCGTGGCCGTGGCGCTCTACATCACCGCGACGGCCGGCGTCCTAGACGACGCCGTTACGTCGCAGATGATCCAGGGCGTCGTTCTCGGGAGCGCGGCGTCCGCCGGCGGCGTGAGCGCCGTCGGGGCCGTGGCGGCGTATCCGACAGTGAGGCGCGCAGCGACGTTGTAGTATTGACCATCGTGCGGGGCGGCGGTGCGAGCCGCCCCGCTTTGGCCTGACAATCATGCTCATCACGGAATACTATCGCGCCCTTAACATCGCGCTGCACGCTCGTGGCCACTACGGCGCCGGCGGAGCGCGCTGGGCCGAGGCCGTCCGCGCCCTGCGCCAAACATGCGCGGCGGAGAACGTGCTTGATTATGGTTGCGGCCAAGGAACATTGCGGGCCGAGCTCGGCGCGCCGGAATGGATGCGCGAGTATGACCCCGCCATCCCCGGCAAGGACGCGGCACCAGAGAAGGCGGACGTAGTCGTCTGCACGGACGTTCTGGAGCATGTCGAGCCGGAATGCCTGGATGATGTCCTGAAACATATCGCCGCGCTGGCCGGCAAGGCCGTCTTTTTGAACATCGCGACGCGGCCGGCAATAAAGCATCTAGCCGACGGGCGCAACGCGCACTTGATCGTTGAGGCGCCATCGTGGTGGCGCGCGGCGCTGGAAAAGTGGTTCCGCATCGTCCAATGGTGCGAGGGCAAGGGCGAACTCGCCGCCGTCGTTCAGCCGATTGTCGCGGTTGGCGAGCTCCGCGTGCGCGGCGCCGTCGCCGACGACGTTCGTCTTGAGCAGGCACGCGCTAATTGCGAGCGCGTATCGGCGCGCCTGTCGGAACACCCGCGACACGACCGCCGCGCGATCATCGCTTGCTACGGTCCGTCGCTCCGCGACACCTGGACGGCGATTCCGATCGAGCGCGCCATGACCGGCGCCCTTCTTGTCACCGTGTCCGGCGCCCATGATTGGCTGGTTGAGCGCGGCGTCGTGCCGGACGCCCATATCGAGGTCGATCCACGCGTGCACAAATGCGCGTTCACCAGGCGCCCGAACCCGCAAACCTCGTACTGGTTGGCGTCCACCGTACACCCGGACCTCGTGACGCAGCTGAAAGACCACGACGTGCGCTTGTGGCACCCGGTCAACACCGAGGAATCTCTACAGATACTCACCGAGATCGACCCCGACGGGTTCATGATCTGCGGCGGCGGGTCCGTAGGATGCCGGGCGGTCAACGTGCTGTTTACTCAGGGTTATCGGCGAATGTCCATCCACGGCATGGACTGCTCTTTCGACGCCGCCGGCGGGCAGCACGCCGGGCTGCATTCGGGCGCGCGGCAGGACGAGACCGAGGTCCGTTGTGGCGATCGTTGGTTCCGCACCTCGGCGACTTGGATCGCCGTCGCGCGCGGGTTCGTCGAAAACCTGGCGCTCTTGGAGCGGTCGTCCAAGGCCGCCGGCGAGCCTCCGCTGGACGATACCGACGAGCGAATTGATCTTCGCCTGCACGGAGACGGGTTTCTACAGCACTACTGCAAGGTGGCGGCCGAATTGTCGGCGGCCAAGCCCAACGGAGTGATTGCCAATGGCCACTGACACCGAAGCGCGCGAATCGACTACGCCGCACATCGCCGTGCTCTCATTCGAGACGATTTACGAGGAGGTCTTATCCCCGTCCGGCAAGCGCGCGCCGTCCGACCCGCAAATGCGCGCCGTCGATTGGGTCGAATACGTCAAGAAGGGGTCGAACGGATCGACAACCCGCGAGAAGATGCACCGACTCGAACGCTCAAGCCCGGCGGTCTACCAGCTGATTCGGCCGGCTTACGAAGCCTGGAAGAAAGGACAGGAGGAACCCTTGAACGGGACGCCGCTGTCCGCCTGGCCGGGCGTCAACCGCTCCATGGCCGAGCGCCTGCGCATGCTGCACATCAAGACGGTCGAGGACTTGGCCGCGACCACGGACGCCGACGGCGAGCGCGTCGGCATGGGGTGGCGCGGCTTGCGGGAGAACGCCCGTGCATTTCTGTTGGCGCGCGAAGGCGAGGCCGTGGTCGCCAAGGCGATGGTGGAGAAGGATCGGACGATTGAGACGATGGCTCAGGAAATTTCCGAGCTCAAGAAGGCCGTCGTCGCGCTATCGACAGATCGTCCGACGCGCGCGAAGCCGCAAGATGCGGCAAAAGGAGCCGCCGGATGACGCTTCTTTCCTTGTGCCAGGACGCCGCGACCGAGATCGGCATTGCCCATCCATCCGCGATCGTCGGGCAAACGTCGGTAGACGCGCGCCGGCTTCTGCTCCTGGCGCGCGAGGAGGCACGTTCGCTTCTCCGGCGCGGCTGGCATCAATTGCTTGGCGCCGAGCGTACTTTTACCAGCGTGGCGACCGAGACCCAAACAAGCATCCTTCCGTCTGACTTCTCGCACTTCATACCGGGCACGTTCTGGAACCGCTCGCGGCATAGGCCATTCGTCGGCCCGCTGACGCCGCAGGAATGGCAGCAGACCAAGGGATGGACGACCTCGCCGGCGACGGACAGTTTTACCCAGCGCGCCGACGCGATCCTGTTGAATCCCGTGCCGTCCGCCGGCGACACGTTTGCATTCGGCTACGTCAAGAACACGTTTTGCCAATCCTCCGGCGGCACCGCGCAATCGGACTGGCTGACCGATTCCGACGTTGGCGTGCTTCCCGAGGAGCTCATTAGGCTCGGCATCATTTGGCGCTACAAGCAGTCGCGCGGCTTTGCGACCTGGCAGGCCGACTATTCCAAGTATGAAGCCGAGGTGCGGCAGCGTCTCATGAACGATGGGCCGCGACGCACTTTGAGCATGGACGGCGACGCGGACTTTGGAGAGGTCAGGCGCGGCTTCATCGTCCCTGAAGGCGATTGGATGCTTTGATGCTTTTGCAACGCCCGGCCGTACAGGCACAACCAGTCATCGAGCGCTCGCGCCGGGTGTCGGCGCCCGTCGGCGGCTGGAACACGCGCGATGCGATCGCCGACATGCCCATAACGGACGCGGTCGTCATGGACAATTGGTTCCCGGGCACGTCGAAGATCACCACGCGGCGCGGCTATTCGTCTCATGCCACGGGGATGACGGGAAACGTCGATTCGCTTCTCATCTACAACGGCCTTGCGTCGAACAAGATGTTTGCGGCCGCCGACAGCAAGATTTACGACGTGACCTCCGCCGGCGCCGTCGGTGCGGCGGCACTCAGCGGCCTCGCCAACAACCGGTGGCAACACCTGAACTTCGGCTCGTCGGGCACGCAATACTTGTTCATGTGCAACGGCGCCGATACGCCGCGCACGTACAATGGCGCGGCTTGGGCGAACACGACAATCACCGGACCGACGGTCGCCAACCTCATTTGGTGCAATGCGTTCAAGGAACGCCTATTCGTCGGCGAGATCAACTCGTTGTCGTTCTGGTACGGCGGCGCGCGCGCCATTGGCGGCGCTTTCGCCCAGTTCTTTCTTGAAGGCGTCGCTCACCTCGGCGGCTACGTCATGGCGATGGGAACCTGGACGCGCGACGGCGGTGCCGGACCGGAGGATTATGCCGTATTCGTCACGTCGGAGGGCGAGGCCATCGTCTATGCCGGAATTGACCCCGCGTCTGCGTCAACGTGGTCCCTAGTCGGCAACTACCGGATCGGAAAGCCCATCGGGCGCCGGTGCCTGATCGAGGCGGCCGGCGATCTCCTAATCATTACCGAGACGGGTTTCCTGCCGATGTCCGCGCTGCAAACGGACAAGAGCCAGCAACCGCAAATCGCCGTCTCCCAACAGATCGACAAGCAATTCGCCGACGCGGTCGTCGCCTACGGCGCCAACTTCGGTTGGCAGCCATTCATATACCCGGCCGGGCAGTGGCTTCTGGTTAACATCCCAACATCAGCGGCGACGCTTCATCAGTACGTATTCAACACGATAACGCGCGCGCCGTGCCGCTTCACCGGCATGAACGCCCGGTGCTGGGGTCTGCTGAATGGCGTGGCCTACTTCGGCGGTACTGACGGCAAGGTTTACATCGCGGACAGGGGGACGAGCGACAACGGCACGTCGATCGCCGCCGATGTCGTGCCGGCGTTTACCGATTTTCGCGACCCGTCGCACATCAAGCTGTTCGCGCTTTGCCGACCCATTCTTGAGGTGGATGGCATTGTCGCCATCGCGCACGACCTCAACATCGATTACAAGATCGATACGGTCGCCTCTTTCGTTTCGGCGGGCGACGTCAGCGGCGGCGTTTGGGATTCGGCGACTTGGGACAGCGGCGTGTGGGGCGGCGACGAGGTCAACGCCGAGTGGGACGGAGTATCCGGCATAGGGCGCGCCGCCAGCCTGCGGTCGCGCGTGTCAACCCAAACGACGCGCGCGAGCATCATCGCCGTCGATTACCTCTATGAGGTTGGACACTTTGTCTGATGCCCGTTCTCGTGCGCGATTGCGACCAAAACGCCGCTGTCGAGTGGGTTGCCAGCCGCATACCACACGTTGGCGTCGGCAAGTCGTTCGGGCCGTCATTGGCGGTGGGGGTTGCGTCCGGCCTCTCGGCCTCGGCGCGGCTCTATGCGGTCGTCATCTTTCATGATTGGCAGCCGGCCGCCCTGACGGCGCAGGCGAGCATGGCGGCCGCCTCTCCGCTTTGGGCGACGCGCGGTATCATAAGGGCGCTGTTCGCGATACCGTTTTTCGAATGGGGCGCCAACAAGGTATGGGTCGCGATCCCGCACGCGAACGAGCGGGCGATTCGGTTCAATAAAGGCATCGGCATGAAGCAAGAGGCGGTGTTGCGGCACCAGTTCGGACACAACTCGCACGCGGTCATTTGCTCCATGCTTCGGCGTGAGTTCAACCATAGATACGGTGATTACGGCCATGGGCAAAAGAAGTCCGTCGCCGCCGCCCGCGCCTGATCCGGGCGCGACGGCAGCCGCGCAGGGCGCGGCCAACAAGGAGGCGGTGCGCGAATCCGCCCTTGTCAACCAGATCGGCGAGCAAGGGCCGTTCGGAACGCTTCGCTATACAGGCGACATAGGCACGCCCGAGCG
>VGFF01000056.1 GCA_016868955.1 Armatimonadota bacterium
GGAGGTCACCAAGGAACTGGAGCAAGGGCTGCTGGCGGAGTTCTCGGGTAAGGACGGCATCCGCCGCGGCGACGAATCGGCTTGAGCGAGCCCTTCTATCTTCGCGACGGGTACGCGCGCACGATCGACACCTGGGTGGAAGCGTCCCAGGGCAACCGGGTGCGGCTGAGCGACACGCTCTTCTACCCCGGCGGCGGGGGCCAGCTCGAGGACTGGGGCGTCCTGCGGCGAGCAACCGACGCGTTTGCGGTCCGCAAGCATGCGAAGGAAGCCGGCGAGATCTGGCACGAGCTCGACGGTGCGCTGTCGGTCGGCCCCGTAACCGCCGAGCTGGACTGGCCGCGACGATACGGCATCATGCGCTACCACTCCGCGGTGCACGTGTTGTGCGGCGTCGTCTATCACCTGTTCGGCGAGACGGTCACCGGCAACCAGATCTATCCCGATCGCGCGCGCATGGACTTCGCGCTGGAGGACCTCGACCCGCAGCGCGTCGCGGCGATCGAGCAGGAAGCGAACGTAGTCATCGGTCGCGGGCTCGCGATCACGTCGCGATCGTTGCCGCGCGAAGAGTTCGAGCGGCACGACCTGATTCGTACCGCGAAGAACTTGGTCCCGGCTCACCTGGACGTCATCCGCGTCGTCGAGATCGCCGGATTCGACGCACAGGCCGACGGCGGAACGCACGTCCGCGATACGTCTGAGATCGGAACGCTGCGCATCACCAAGACGGAGAACAAGGGGAGGATCAACCGCCGCTTGGAGATCGTCCTCGACGCCCCGTGACCACGCTGCCCCTCCTCCGGCGCGTCGACGCGCAAACCATCACGCGGGAAGGGCGTACTGTCGTCCGCGTCCGCGACCTCGAAGGCGTGCCCGACAACGCGGTCCTGGTCTCGCGGCGATTCTACCTCGTCGCCGCACTGCTCGACGGCGACCGCACCGCCGAGCAGCTGCGCCTGGCCTACGCGACGCATACCGGGGACACATTGCCGGAGGCCGACCTCGAGCGGATTGTGGCACTGTTCGGCGAACAGGGGCTGCTGGACAGTCCGACGTTCGAGCGGCGCCGGCGCGCCACCGAGACCCCATATCGGGACGCGGCGCTGCGCCCGCCCCACCACGCCGGGCACAGCTACCCGAACGACCCGGCGGAGCTTCGCGGGGCGATGGACATGTACTCCGCGCGCGTCGATCGCGGGCGGTTGACCGGCGCACGCGCGCGCGGCGCGATCGCGCCGCATATCGACCTGCCGCGCGGCGGCGTCGCCTCATCGGCGGGGCACGTCGGCGTGCTGGAGAGCGTGGACTTCAGCCACGTCGGCCCGTGCTTCGGCGACGCTGAACCGGTGACAGAGGAGGCCGCGCACGAGACTCGCGCGGCCGATGCGCGCGTTTTCGAAACGATCGTCGCCGGAGACGCGGAAGCGTTTTGGCGCACGGTCACCGGCGACGGCAATCCGTGTCGTATCGAAGCGTCTCCGGCCGTGTACACCCCGCTGCGCGCCCTAGCACCGGCGCGGACACCTCCTTCACTATGAGCAAGCGCCGGACCCCGCGGGCGGCCTCGTGTCGTTCGCGAGTCTATTGTTGGAGTGAGAAACGTGACGATGTCCTTGCGCCCGATCCAAGAAGTCGCCGCCGAAGTCGGCCTCACCGAGAATGAGATCGAGCGATACGGCCGCAGCAAAGCGAAGGTCCGCCTGGAAGCGCTGACGGCCCGCGAGCGCGGCGCCGACGGCACCGTGATCCTCGTCACCGCGATCAATCCGACGCCGGCGGGCGAAGGCAAGACGGTCACGACGATCGGGCTTTCGCAGGGACTGCGACGGCTCGGCCACAACGTCATCCCCTGCTTGCGCGAGCCGTCGGCCGGACCCGTCTTCGGCATGAAGGGCGGCGCGACCGGTGGCGGCAAGTCGACCGTCGAGCCGTCCGACGACATCAACTTGCACTTCAACGGCGACTTCCACGCGATCACCGCCGCGAACAACTTGCTGTCGGCCCTGATCGACAACCACCTGTACTGGAACAAGTCGCCGAAGCTCAACACGCGGCGCATCGCGCACCAGCGCGTCCTCGACATGAACGATCGCTCGTTGCGGCAGGCGGTTGTCGGCCTTGGCACCGCCGCGCGCGAGGAATCGTTCGCGATCACCGCCGCGTCGGAGGTCATGGCGATCCTCGGGCTGTCGCGCGATCTCGACGATCTGCGGGAGCGCCTGAGCCGGATCATCGTCGGGCCGGCGGTCGACGGAGCGCTCGTCCGCGCGTCCGATCTGCGCGCGACGGGCCCGATGTCCGTGCTGCTGAAGGAAGCGCTGTTGCCGAACCTCGTGCAGACGGTCGAAGGCGGCCCGGCGTTCGTGCACACCGGCCCGTTCGGCAACATCGCCCACGGCACGACCTCGATCGTGTCGCTGCGGCTGGCGCGGAAGCTCGCGAAGTACGTCGTCGTCGAAGCCGGCTTCGGCTCCGATCTCGGCGCCGAAAAGTTCGTCGACATCGTCGGCCACCACGGCGGTCCGCGGCCGCAAGTAGCCGTGCTCGTCGCGACGGTGCGAGCCCTCAAGTATCAGGCCGGGATCGCCCTGGAGAAGCTGGGCGAGGAAAACCTCGGCGCGCTGGCGGCGGGGTCGGCGCACCTCGCGCACCACATCGGCATCGTACGGCGCCTCGGCTTGCATCCGGTCGTCTGCGTCAACCGGTTCCCGACGGACACGGAAGTGGAGCTGAACGCGGTCGTCGCGGCGGCGCGCGAAGCTGGCGCGCGCGCGGCGATCTCGGAGGGTTTCGGGCGCGGCGGCGAAGGCACGGTCGCGCTCGCCGGCGAGGTGCTCGCGGCAGCGGCGGAACCCGCGCCGACCCACAATCCGGTCTATGCCACGGACGCGCCGCTCGCCGATAAGATCCGCGCCGTCGCCAAGGAGATCTACGGCGCGGCCGACGTCGCGTTTGCGGACAAGGCGAAGAAGCGTCTCGAGGAAGCGCAAGCGAACGGCTTCGGCAACCTGCCCATCTGCATGGCGAAGACGCAGTACTCGCTCTCCGACGATCCGAAGCGCCGCGGCGCGCCCACCGGATTCACGGTGCAGGTGCGAGACGCGGCGGTGCGCGGCGGTGCGGGATTCGTGCTCGTGTTGTCGGGAGAGATTATGACGATGCCGGCGTTGCCGGCGCAGCCGAACGCGTGGCAGATCGACCTGGGGCCCGAGGGAGAGATTCGCGGGATCCGCTAAGGAAGCGCCTCAGCTTGTCGATGCTGGGGCCGGCTCGCGGAGGATGCGATACGTGACGCGGCCGCGGGGACCGCGCCGCAGGCTAACAGTCAACGGGCACCCCAAGAGGATCTCGAGATCGGAGAGCAGCGCGCCGATCTCGAAGCGCGCCGACTCCGTCTCCATCTCGGCAACGAATGACCCCGGAACGGCCGTGTCGTTGCCGACGGCTTCGAACGCACGCACCGTCGCGGCGCCGTGCCGCAGCGCGTGCTCATAGATCTCGGCGATCTGCCGCACGGAACCCATGAAAGATGAATACCGCGCCGCTGCCGCCGCGCCCATCATCCGATCGGATCGAAGCGAGATTCCTTACGAGGGAGCCGGAAACGGGCCGCGCGCGCGCTCGTACGCCGCGCCAACGCGCAAGACGAAGCCGTCTTCGCCCGGCCGGCCGACGATCTGCGCGCCGACCGGAAGCCCGCGCGCGACGCCGCAGGGCACGGACAGCGCAGGAAACCCGAGACCATTGAACGGATTCGTGAAGCGCGTCATCGCGGCGCGCGTGTTGAACGGCTTGCCCGGGACTTCGATCGTCTCCCTGCCGATCGGCGTCGCGACCTCCGGCGTCGTCGGCGTCAACAAGAGATCGACGTCCTCGAAGATGGTACGGCGGAGGTCGCGGATCAGCGCCCGCCGCGCCTGCTTCGCCCGCACGTAGCGCTCGCCCGGCAACGCCAATCCGACGTAGAGCCGCTCCCGCACGTCGTCGCCATACCGTTGCGGGTGCGCGCGCACGGCATCGCGGTGCGCGGTTGCCGCCTCAACCATGAGGATCGCCGTCGCCACGGCCGACGACGCCGGGCCGAAGTCGCGCCCGATGTCGCGGACGGTTGCGCCGAGCGCCGACAAGGCGCGCGCAGCGTCCTCGACAGCCGCCCCGACGCCGGGTCCGAGCTGTTCCCAGAAGTACGGACGCGGCAGGCCGATGCGCACCCCGCGCAGATCAGTGGCGGTAGCGTAGCCGCGAACCGCAGCGGGTCCGGCGAGGATCTCCAGCAGCAACGCGAGGTCATCGACGCACCGTGCCATCGGCCCGACGTGGTCCAGGGACGGCGACAGCGGATAAACGCCCGCGCACGAAACGAGCCCGTACGTCGGCTTGAGGCCGGTGATGCCGCAGAGGGCCGCAGGGATGCGGATCGAGCCGCCGGTGTCGGTTCCGAGCGACGCCGGCACGACGCGGGCCGCGACCGCGACGGCGCTGCCGCCGCTGGATCCGCCGGGAATGCGACTCGGGTCCCAGGGGTTGCGCGCCGGCCCGAAGTGCGGATTTTCGTTGGAGATGCCGTACGCAAACTCATGCAGATTCGTCCGTCCGATGAAGATCGCGCCGGCGGCGCGCAGTCGCGCCGTCGCATCGGCGTCGGCGGTCGCGCGCACCGACCGCCGCAGATCCGAGCCGCACGTGAAGGGCGCGCCGGCTTCGCCGATCAGATCCTTGAGCGCGAGCGGAACCCCGCCCAACGCCCCGCGCGCGCCGGCGGACTGGCGCATCTCATCGGCGCGCCGCGCCGCGGCAAGCGCCCCCTCTTCGTCTATCGACAGGAACGCGTTCAGTCGCCCATTCTCGCGCCGCGCGCGATCGAGCACGGCTTGCGTGACGTCGACCGAGCGGATCTCCCCTTGCCACAGCCGCTGCGCCAACGCGCGCAACGGCAGATCGAGCGCGTGCTCCGCAGCGCGGCCTTGGCGCTTCGCCGTCCCGCCGGGCTTCCCCGACGCGGTCACCGCAACGCCGTCCAATCGAGATCGATCGGCTCCTCGGCTTCCACGGCGACGGCGTCCAACGGCGCCAACCGCGTCAAGACCGCGCGCAGCTGCGCCGCCGCGGCCGTGACGTCGCGCTCGGTCGCGGTGATGTCGCAGCGCTGCAACGCAAGCCGCACCGCCGCTTCCGTCTGCTGGGCGTTCCACTCCGTCATGTGCGCAACTCCTCGGTGTCCAGCCAGATCGTGACCGGGCCATCGTTGTGAATCTCGACCTGCATCATCCTCCGGAACTGGCCGCGTGCCATGGGCACACCGAGCGCGGCCAAGCCGGCATTGAACACTTCGTACAGGCGGTTCGCCTCGTCGGGTGCGGCCGCGGCGATGAAGCTCGGCCGGTTGCCGCCGTGCGCGTCGCCGTACAACGTGAACTGCGACACCGACAACACCGCGCCGCCGACTTCGATCACCGATCGATTCAGCTTTCCGGCATCGTCCGGGAAGACGCGCAGGTTCGCGACCTTGCGCGCGAGGAACGCGGCGTCTTCGTCGTTATCGCCTTTGCGCACGCCGAGGAGCACGACGGCACCGGCGCCGATCTCGCCGACCACCGCGCCGTCGACGCGAACAGCGCCACGCGTCACGCGCTGGAACAGCGCCCTCATCGGCCCGTCGCGGCCGCGCCGGCGCCGCGCCGGTAGGTGTCGAGCGCGTCGACGACCGCGTCGTGATCGGCGGGCTCGTTGAAGAAGTACGGCGAGATGCGCAACAAGCCGGGTCGGCTGTCGGTGACGATCGAACGCTCCTTGAGAAATGCGACGGCCGCGCGCGGGTCCTCCATCGGGACGGTGACGATGCCCGCGTGATCGGCAAGATCCTCGGGCACGCGCGGGGACCAGCCGCGGGCACGGAGCTTCGCGACGAGGTCGGTAACGAGCTCGACCTGACGCGCGCGCAAGCGCGCCGGACCGATCTCGTTGACGATGTCAAGACCGGCGCGGCCGGTGAAGACGGCGGCGACGGCCGGCGTGCCGCCCTCGAACCGGCGCGCATCCGGCGCGTGCGCGAACGCCTCAGCGTGGAACGCGAACGGATCGCCGTGCGCGAACCAGCCCGACCCTTGCGGATCGAGGCGCTCGTGCAGCGCTTCGCGGACGTACAGGTAGACGATGCCCGGTCCGCCGAGCAGCCACTTCAAGCCGCCGCTAATGAGGAAGTCGACGCCGCTGGACGGCGCGTCGAACGGCACCTGCCCCAACCCCTGATACGCGTCGACGAGAAGGTACGCGCCGTGCTCGTGCGCCAGTGCCGCCAGCACCGGCACGTTCTGGATCCGCCCCGACAGGAAGAAGACGTGGGACGTCGCGACGAGCGAAGCGCGGTCATCGAGACAGGCGCGGTACGCGTCCAGCGAGACGGTCGTCCCGTCGGCCGACCGCGCGAAGCGCACCTCGGCGCCGGGACGGCTCAGCCACTGGTAGGGGACTGTCGGAAAGTCGAGGTCGGCGCTTATGATCGCCGGCCGGCGCCGGTCCGCCGTCGCGCTCGCGACCACGCGCAGCGCGTCGGTAACCGAAGGCAGGATCGCGATCTCGCTGGGTTTGGCGCCGATCAGCCGTGCGACGGCGGCGCGCAGCGCCTGAATCTCGCCAAGCCACACCTCGTACCAAGCGGAAGCGCCGTGCGCGCCCCACAGATCGAGGAATCGGACCGCCGCCGCCCGCACGCGGCGCGCGAGCGGGCCCAGCGAGCACGCGTTCAGGTAGATCGTATGCTCGAAGATCGGGAACTCGCGCCGCCAGGCGCGCCAATCCCCGGACTCCCCCATTCCTCGTTCAACCACCGCTCACCCACGCGGCTGGAGGCGCGATAGGCGCTCCTCGGCGGCGCGCAGCGTCTCCTCCCGCTTCGGAAATGCGAATCGCACGTAGCGCCGCCCGGCGCCGCCGTTCTGGAAGAACGAAGAGCCCGGCACGGTCGCGACGCCGATGTCGGTCACGAGGTGGCGCGCGAACGAGACGTCGTCGTCGAACCCGAAGCCCGCGAACTCGGTCATGATGTAGTAGGAGCCGCGCGGTGTGACGACCTGCAGACCGACGCCGCGCAAGATGCCGAGCATGCGATCGCGCTTCACGGCGTAGCTCGCCGCCATCTCGTCATAGTAGCTCTTCGGGAAGGCCATCGCGACGACGCCAGCTTCCTGCAACGGCGCGGCCGCGCCGACCGTGAGGAAGTCGTGGGCGCGACGGATGGCGGTCACGATCTCCGCATCGCGAACGGCGGCCCAACCGACGCGCCAGCCCGTGACACTGAACGTCTTGCTCATCGAGTTAATCACGACCGTCCGCTCGGCCATGCCCGGCAGGGACGCCAAGCTCACGTGCCGCGCGCCGTCGTAGAGGATGTGCTCGTAGACCTCGTCGGTGATCGCGAGAGCATCGTGACGCTCGCACAGCTCGGCGATGAAGCCGAGCTCGTCGCGCGTGAACACCTTGCCGCTGGGATTGTGCGGCGTGTTGACGATGATCGCGCGCGTGCGCGGGCCGAACGCGGCCCGCAGCGCCTCGCGGTCGAACGGGATCTCTGGTCGGCGCAAGTCGAGCGGCACGAACCGCAGCGTCGCGCCGGACATGACGGCATCGGGACCGTAGTTCTCGTAGAACGGCTCGAAGACGACGACCTCGTCGCCGGGATCGATGATCGCGAGCATCGTCGCCATCATCGCTTCGGTCGCGCCGCACGTGACGGTCAAGTGACGATCGGGCTCGTACGTGACGCCGTTGTGGGAGGCGATCTTGTCGGCGAGCGCGCGACGGAAACTTGGCGCGCCCCAGGTGATCGCGTATTGATTCTTGCCGCCGTCCAGCGCCCGCTTCGCGGCGTCGAGCAGGGCCCGCGGCGGATCGGAGTCGGGAAACCCTTGCGCCAGGTTGATGCCGCCGTGCTCGTTGCACAGCCGCGTCATCTCGCGGATCACCGATTCCTGGAAGAGGCCGACGCGGGCCGCGGTGTGCACGTCAGAAGCCCATGATGTGGTAGCCGGCGTCGACGTAGAGGACCTGGCCGGTGACGCCGCGGCCGAGCGCGCTGCAGAGGAAGACGGCGGCGTCGCCGACCTCCTCCTGGCTGACGGTTCGCCGCAGCGGCGCCTTCTCGCCGTAGACCTTGACGAAATCGCCGAGCCCCGCGACGGCGCGGGCCGAGGCGGTCTTGATCGGCCCGGCCGAGATCGCGTTCGCGCGGATGTTGCGAGGTCCGAGGTCGTGCGCCAGATAACGCATCGACGACTCCAACGACGCTTTCGCCGTGGCCATGACGTTGTAGTTGGGGAAGACGCGCTCGCTGGCCGCGAACGTCAACGTGACGATCGCGCCGCCATTCGTCATCAGAGTCGCGGCGGCGCGCGCCGCCGCGACGAGCGAGAACGCGCTGACTTCCTGCGCGAGCAGGAAGCCGTCGCGGCTCGTATCGACGAACGCGCCGCGCAGATCCTCCGTGCGCGCGAACGCGATGCTGTGCACGAGCGTATCGACGCGGCCGACCTGCTCCGCCAGCGTCGCGCGCAAGGCCTCGAGCTCCTCATCCTTCGTCACGTCGCACGGCAGCACGAGGCTGTGCGGCAGCTCTCCCGCCAGCTCGGTCACCGTGTCGAGCTGGCGCTCTCCTTGATACGTGAGCAGGCAACGCGCACCCTCGCGCGCGAACGACCGCGCGATGCCCCAGGCGATGCTCCAGCGGTTGGCCACGCCCATGATCAGAGCGTTCTGGCCCGCCATCAATCCGGCCATGCATCCTCCTCGTTCGACGGGTCGCGCCCGCGAATGGGCACGGGAAATCCGATCGTGCTTCGACGTCGGTGGGGAGATCCCTACTGACGGGGCATCAGCCGGAGACGACGCGCTCAACGCGGTAGACGTCAGGCAGCCTCCTGATGCGCTGCATCACCGCGGTCAGCTGGCCTACGTTGCCGATGTCCAGCGTGAGGTTGATTATGCCGATGAGTTCCTTGGAACGGACGCGCGCGTTCACGGACAACACGTTCGTCCGCGCGTCCGAGACGGACCCGAGGATGTCCTTCAACATGCCGACGCGGTCCGCGGCCTCGACCTCGATCTCCACGGGGTACGTGCCGTTGGGCGTCGGCTCCCACTCGACCTGCAGCATGCGCTCTGGTTGATGGCGCAGGTAGGCGACGTTCTGGCAGTCGTCGCGGTGCACGGTCACGCCGCGCCCGCGCGTGATGTAGCCGACGACCTGATCGCCCGGCAGCGGCGTGCAGCAGCGGGCGAGATTCATCAACACGTTCTCGACGCCGCGAACGCGCAATCCCTTGGCGGCGCGGCCGGCGGGGGCTGGCCCCGTGTCTTCGGCGTCGGCGTCGGTCGGCTCATCGGCGATGATCCGCTCTTCGCCCTCCAGCGCCTGCACCACTTGCAGAAGCGACAGATCGCCGTTGCCCAGGGCCGCCAGCATGTCGTCGGCGTCGTCGATTTGCAGCCGGTCGGCGGCGGCCGCGAGCCGGTCGGTCTTCATCAACGCACCGATGGCACCGAGGCGGCGCAGCTCGCGTTCCAACAACTCGCGGCCGCGCGACAGATTCTCTTCCCGGCGCTGCTTGCGGAACCAGTGCTTGATCTTCGTGCGCGCGTTCGAGGTGACCGCGAAGCTGAGCCAGTCTCGCCTCGGTCCCGGCGAGGTCTTGGACGTGACGACCTCGACGATGTCGCCGGTGCCCAACCGGTAGCTCAACGGCACGAGGCGGCCGCTGACCTTGGCGCCGACGCAGCGGTGACCGACGTCGGTGTGGATTCGGTACGCGAAGTCGATCGGCGTCGCGCCGTTCGGCAGGTCGATGACGTCGCCCTTCGGCGTGAACACGAAGACCTCGTTCTCGAACAGGTCGAACCGGACCGTGCGCATGAACTCCTGCGCGTCCGGCATGTCCTGCTGCCATTCGAGGAGCTGGCGCAGCCAGTCGAGCTTCTCCTCGAACCGCCCATCCTTCGACGCGGCGCGCCCTTCCTTGTAGCGCCAGTGGGCCGCGATGCCGTGCTCCGCTTCCTGGTGCATCCGGTGCGTGCGGATCTGCACCTCCAGCGGCGTGCCGCGATAGATCACCGCCGTGTGCAACGACTGGTAGCCGCTCGGCTTCGGGCTGGCGATGTAGTCGTCGAACTCGCCGGGAATCGGGCGCCAAAACGCGTGCACGATCCCCAGCGACGAGTAGCATTCGCGGACGTCGTTGACCAGCACGCGCACGCCGAGGCGGTCGTAGACGCCAGACAGGCCGCGCTCCTGGTACTCCGGTCGTTGCAGCTTGCGATAGAGGCTGTAGGCGTGCTTCGGCCGGGCGCTGATGTTCACGCGATCGACGGGGATGCCGGCCTGATTCAGCTCACTGTGGAGGTCTCCCTGGATGTCGCGCAAGACCTCTGCCTGATGCGACTGGGCCTCCCGCAGGGCGTCGCTGATCTCGCGATAGGCCTCCGGCTCGAGGATCTCGAACGCCCGATCCTCCAGCTCGGTTTGCATCTGGCCGATGCCGAGCCGCTTCGCCAGCGGCGCGTAGATCTCCATCGTCTCGACGGCCTTGCGCCGGCGATGGTCCTCGGACATGACCTCGATCGTCCGCATGTTGTGCAGGCGGTCAGCGAGCTTGATGAGGATGATGCGCACATCGGCGGCCATTGCCAGGAACATTTTGCGCAGGCTCTCGGCTTGCCGCTGCTCGCGCGTCTGCCACTGAATCTTCCCCAGCTTCGTGACGCCGTCGACGAGTGTGGCCACGTCAATGCCGAATTCGCGGCGGATCGCGTCCAGCGATTGCGGAGTGTCCTCGGGTACGTCGTGCAGCAAGCCGGCAGCGATCGTAACGGGGTCCAGGCGCAGTCCGGAGAGAACCTCCGCGACCGCGACGGCGTGTTGGACGTAGGGCTCGCCGGAGTGGCGGCGTTGGCCCTCGTGGGCCGTCGTCGCGAACCGGTGGGCGCGGCGGACGAGATCGACGTCCGCCGGATTTTGGTCCTTCATGCGGTCGAGCACATCCGCCATGTCGGGATGGATCTCGCCCCCGGTCGTGTGGGGCGCCGGGACTACCATTGACTCATCCTGCATCGGAAACAGGGCTTCCCGCAACGCCCGCCGCCGCCTCGAGGATCGCCGCGCCGGCGCGCGACAGCCGCGCGACGGCAAACGCGAACGCCGCCCGCGAAGACTCCCCTTCGGCGTAGGCGATGGCGTCGCGCAGCTCGTAGCGGCGATCGGCCGGCGCCACCTCGATCCGCCACTCCCCGTCGCCGCCCGTCATGCGCACCACGCCGGCCTCCACGAGGATCCGCAACGCCGGCTCGATGTCGGCCGGAGCCGGTCCGCCATTGTCGGCGACCGCCGCCGCGAGGTCCGCGTCCGGCCAAGGAATCGGTGTGGGGCGCGATCGCAACACCCGAAACAGCGCCGCCAACGCCCTCCGTGACGGGTGGCGGGCCTCAAGTCGTGCCCGGGCACGGGCGACCTCCTCCTCACCGAAAGCGACGTGCAGCGTCGCCTCCTCACGCCCGAGACCCGCGGACGCGGCCTGGATCAGGAACGTGTGCCAATCGTCGGGGAACGCGAGCCAAACGAGGTGCCGGACGCCCGAGATTCGGGCCTCCTCACCGGGCGCACCGGCGCAGACGAGCAGGGACAAACGCCCGGCGGACAACAAGCCGTACAGCGTCTCGCGAACGCGCGGCGGGAGGCCTTCGTGGTCGTACGCGATGCGGTCGGCGCGAGACGGATCGGCGCTCCGAAACGCCGACGCGACCGTGACCGCTTCCTCGGCGGTCGCGGCGAACGCGATCGTCCGCTCCCCGCCAGCCGCCAGCGCTTCCAACACCGCCTGCCCGCTGGTGCTTCCGCGGCGATCGGCGATGCGCAGGTTCGTGCGGACGCGCGGCGGCGCGGCCGCCGCAAACCCGTCCGCTGCCGTCGTCGTCCAAGCGTTCCACAGCACCGACCCCGGATGCGCGCGCGCGAACGGCGGTAGCGCCGGCGTCGTCCATCCCTCGCCGATCAGCACCGCCGCGTTGCGCAGCGAGGTGAGGGCGGCGGCGAACCGTTCCCAAGTTGCGGCCGTCGTGAACAACACGTCCGGCGCCCCGGACGCGTCGCGATCCGTCCCGAGCTCCGCGAGGACGCCGTCCCTCTCTTCGACCGGAAGCAGACCGTGCAACGTCCGTGACCGCACACCGACCGCAGCGAGCATCGATCGCCACCAGCGCGCGCGCAGTGCGAGCAGCTCGACGGTCGGAAACACGAAGACCGACGGCGATCCGCGCGCGGCGCGCGCTGCTGCCGCCGCGACCAGAGCGGCCCAGGGGCCGCTCCCCGGCGGTCCGAGCGCGATGCGCCGTTCGCCCGCCAAGACCGCGCGCACCGACGCCGAGTTCGGTTCGTCGAGGGCTTGCCCGCGCAACACGTGAATCGCCAGGCGACGCAGCAGCGTCGCGTCGTCGTCGGCGAGCGCCAGGCGCACGAGATCGGATTCGCCGCGTTCCGGCGCGTCGATCGCCTCCACCCGTTCGATACGCAGATCAACGCCACGCGGTCCATCGCCGCCGCCCGTCAGGTGTTCGGCGATCGCCCGATAGCGAGCGCCGCGATCGATCTCTGGCGCGAGCCGGCCGGCGAGCCAGCGCGGGACGTAGCCGAGACTTTCGCCGCCGGCGGCGTCGACGCGAATCGCGTGCGGATCGCGCGGGTTGCTCGGCTCGCGGACGAGCGTGACGGCGTCGCCGGCCGCCAAGGTCCCGATCGCGTCCTGGCGATGGTCGAACCTCTCGCCGGCTAGTTGCGTGCGCACGACGGTCGCCTCCTCCGCGCCGCGGCCGCGCCCGCCGAGATAGTCTGCGCGATGGTCGAATAACCGGTTGACGAGCGCGCGTGCGTCGGTGAGCACGGCGCCGAGATCGACGCCCGGCGTCCGCAGGTCTGTGACGACGCATTGGATCTGCATTCTGTTCTGCCACAGGCGGCGCTGCAGGCGGAACGCGACATCGACGCGCGCCTGCGTGAACATCAGAACGTCTCCGAGGTCGCCCTGACGAAACGCCACGGCCTCGCGCGTCGATGATCCGTCCGTGAGCAGGAGCCGCAGATGCTCGCCGCCGCCGAGCGCCGCGACATCCGCGACGGCGACATTGCGCACCGCGAGCACGGGCTCGGGATTTCCCGCACCATAGGGCCGCAACGCGTCCAGCGCCGTCGCCAGCCCCTCGTCGATCGCCGTGAACGGGACCTCGGCGTCGATCTCCACGCGCGGCACGAAGTCCTCATCCGTGACACGGGCGCGCACGGCAGCCTCGAACCGATCGCGGAACGCCGCCAAACGATCTGCGGGCAGCGACACGCCGGCAGCGGCGGCGTGCCCGCCGTAGCGGTCCAGCAGGTCGCGGCTGTCATGCAACGCTTCCACGAGGTTCAACCCCGGGATGCTGCGCGCCGATCCGCGCGCCATGTCGCCGTCGACACTGAGGAGCACGACGGGACGATGGAAGGACTCGCGCAGGCGGCCGGCTGCGATGCCGACGACGCCGGGGTGCCATCCATCGCCCCAGACGACGAGGCCCGGGCGCTCGCCGAGCCCCTCCTCGGCGACGACCGCGAACGCTTCAGCGAGGACACGGTCGTGGACTTCCTGCCGC